>JANMLJ010000572.1:0-15172 GCA_031372465.1 Chitinophagaceae bacterium | reverse complement strand
TATGATGAGAATTTTTAAACTTATGGGAATGTTGATGTTACTCTTAACAGGCTATTCCCAAAATCAATTATTTGCACAGGGAAAACAAATAACAGGTACTGTTACTTCTTCGGAAAACAAACAAGGCGCTCCTGCTGTCTCAGTTTCTGTAAAGGGAACTAAAACAGCAGTTACTACGGATGCTGAAGGCAGGTACAAGATTATGGTTGACAGTAAATCGACAACTCTTGTATTTTCCAGTGCTTCTTTTATTTCTTACGAAACTGCTATAGATAGCAGAACTGTTATTGATGTAGAATTAATAGCTGATGTTAAAGCGCTTGATGATGTGGTGGTAGTGGGCTATAGTACTATCAAAAGAAAAGACCTTACAGGTTCTGTTTCTTCTGTCAGTTCAAAACAACTCAAAGATTTTCCCTTGTCTTCTGCTGCCGAAGCATTGCAGGGAAAATTGGCCGGTGTCCAGTTGATTTCTACTGAAGGAGCACCCGGTGCCGACATTTTAGTAAGAGTAAGAGGTGGCGGGTCTATTACCCAGGATAATTCACCTTTGTATATTGTTGATGGTGTACAGGTGGAAAATGCTTTATCTGTTCTTTCGCCGCAGGATATTGCCTCAGTGGATGTATTAAAAGATGCATCTACTACTGCCATATATGGTGCAAGAGGTGCCAATGGTGTTATAATTATTACCACAAAATCAGGAAGAAATGGTAAAACACAAGTAAGTTATAATGGCTCTTACGGTTATCGTAAGCTTACTGAATTTCAAGGTGTGATGAAGCCTTATGATTTTGTTCGTTGGCAATGGGAGAGAACAAGGGGAACTGCTACGGACAGTGCAAGTTTTGCCCAAACATACGGCACCACCTGGGATACATTAGCCAATTACAAGAATGTAACCTTTGTTAACTGGCAGGATGAAGTGTTTGGAAGAAAGGCAAATTTTAACACGCATAACGTTTCTGTAAATGGCGGCAACCAAACTACCACCTTCAATTTGAGTCTATCTGCCAATAAGGAAGATGGTATACAAATTGAGTCAGGTTTTGACAGAAAATTAGTCAACTTTAAAATTGACCATAAAGCTTCAGATAAATTAAGAGTTGGCTTTACTGCCCGTTATCTTGATCAGGAAATTCAGGGAGCTGGCACTACTAACAGTGGAACAAGAGCCACTAACCGTCTTCGCCATGCAATTAATTACCGCCCTTTCGAATTACCAAGACCCGGTTTTGGAATAGATGATTTTGATGAAGCTTATTTCCTGGCATCTTCTGGTGCTACCAATCCTGTTATATTAACACAGGCAGAATACAGAAGGCAATATACCAGGGCTGTTTACCTGACTGGTTATTTCAGTTATAACATTATTAAAAATCTTACTTTCAGATCAACAGTTGGATTTGATAATGCGGCTGTAAGAACAGACCTTTTCTACAGCAAAATAACCGGTACTGCCCGCAATGCAGCCTCACTACCCGTTGCTTCAATAGGTCAGCAAAGCAATCATACCATTAGTAATTCTAACACCCTGCAATACACCCTTTCTAATTTGAATAATCACCATGATATTACATTGCTTGCAGGAGAAGAAGTAGTAGATGTCCGTTCAAAACAAAGTTCTTTTGAAACCCGTTATTTTCCAGCTGATATTTCTCCTGAAAAAGCGCTGGCTAACATGGGTCTTGGGTCAGCACCTACTGGTTCAGCACAACCTTTACCTACTTCTTTTGTACAGCCTCCTGCCCGCATTGCATCGTTCTTTGGCCGGGCAAGTTATGCGTATGATGATAAGTATCTTGCCAATTTCAATATAAGATCTGACCGGTCATCTAAGTTTAGTTCAAATAATGGCACGCTTGTATTCCCGTCGGGCTCGGTGGCCTGGAGATTTTCTAAAGAAAAGTTTTTTGACAAAGCCACCTGGTTAAATGACGGTAAGATAAGGTTTGGATATGGTGCAGTAGGAAATAACCGTATTGACAATCTGTTATACCTGCAATTATATGGAGTTACAGGTCAATATGCATTTAACCATTCGATACTACCGGGCTTTGCTCCTACTGCATTGGCAAATCCTGATCTGAGATGGGAAAAAAATACTACCCGTAATTTTGGTATTGACCTCGCAATGTTTAAAAACAAAGTTCAGCTTACTATTGACGTTTATAAAAACAGTGCTAAAGATCTTTTATTAGCAGTTGCCATTCCACCAACTACGGGATATACTTCTCAATTACAAAACATTGGAGCCACTTCCAATACGGGCGTAGAGATTCAGTTAGGTGCCACTCCTATTCAAAAGAAAAATTTTACCTGGAATTCCAATATTAATATCGCCTTCAATAAAAACAAGGTTGAAAGCCTTGGTGGCATACAATCACAAACAAGAAATTCCGGATGGCAGGGTACAGATGGTGTTGATGATTATCTTGTTCAGGTTGGCCAGCCGGTCGGATTAATGTATGGATTTGTAACGGATGGTTTTTATAAAATTGATGATTTTAATTACAATTCGACTACTGCTGTTTATACCATTAAACCAGGAATTGCTGTAAATGGTGTTTATGGTGCACCACAACCCGGTTCTTTGAAATGGAAAGATTTGAATGGCGATGGTGTGATTACTGCCGATGGTGACAGACAGGTGATCGGTAATGCCAATCCTGATTTCACCGGTGGTTGGTCAAATCAATTTACTTACAAAAATTTCGATTTATCCGTATTTGTGAACTTTGTAGTGGGTAATGATATTTATAACGCCAACAAACTGGAATGGACTGATGGTGCTTTTCCTAACCTTAATGTGCTTGATATTATGAACAACCGTTTTACCTATATTAATGCAGAAGGTACCAGAGTTACCGACCCTGCCGAATTAGCCAAGTTAAACGCTAATGCCACGATATGGACACCGGTACGGGTACAACGCTGGTGGTTACATTCATGGGCAGTTGAAGATGGTTCTTACCTGCGTTTCAATAATGTCACACTTGGTTATACATTACCAAAAAATATTTTAGGAAAAATGAAGATTTCAAATTTCAGGATATTTGGCACAGTTAATAATCTTGCCACAATTTCAAACTATTCCGGTTATGACCCTGATGTAACAGCAAGGAGAAGCGACCCCCTGACTCCGGGTGTGGATTTTGCTGCCTATCCTAGAGCAAGAACATGGTTATTTGGTGTAAACGTTACTTTCTAAATCAAAAAAATTATTCGATATGAAAAATAATTTCTTTCAAAAATTTGCAGGTTTAATAATGCTGGTTGCTTTATTCATTGAGGTGGGATGTAAAAAATATACAGAAGTTGAGCCGGTTTCGCAATACAGTGTTGAACAGGCTTTCTCAGATATATCCAATGCCACCACTGCCCTTGTTGGTGTATATGATGAACTACAGGGAGACAATGGCTACGGAATCCGTATCAGTATGTATTATCCTTATGACACTGACGAAGGAATTGTAAGTGGAAATATAGATAATGGTCGTCGTGGTGTTGGCCGGTACCAGTTGTTACTTACCAATTCAGAAATTACCAATCCTTTCCGTCAATTGTATCGTGGGGTAGAAAAAGCAAACCTCTGTATTGAGCAAATTCCTTTGATGCCACAATATACCAGTGGAACAGCAATTGAACAGGCTGCTCTGAAGCGTTTACATGGTGAAGCGTTAACACTGAGAGCACAGTTTTTATTTCAGTTAATACAAAATTGGGGAGATGTACCTGCCCCAATGATTGCCGCCTATAAACAATCTAACCTTTTCATCCCTAAGTCAAACCGGGATTCGGTTTATGATATATTGATCGCCGACCTTGCAGTCGCAAGAGATCTACTCCCCTGGAGAACAGATGCAGGTCCAAGAAATGAAAAAATAACGAAAGGTGTTGCAAAAGCATTAAGGGCAAGAATGGCACTGCACCGTGGTGGCTATTCACTTCGCAGCAATGGACAAATGGAACGAAGAGCTGACTATCTGACGTATTATAATATTGCAAAAACTGAATGTGAAGAATTGATGGCAAGAAGGGATCAGCATACGTTGAATCCTAATTATGAAAGCATCTGGAGAAATGTCACCTCCTTCGTATATGACCCGCAGGGTGAAATAATCTGGGAAGTTGGTGCAGGAGGAGGAAATGGAAATAGTGACAGCCGCATGGGTAATTATGATGGTCCAACTCTTAACAATGCGTCCAGATATGGAGCAGGTGGTGGCGGTGTTCAAATGTTACCTAATTATTTTTATGCCTTTGATTCCGTAGATACCCGGAGAGATGTTACATTAACACATTACCAGGTTACTAATTCAACAAATATTAAAAGCCAGCGTCGTATCGGTGAATTAAACACTGGTAAATACCGTCGTGACTGGAGAGTTCCATTGCTACCGGGTACAGTATTGAATGTTGGATACAACTGGTCCATGATCAGATTCTCTGATGTATTGCTGATGTATGCTGAAGCAGTTAATGAAATAAATGGAAGTCCAACAGCTGCAGCCATTTCCGCGTTTGAAGAAGTAAGAAAAAGGGCTTATCGGGGAAATACAGGATTAATTGGTGTTACGCCGGTTGATAAAGCAGGATTCTTTACTGCAATTGTAAATGAAAGATATCTTGAATTTGGTCATGAGGCAATCCGCAAATATGATCTTATTCGTTGGAATTTATTGACTGCAAAAATTGCTGAAACAAGAACAAAGATTCAGCAAATCAGGGACAGGATAGCTCCTTACACTAATGTTCCACAGTACATCTATTATAAGAATGTAGGAGAAGAAATTGTGTATTATACTACAAGAGACAGTATTGGAGGGGGACAACCATTCTGGAGACCAACACAAGTACCTCCGACTGGTACGACCGGAACAACACAAGTACCTGCAACAAAATGGGTACGCATAGATTGGGCACAGCATTTAACAACAGCCAGTGCAATTGATGGGTTGCCTCTTTGGCAGGGACTGGCTTTTTATTTTGTTCCCGGAAAGAGTGAATTATTTCCATTTGATGTTGCCACGATTGCTTCTTACCAGGGGCAATTGAAACAGAACCCTGGCTATTAATAGATTTTTCTCATATAGTTATATAAATAAGGCTGCTTTAGTGCAGCCTTATTTTTCTACCATCGTCTGATAAATAAGTAAAATGAAAAAAGTATTGCTGATAATAAACGGGCTTTGGTTACTTTCATTAACTTCTTGTGCCCAACAGAATAAAGTAACATCAGAGGCAGTACTTTCCTTGCCCGTTGCTTTTCCGGGTGCTGAAGGCTTTGGCAAATATACTTTAGGTGGCCGGGAAGGCAAAGTGTATATCGTTACAAATCTAAATGACGATGGTGAGGGTAGTTTCAGAAAAGCGGCTACTGCCAATACACCCCGTATAATTGTTTTTGCCGTTTCTGGTACCATTCATTTGAATTCATCCATTTCTATAAAATCAAATGCAACAATCGCAGGCCAATCAGCACCAGGTGATGGAATCTGTATTGCCGATAAATCTGTTAGCCTCGGCGGCGATAATATTATTCTTCGTTATATAAGATTTCGTCTCGGAGATAAATGGCAACGCCAGGCAGGAATGGTAGACGGTAGTGGCGGAGAAGATGCGTTCAGTGGCGGGGGCAGAAAAAATATAATCATAGATCATTGCACATTCAGCTGGAGTAATGATGAATGTTTTTCTGTGTATAATGGCGACAGTACCACGTTTCAGTGGAATATTATTTCAGAACCGCTTAACTATTCCTATCATTTCGAAACAGGTGATAAGGATTGGGAGCATCATGGCTTTGGTGGTATCTGGGGCGGAAAACATGTATCGGCCCATCACAATTTATTTGCACATTGCAATAATCGAAATCCACGGTTTAATGGAAACAGGCAGGGCATCCAGGAATTTGTTGAATACACCAACAATGTTATTTATAACTGGGGTGGAAATAATATTTATGCCGGTGAAGGTGGCTATTACAATATAACCAACAATTATTTTAAATATGGCCCCTCAACAAATAAAAATGTACGGTCCCGGATTGTAAACCCAGGTAAAACTGAAACAATTGGTTTTGGCAAATGGTATGTAAATGGAAATGTTGTAGACGAGGCAAAAGATGTTTCAAAAAATAACTGGTTGGGCATACATATGGGCAACGGAGGCACCGAAGAAGACAAGAAAAATGCAGTAATTGATAAGCCACATACTGCCGAGCCGATGAATACACAAACAGCAGAAGCAGCATTTGAAGCTGTATTAAATCATGCAGGTGCCAGTCACAAAAGAGATACACTGGATGAAAGAATTATAAATGATGTAAAGAACAGAACAGGATTTATGATTGATGTACAAGGACGTTATCCGCATCACTCACCCTATGAAATGACAGTTAATGCATGGCCTTTTTTGAAATCCTTACCTAACCCTGCTGATGCTGACAAAGACGGCATGCCCGATGATTGGGAAAAAAAGAATGGCTTAAACTCTGCTGATGCTGCTGATGCAGCAACTTATAAACTGAGTAAAGGATATACTAATATTGAAGTGTATCTGAACAGTCTTTTAAAATGATGCCATGAGAAAAGCTTCTTTACTATTCGGATTTTTAGCCCTGATGGCAGTTGATTTTTCCGAAAAGAAAAAAATAAAAATCTGGATGATTGGCGATTCCACGATGTCAATAAAAGAAAAGAAAGCCTGGCCAGAAACGGGTTGGGGTATGCCTTTTACTAATTTTTGGGATTCAACCGTAACGGTTGACAACAGGGCAAAAAATGGCCGCAGCACCAAATCATTCATGACAGAAGGATTATGGAAAGCAGTGACTGATGAGTTAACCGAAGGTGATTATGTATTTATTCAATTTGGTCACAACGATGAAGTGCCTACCAAGAAAACTGCCACAACGCCGGAAGAATTTAAAACAAACTTGATAAAATATATAACAGAAACCAGCAATAAGAAAGCTATTCCTGTATTATTAACTTCGGTTGCAAGAAGAAAATTTGATTCAACCGGCAAATTGGAAAGTACACATGAAGCATATTCTGCCATAACAAGAACTGTGGCAAAAGAAACCAATGTGCTGTTTATTGACATTGATAAAAAAAGCCAGGCGCTGTTGCAGGATATAGGAGTTGAAGGTTCAAGCTATTTATTCAATCAACTAAAACCAGGTGAGCATCCTAACTATCCTGATGGTGTAGAAGACAACACTCATTTCAGTGAACTGGGTGCAAGAAAGATAGCGCAATTAGTGTTATCAGAAATAAGAAATTTAAAAATAGAACTGGCTGAACGAATTATTATTCCTGCAGTAAAGAAATAAATGAGAAGAAAATTTCAAAATAGTATTTCCGGTGCCGTTATCCTGTTAATTGTTTCATTTGCCTATCCGGCAAAAAAGAAAATCAACGTGTACCTGATCGGTGATTCAACTATGTGTACGTATGAATCAAACAGAACACCTCTGGCAGGATGGGGCATGCCCTTTGCCAATTTCTTTGATTCATCAGTTAAAATTGATAACCGGGCAAGGGGCGGCAGAAGCACAAGAACTTTCATCAGTGAAAACCGCTGGCAGCCGATTGCTGACAGTTTGCAGGAAGGCGATTATGTACTGATGCAATTTGGCCATAATGACGAAGCAAAAGAAGAGAGGTACAAAGACCGCTACACGCCTGTTCCGGATTATAAAACTAACCTCATTAAATTCATTGCTGAAACAAGAGCTAAAAAAGCTATCCCGGTTTTAATTACTCCTGTCACAAGAATGAGATTTGATAAGGAAGGAAAAATACAGGAAACACATAAAGAGTATTCAGCTGCGGTTTGGGAGATAGGTATATCTTACAATACCCCTGTAATTGATCTCGATACAAAAAGTCGTGATTTGCTACATCAATTAGGCGCTGTTAATTCAAAATTACTTTTCATGCAATTGGATTCTCTTGAACATCCGAATTATCCAGTCGGGCAAAAAGATAATACCCATTTTAATGAATATGGCGCCAGAAGGATAGCAGAGCTGGTACTGACAGAAATCAAAAAACTGAAACTGGAACTGGCAGACAGAATTATTGTAACACCGTTAAGAAGTAAATGAAAAAATTTGCCCTTATAATTTTTATTTGTACTACCGTGTGTAAGGCTGTTTCGCAATCAGTGGCAGGTATCACCAACCAGAGAGATACTTCTTATACAATCAATAGTGCTTTTCTATCTACGAAAAAAAATTACCCTTTTATTAAAATAGTGGAAGAATTTCATTCTCCTTCGGTTAAAGTAAAAAGTAATATTACCTACTGCAAGATTGGCAAGAGAGAAATGTTGCTGGATGCCTTTTATCCAAAACAAAGAAATAAGGCTCCCCTCCCGGCCATTCTTATCATTCATGGCGGCGGGTGGAGAAGCGGAGACAAAACATTGCATCACCCGTTGGCACAACGGCTGGCCGGTCTTGGTTATGTTTGTTTTACGCCGGGGTACAGACTTTCTACGGAAGCATTGTATCCCGCAGCTGTATACGATATCAAGAGCGCATTACGATGGATCAACAGGAATGCAAAGAAATATAATATTGATGTTTCTAAAATTGCAGTGGCTGGTCATTCGGCCGGAGGTGAACTGGCAGCATTTATGGGTGCCACAAATGGCAACCCCCTTTTTGAAGGAAATAGCGGTAATTCAAAGTACAGCAGTCATGTCGATGCGGTGATTGATATGGACGGATTACTTGCCTTTATACATCCTGAATCGGGCGAAGGCGACGACAGCAAAAGAATTTCCGCAGCTACTAACTGGTTTGGCTATGCTAAAAATGATAACCCTGAACTGTGGAAGCAGGGATCACCACTGACTTATGCTGGCAAAAATACCCCACCTACCCTTTTTATCAACAGTGATGTTGCCCGTATGCATGCCGGCCGGGAGGATTATATAAAAATATTAACCTCCAATAATATTTATACTGAAGTCCGGCATTTTGAAAACTCGCCTCATTCCTTTTGTTTATTCGACCCCTGGTTTGAACCTACGGTAAAATGTATTGATGATTTTTTAAAAAAGATTTTTACAAATTAGTATGAAAACGCTATTGATTTATATTATTTGTTCACTTTATCTGTATACAGCTGTAGCGCAAACGGTTACTTATCCACCCCGCTTAATAGTGGCACAGGATGGCAGCGGTAATTATAATACTATTCAGGAAGCATTGAATGCAATTCCACTAAATAATATAAAACCAGTAACCCTTTTTATCAAAAATGGAATCTATAAAGAAAAGCTCCTGCTGGATTCCTCCAAAAATTTTGTGACGCTGATTGGCGAAGACAAATTCAAAACAATCTTAACTTACGATGACCATACGGGTAAAATTTCTCCAAAAGGTGATACCATCAATACCAGAACATCCTGGAGTTGTAAAATACTCGCCAACAATTTTACAGCCAGCAATATTACTTTTCAAAATGATGCCGGCTTTACAGCCGGACAGGCTGTAGCCATGGAATCAGATGGTGATAAAGCTATTTTTATTAATTGTCGTTTCATCGGAAATCAGGATGTATTATTCACTAATAGTGCTACAAGCAGGCAATATTACGAGCAGTGTTATATTGAGGGAACTACCGATTTTATTTTTGGTGCGGCTACTGTTTGGTTCGAGAAATGTCATGTCCATAGCAAGAAGAATTCACATATCACGGCAGCTTCTACCCCACCCGAAAAAGAATTTGGTTTTATATTTAATGACTGCTACTTAACCGGTGACACTTCTCTGCATAATTTTTCTTTAGGCCGGCCCTGGCGGCCTTATGCGGCAGTTACGTATATTCATTGTTTTATTGGTCAACATATAAAACCGGAGGGATGGAGCAACTGGAACAATACCGAGAATTACAAAACTGCCCGGTATGCAGAGTATAAAAATTACGGTGCATCAGCAGACCCTTCAAAAAGAGTAACCTGGTCAAGACAACTGTCAGATGAAGAAATAAAGAACTATACGATAAAAAATATTTTTAGTGACTGGAATCCTAAATAATGAAAAAGATAATCTTTATAGATGTTTTATTAGTTGCTGCATTTTCTGTCATTGCTCAAACTCACCCTGTTTCCAAAGTATGGGTAGCAGATAATGGCGACGGCACGTATAAAAATCCAATCATTCATGCAGATTACAGCGACCCAGATGCTATAAGAGTTGGTGATGATTATTATATGGTATCATCCAGTTTCAATCATATACCCGGTTTACCCATTCTTCATTCAAAAGATCTTGTGAACTGGAAAATCATCGGCCATGCGTTATTACGTCAGCCGCCGTTTGAACATTTCAGCAAAGTGCAGCATGGTGGTGGTGTGTGGGCGCCAAGCATTCGTTTTTACAAAGGAGAATTTTATATATATTACCCAGATCCGGATTTTGGTATTTATTTAATTAAAGCAAAAAAAATTACCGGCCCCTGGTCTGAACCGGTAATAGTAGAAGCAGGTAAAGGATTGATTGACCCTTGTCCTCTATGGGATGATGATGGAAAAATTTATCTCGTTCATGCTTATGCAGGAAGCCGTGCCGGTATCAAAAGCATCATCGTAGTAAAACAAATGAATGCAACAGGCACTAAAAAAATTGACGAAGGAGTAATGGTATATGATGGCCACGATACTGACCCAACTATTGAAGGGCCGAAATTTTATAAACGAAATAGTTTCTATTACATTTTCGCCCCGGCAGGCGGTGTTTCTACCGGATGGCAAACAGTTTTGCGAAGCAAAAACATTTACGGTCCTTATGAAAGAAAAGTTGTGATGGACCAGGGTCAAAGTGTTATCAATGGCCCTCATCAGGGAGCATGGATAACCACCCAAACAGGCGAAGACTGGTTTCTGCATTTCCAGGATAAACAAGCATATGGAAGGGTATTACATCTGCAACCGATGAAATGGATAAACGATTGGCCTGTGATTGGCATTGATAAAATAGGTAGCGGAAAAGGTCAACCGGTATTGCAGTATAAGAAACCGAATGTTGGAAAAACTTACTTACCTGCCGGTAGTCAAGGTTCTATTACTACTCCTGCGGAGTCTGACGAATTCAGCGATAATAAATCCGATTGCTATCGGATTGGTTCACAATGGCAATGGCAGGCTAATTCAAGACCATACTGGGCTTTTCCTTCCAATGGAAAACTGAGGTTGTTCTCTTATCAATTTCCTGATAGTATAAAAAATTATTGGGATCTGCCTAACTTGCTGATGCAAAAATTTCCAGCAGAGGAATTTATAGCTACCACCAAACTCTCTTTCAAACCAAGGTTAGATGGGGAACGTGCCGGGCTCATTATTCATGGAGCGGATTATGCCTTTATATCCTTGGTAAAAAAGACAGATGGCAACTATATTTCCTTCAGTATTTGCAAGGAAGCCGACAAAGGAAAATCACCAACAGTACAGGATGGAGAAAAGGTAAACAGTACTGATATTTATTTCAGGGTTAAAGTCACCAAAGGTGGATTTTGTGATTTCAGTTATTCTGAGGATGGAAAAACATTTAAACCCATTGGTGAAAAGCTGGCGGCCAAACCCGGAAGATGGGTAGGTGCAAAGTTTGGTTTCTTTTGTTCACGAACAGTAAAGACAAATGATTCAGGGTATGCGGATATTGATTGGCTTCGCATTGAACCGGTTCAATAATTCTTAAAAATAAAACGATTGCTATATGGAACGCAACACATTTATTAAGTATACCGCCGCAGCCGGCGCATCGCTTATGCTTAACCCTTTTAAACCATTTGCCTATACGGGAGATAAAAAAATAAGAATAGCCCAGGTGGGTATTGGTCATCGAGGTTCTGGTTTTTGGGGCAAAAATTTAATTGAGGAGTTTAAAGATGTATTGGAGTTTGTCGGTTTGCATGATATCAATCCCGGCAGAGCGGCCTATGGTAAAAAAACGTATGGCGGGGATATTCCGGTATTTGTAACCTTTGAGGAAATGGTTACTAAAACCAAACCCGATTATGTAATTGTAACTACAGTGGATGCCACCCATGATGAATTTATTGTAAAGGCATTGAATATGGGAGTGAATGTGATTACTGAAAAACCGATGACAACCGATGAAGTAA
Organism: Chitinophagaceae bacterium; assembly: GCA_031372465.1. Classification (GTDB taxonomy): domain Bacteria; phylum Bacteroidota; class Bacteroidia; order Chitinophagales; family Chitinophagaceae; genus JJ008. Next base: position 3,029 of record JANMLJ010000572.1, on the reverse strand, counting down.
AATGTCAACGAATCTTAGATGCAGAAAAAAAATCAGGCAAAAAGGTAATCGTTGCTTTTAACTACCGCCATAGTGTTCACAATATTCAATTAAAAGAATTGCTGGCCGCAGAAAGAGTGGGTAAAATAACATCGGTTGATTTTCATTGGTATTTAAATGTACATCATGGCGCTGATTATTTCCGCCGCTGGCATGGAAGGCTTGGAAAAGGTGGTTCTTTGTGGGTGCATAAAGCAACACACCATTTCGATTTATTAAACTGGTGGTTAAATAGTGAGCCGGTGGAAGTAATGGCCTATGGAAGTTTGGAGCATTATGGAAAAAATAATTCATTCCGTGCTACTAAATGCCGTGGTTGCGAATTCAAAGACAAATGCAAATTCTATTGGGATATTACAAAAGATAAACGCCTTACAGAATTATATGTAAACAATGAACAACATGATGGCTATATAAGAGATGGTTGTGTGTGGAGTAATGAAATTGATATCTGGGATAAAATGAGTGCGCAAATAATTTATGCAAATGGAGTTACAGCAAATTATTCTTTAACCACCTACTCACCTTATGAAGGTTGGAAAATTGCATTCAATGGAATGAAAGGGAGGATAGATACATGGGAAGATATCCCCTTCCTGCAAAAGACACAGGATGACCAGGCAAAAAAACATGCAGTGGAAATGAGCAATGCCGATGATGGAATTAAAGGAGAAGTAAGAGAAATTATTGCCATGGATAATTTTGCAAAAAACTTTGAAATTTATACAACTCCCAAAATAAGCGGTGGTCATGGTGGTGGCGATGTGCGGATGCAAAGAAGAATGTTTGTTGATACAAAAGACAATCCCCATCATATTATGGCGGGTACCAGAGATGGTGCCATGAGTATATTAATCGGTATAGCAGCAAGAAAAAGTATAAAAGAAAAACGACCGGTAAAAATTTCAGAACTGACTGATTTAATTCCAAGAGCAAACACCCATTAAAAAAATAAAATGAAAACGTTGATCATTGCCATTACACTGCTACTTCCTGTTTTATTAAATGCACAATCAAAAACCGAAAAACAGGTAGCAGCAGCTACTGAACAGTTGCGAAAAGCAATGGTGGATGGTGATAAAAATTCATTAGAAAACTTAGTAACAGAACAACTTAGCTATGGCCATAGTGGCGGACATATTGATGATAAAAAAGAATTTGTTGCAAAACTAACCGGAGGCGGTTCAGATTTTGTAACTATTGATTTAACAGAACAAACCGTAAGTGTAAGTGGAAAGACAGCTATTGTACGGCATATCTTAACTGCCAAAACCAATGATAATGGCAAACCGGCTGAAGTGCATTTGAGAGTGCTGCTCGTTTGGCAAAAACAAGGTAGTCAATGGAAATTACTGGCCCGTCAGGCAGTCAAAATATGAGTCGTTAGACATGAGTCTGTGGTCGTTTGTCTTCAGCGATCTCATCCTAAATAATTTTGAATTAATGAATAAAAAGACAACACTGGTAAAGAGTGTTTCTGACTCCCGACTCCTGACTAACGACTGTTCACGTTCCCGATAACGATTGCGTAAATAAATCATCGCAATTCGTTGATTAACAACTAATATCTAAGTAGACTTGTAAAACGAAAGGCGCAAAAAATGGCCTGCTTGTATCATGAAGAAATTCCTATTTATATTCGCCGCCTCGTCTATTGCCGCAACCGCATTCTCACAACAGTGGAAATTGCCTGTTGTTATTGCCCCTAAATTTAAAAAAGACACGGTAAGCATTGTAAAATTCGGTGCGGTTTCGGATGGTTATACAATAAATACAAAAAGTATAAATGCAGCCATTGATGCCATGACTAAAAAGGGCGGTGGTGTAGTTTTAGTCCCATCAGGATTATGGTTGACAGGCCCGGTTGTTTTAAAAAATAATATCAATCTTCATCTGGCAGCAGGATCAACATTATTATTTACAAAAGATCAGAACGAATACCCACTCATTGAAGGAAACTTTGAAGGATTACCACAGATGCGGAACCAATCGCCCATTTCTGCAACAGGTGCTACCAATATTGGTATTACCGGCAAAGGAATTCTTGATGGAAATGGGGATGGCTGGAGGGCTGTAAAAAGTGATAAACTTACTGCCAGTCAGTGGAAAAAATTAGTAGCAAGCGGTGGAATAGTAAGTGAAGATGGAAAAACACATTATCCTTCTGCCAGTTTTGTGAAAGGAACAAAAATGCCAGCTAACCCAGGTGCTATCAGTCCTGAAAAGGATAAGGCTTTTTATGAAAGCATCAAAGGTTTTCTTCGTCCGAATATGGTAGTCATCACTAATTGTAAATATATTTTACTGGAAGGTATTACGGTTCAAAACTCACCAGCCTGGTGTTTACATCCGCTGATGAGTGAGCATTTGACAGTAAGGGATGTATTTGTAAAAAATCCATGGTATGCACAAAATGGTGATGGTATAGATGTGGAGAGCTGTAAAAATGTATTGATTGAAAATTCTGTATTTGATGTGGGCGATGATGCCTTATGTATGAAAAGCGGCCGTGATGAAGAAGGAAGGAAAAGAGCTATGCCGGTAGAAAATGTAATTATTCGTGGCTGCACCGTTTATTCATCGCATGGTGGTTTTGTTATCGGTAGTGAAATGAGTGGCGGGGCAAGAAATATTTTTGTCAGCAATTGCACGTTCATCGGAGCTGATATTGGTCTTCGTTTTAAAACTACAAGAGGTCGTGGTGGTATCGTAGAGAATATTTTCATAAAAGACATTTATATGAAAGATATTCCTGCAGAAGCTATTTTGTTTGATATGTATTATATGGCCAAAGACCCGGTAGCTTTGGTTGGAGAAAAAAGAGAACTTCCCAAAGTAGAATTGAAACCGGTAGACGAAACAACTCCAGTTTTCAGAAACTTTCATATCAGCAATGTGTATTGCAATGGCGCAGCAAAAGGCATTTTTGTAAGGGGATTACCTGAAATGCATGTAAAAGATATTGTGCTGGAAAATATGGTACTGCAGGC
>JANMLJ010000568.1:0-2278 GCA_031372465.1 Chitinophagaceae bacterium | reverse complement strand
CGGTGTTATTGGATCAGCTGTGGTGGTTGGTGTAATCAGTGTATTCTTAATTAAAAAATTTAATGTGAAGTCTATTGATGGGGAAACAATCATACTGGAACCCAAAAAATTTAATAAGGTCAGATCTATGGCGGGTTAACATTCGGATTGGGCTGGGCCATTACCGGCGCTTGTCCGGGACCGTTATTTGCACAGATAGGAACCGGAGCAACGGTTATAATTGTGACTTTATTTAGTGCTATTGCAGGTACCTGGGTGTATGGAAAATATAAGGATAGGTTACCACATTAAAAGTGGTGTCACAAATACTTCATGAATAATAAAATGCCATTTCAACAACAAGGCCTGCAGGCAAATTGGCAACAATTTGCTTTACTTGTTATAGTGAATGCATTTGTCGGTGCTATGATTGGCCTCGAAAGGGCGGTATTACCAGGTCTTGGAAAAAATGTGTTTGGTCTTGATGCCAATACAGCCATCCTCAGTTTTATTATGGCTTTCGGTATTACCAAAGCCATCAGTAATTACAGTGTTGCCAAACTCAGTAAACGATTTAATCGCAAACAAATTTTAATGGCTGGATGGTGGGCAGCTTTACCCGTTCCTTTTTTATTGATGTATGCTGATTCATGGTCATGGGTAATAGCTGCTAATATTTTATTGGGCATTAACCAGGGATTAGCCTGGTCTTCCACCGTTATTATGAAAGTAGATATCGTTGGACAAAAGAACCGTGGCCTCGCAATGGGCATCAATGAATTTGCAGGTTATTTATCCGTTGGTTTGGCTTCATATCTCGCCAGTTCTATTGCGGCAGAATATGGTTATGCGTATTTTCCATTTATCCCGGGATTATTTTTTGCTGCTGCCGGTATATTACTTACAATATTTTTGATAAAAGACACTACGTATTTTGTTCAACACGAAAGTGCAACCAGTAAAATAGCTTTATTAAAAAATGTTTGGCAGGAAACCACCTGGAAGCACAAGAATATAAGTACGGTAACATTAAATGGCCTGGTAAATAATATGAACGACGCAGTAGTCTGGGGCCTGTTACCTGTATTATTATTACAAAAAGATTTCACCATTCATCAAATTGGGATTATAGCAGGCATTTATCCTGCCGTTTGGGGAGTACTGCAATTGTTTACCGGTAAAATGGGAGATGTATATTGTAAAAAACAAATTATTACAGTAGGAATGTTATTGCAGGCAGCAGCTATAGTATTTATGGCTATATCCTTTCAATTCTGGCTTTTAATTGCAGCAGCTGTTTTATTAGGAATGGGAACAGCGTTGGTTTATCCCAACTTTCTCACGGTAGTTGCTGAAAGTACACATCCTTCGCAACGGGCAGAAACCTTAAGCATCTTCCGTTTCTGGCGGGATAGTGGTTATGTTATTGGCGCCTTATTAGCTGGTATACTGGCAGATTTTTTTGGAATGAGTACGGCTATAATTATTATTGGTGGTATTACAGCTTTTGCAGGCATAACGGCACATTGGAGAATGTGTTGTACACTTAAAAAAATATTTCCTTCTACTGATTGCGTTCAGCCTGCATTGTATTAAGAGAAATAAAAACAGATTATTTTAATTGACTGCTTTTGCTGATACCAGTAATTTTTCTTCAATCAGCTTTCTGAAAACATGTTTGGGTAAAGCCCCTGGCTGCATCATCGGTTCACCATCAGCATCAATAAATAGCATGGTGGGTATGCTTTGTATTATAATCCGTATTAAAGACTAAAGTCCGATGTTTTATTCCATAGTTGTCGTCATCTTTTGATAATTGACTTTTCCAGCACCTTGTTCCGCCGTACTCTCAAACTCATATTGCTATAAGCACTAACAAGGCGGAACACAGTGCCTTTCGGTGCCAGCCTTATCATGAAGCGGAGTCTTGCACCACTCAGTACAAAACCAATAAAGACTTTTCAAACAATCAGAGTCTTTGTGCGCAGGCATGGAAAAAAGGCGGAGCATTCTTTTTTCCTTGATTTTTTGTTTCTTTTGCATCAAAGGCAAAAGAAAAGAAAGAATCAATGTGTTAATCTATACCACTTAGATTTAACAATTGAAATTTCGATTTTTTATAGTATGGAATATTTGTTTCACAAATTGAAGTAAAAGCTTAAGTACCGCTTTGAAAAATTATCTTCTTATTACTAATTATTAAACTCTTGGCAAAAGGTTTAATTTTTCAAAACATATATTGGTAAAGCCACTTCTTTTTAAAAAATGTATTCAATTTAAATGATACTCGTCATTCATT
>JANMLJ010000555.1:0-8061 GCA_031372465.1 Chitinophagaceae bacterium | reverse complement strand
AGGTGCATGAAGCCCAGCTTGTAACCTATTTGAAACTTGCAAACAAAAGACTTGGCCTGCTTATCAATTTTAATGTTTTATTACTGAAGGATGGTATACGCCGGAGGATAAATGGTAAATTTGCCGATAAGTAAATTTTTTTTCAATACAGGAGTTTCGGAGTAACACAGAGAAATTCCAGGCCGGATCAAAACTCCGTGTAACTCTATTTTTCTGTATCTCTGTGTTGAAAAAAACCGGAGTATCACAATATGAATTTACTTAAATCCTCTACGATCCAAGCGTCCTCTTCGTGAAACTGATACACTGTATTTGATCTCCGTGTAACTCTATTTCTCTGTACCTCTGTGTTGAAAAAAACCGGATGATTTTTATAAGTTGGTAGTAGTATAAGAATTTTAATACAGAGAAAATGAGCTTTAAGAGTTACACAGAGAAAGAACTCCGTGTAACTCCATTTCTCTGTATCTCTGTGTTGAAAAAAACCAGAGCATCGCAATATGAATTTTCTTAAATCCTCTGCGATCCCAGCGTCCTCTGCGTGAATCTGATAAGCTCTAATTGATCTCCGTGTAACTCTATTTCTCTGTATCTCAGTGTTGAAAAAAACCGGAACTTCGCTTTATGACCTTCGACCGGAAAAATTTGTTGAACGAACAGCTTATCCATTTTTATCAACGTCTCCTCTGGCCACGCATGATAGAAGAGAAAATGCTGGTATTGCTCCGTCAGGGAAAAATATCCAAATGGTTTAGCGGTATCGGGCAGGAGGCAATTTCCGTTGGTGCTACACTTGCCTTACAGGCAGATGAATGGATCATGCCCCTTCACCGTAATCTTGGCGTTTTCACTACCCGTAATATGCCATTAAGTAAACTAATTATGCAATGGCAGGGAGCACAGGAAGGATACAGTAAAGGGAGAGAAAGAAGTTTTCATTTTGGCAACAGGGAGCACCATATCTGTGGAATGATTTCTCACCTGGGTCCTCAACTGGCTATTGCCGACGGAGTAGCATTAGCGTATAAACTTAAGCATCAACAGAAAGTTTCCTTAGCCTTTACCGGTGATGGAGGAACAAGCGAAGGTGATTTTCATGAAGCTTTAAATACAGCAGCTGTTTGGGATTTACCCGTCATCTTTATTATTGAGAATAATGGTTATGGATTAAGTACGCCGGTAAATGAACAGTACCGTTGTATCAGCCTGGTGGATAAAGCCAAAGGTTATGGGATAGAAGGAGTACAGATTGATGGCAATAATATTCTTTCTGTTTATGATACTATAAAAGGAGTAAGAGAGTATTGTATAAAAAATCAAAAGCCATATTTGATTGAATGTTTGACATTCAGAATGAGGGGACATGAAGAAGCCAGCGGCACCAAATATGTACCAACTGAATTGTTCAAGCTTTGGGAAATGAAAGACCCGATTAAAAACTATGAACGGTTTTTATTGGAAGAGAAAGTGATCAATGAAATGGAAATAGCTGCGATAAGAAATGAGTGTAAAGAAAAAATAGAAAGCGAATTGGCTATTGGTTTTGCTACAAACCCGGTAGTGGCTGATTCGGAAGAAGAGTTGGAAGACTGTTACGCAAAGGTACAAGGTGCAAGGAACAAGGTACAAGTCGTGGATAATTCGAAACCGTTTTCTGACTCCGGACTCCGGACTAAAGACTCCCGACTGATCGATGCGATCAAAGACGGTCTTTATCAATCAATGAAACAACATCCAAATCTCATTCTCATGGGTCAGGATATTGCAGAATACGGAGGTGCTTTTAAAATAACAGAAGGCTTTGTTAATGAATTTGGAAAAGAGAGAGTAAGAAATACGCCGCTATGTGAAAGTGCTATTGTTGGTGCTGCATTGGGATTAAGTTTAGAAGGATATAAAACCATGATGGAAATGCAGTTTGCAGATTTTGCGACAGTAGGATTTAATCAGATCATCAATAACCTGGCAAAGATTCACTACCGGTGGGGGCAAAACGCAGATGTGGTGATAAGGATGCCGACAGGCGGTGGGGTTGGTGCAGGTCCTTTTCATAGCCAGAGTAATGAAGCATGGTTTGTAAAAACACCCGGATTAAAAGTAGTGTATCCAAGTACACCGATAGATGCAAAGGGATTACTGATTGCCGCTATCAATGATCCAAACCCGGTCATGTATTTTGAGCACAAAGCATTGTATCGTTCAATAAGCGGCCCGGTGCCGGAAGATTATTATGAAATTGAAATTGGCAAAGCAAGACATGTTAGAGAAGGAGATGAAATTTCTATTATTACGTATGGAGCTGCTGTTCATTGGGCGGAAGATTATGCAGCGGAGCATCCTGAAATATCCATTGATATCCTAGATCTGCGAACATTATCACCATTGGATTATTTAGCCATTCGGGAAGCTGTGCATAGAACAGGCAGGGTATTAATAGTACATGAAGACACATTGATTGGCGGCATTGGCGGAGAAATTGCTGCCTGGATTGCCGAAAACTGTTTTGCTATTTTAGATGCACCGGTAATGCGATGTGCTTCGCTGGATACACCTATTCCATTTAGTATTGAGCTGGAGAATAATTTTATGGCAAAGGCAAGACTGGATGAAACAATTCAAAAACTGTTGAGTTATTAATAATAATTATTAATGCCGGATATTTTTATTATAGCGGGGTGTAACGGTGCAGGAAAAACAACGGCAGCTTATAATCTTTTACCGGAAGTTTTTAAAACAGTTGAATTTGTAAATGCGGATGAAATTGCAAGAGGCCTATCTCCCTTTAATCCGACAGGCGTTGCTTTTTAAGCAGGAAGGATAATGCTGGAAAGGTTGGAACAACTTATTGGAGAAAATAAAAGCTTTTCTTTTGAGACAACACTTTCGGGCCTCACTTACCTCGACTTTATCAGAAAGGCAAAAGAGAAAGGATATGGGATTACACTTTTTTTTGTTTTTTTAAATAGTGTAAAACTTGCTAAAGAACGGGTTGCAATCAGGGTAAGTAAAGGTGGACATAGCATACCCGATGAGGTGATTGAAAGAAGATATCATAAAGGGTTGCTTAATTTTTCCACTTATGCAAAGGAAGCAAACGACTGGTATGTTTATGATAACTCTGGAAGCGAGTATGAATTGGTTGCAAAAAGCATTGACAAAGAAGAGAAAATTATTAACTTTGAATTGTTCAAATCTATAGTTCATAAATGAGTAGCCTGAATAAAAGAGAAGACCTTAGCGATAAAATTAAGATTGCCTTGGATAAAGCAATTAAGAATGTTATTGCCGAAACCAAGGCAAAAAACTCCTATTTGGTCATAGCTGATAAAAAAGGCAATATCCAAAAAATACCTGCAAAAGACCTTTAAGCATTTAACCATAAATAAATTAACATAACAGCGTTGTCCTTTTTTAATTCTTTTCGCCAGCATCTATACCGGTTTTATACCACTAAGGAACGGGATGAGGCTATGTCTGTTCAACCGGCTTTAAACAGCAGGGTATTTCAACTGATGAAAAGATTCGGCGGAAAGTCTGATTCCATTCAATCCGTGGAGTTTTTCTTTTATTCTGATGAAGAAGATAAAGCTAACAACCTGGCTATTGAGTTGAGCAGGATGGGATACGAAGTGTATGGAGTGTATCAACCGGAACCCGGACACACACAATGGTCGGTGATTGGGTGTACGACACCGATAAAGCTATGTGGAAAACAATTTGATTATTGGACAAAGCAAATGGCACAGAAAGGATTTGAATCTGATTGTAAATTTGATGGATGGGGCACATTAATAGAATAATAGTGAACTAAATCAGATGGACAAATTGTAAGCGCCGTTTACAATTTGTGCTGCTAAAACAATTCGGATAAACTAGAGCAGGGAATCTGTAAATGTATTCAAAACAGTAGTATAGGTTGTTGAAAATTGGTTTTCTATTTTAGATGCGCCGGTGATGCGTTGTGCATCGCTTGATACCTTCATTCCATTCAATATGGAACTCGAACAAAATTTTCTCGCCAGAGCGAGACTTGATATAGCCCTTCAATGCCTTTTATGTTACTGATGTCCTGCCCTCACTAATTTTTCAGAGATGACCTGGCCATTATTGCGCAACTGTAAAAAATAAGAGCCGCTTAACAAACTGCTTAGTCCTGTCATTTCCACGGTCGAATAACCTTTTTCACCACGCACCATTTTTTTCCTTAACAGAGCACCGGTCATATTGTAAAGACTGAATTCCAGCGAACTGTTTTCCGGCAGGTATAGGTTTACAGCAATCCTGTCAAGGAATGGATTCGGACTAATTTTCCAACTCCATTTTTGTTGCATAGCCGACAAGGGTATTTGAATAATATTACTGTAAGTACTATTTCCCGAAAGGCTTACTAATTTCAGTCGGTAATACAATTTACCTGAGGCAATCAATAAGGCACTGGCATCAGTACAAGTATAATTCTTTTCTGAACTGGTATTATTATTTCCCGTTACCATCGCGAGGCTGATGAATTTAACTCCGTCTACTGAACGTTCCACTTCAAAATGATCATGTTCAGTTTCACCGGCAGTTAACCATAGCAGCAGAATATCATTATTTTTTTTCTGTGCTTTAAAGGAAAGCAGGTTTACGGGCAAGGTACTCGCCGGATCCACTGCGGTAAACAAACTGAACTGACCGACATCGACTGTAAGTGACTCAATAAAGAAAGGGCTTCCCGAAGAAACATAAACAGAGCCGGGAGGAATGGACCAGGTACCGGCCGATTCTCTTTTTCCTATCACTGCATTAGAAATTGGAATGATTCTACCATCCGCATTTGGAAACCAAAAGAAAGTTGTCCGGGCTGTAAATCCGCTACCGCCTGTTGCATTTATTTCAAAATAATTAGAGATCGATTTGAGTCCCGGGTTAGCACCATTAAAACCTGGGAGAGGTTGGCTGAATCTCTTTACAAAGTTCAACATCGGGATTGTGCCACCCAGTCCCCATTGTATGGAACCGAATCGCTGGCCACCGAAGAAAAAATCCTGTGTGGCGCCCGGTGCAGTTACGCCTGTTATAAGCAAATTAGGTGGATTAACAGTTGGCGGATCCATTTCGTAAGCGCCAATATCCGGGGTGCCATTTGAAATGATATCCGGTCTTGTGCCAGGAATGCCCCGTTGATCCGTGGTGATCCCGGCAATCGGGTGGGCATTACCATATAGGTACCAGTTCTCGGTGGCCCCGGGTACATTCACAAATTCTCCGGTAGAAGGATTATATATTATCTGGGGGTCAAATGAAGGTGGGGATGCTGTGAGTGAATTCCCGTCTTTTTGTGACACCGTGATCCAGTTTGTAAAATCCTGTAATGTTGAATTCCAGATACCTAGTTTAGAAGCATTGCGTGAAAATAAAAAATTATAATTGCTGGCATTAAAACCCAAAGCCGTTGAACTGGACCGGGTATTTGCAATGGCCAGGTGGTTGCCCGTTCCTCCCTGTGCATTATTTACCAGCGCATTGTTCATAAAATTAATCACGGCAGATCCGGTCCTACGGATACAAAAGGTACTGGAGCTTCCGGCAGTGATCGTATTCCCGATGTATATAGAATTGTAAAATGCATTATTAGCGGAGGAAGAATTTCCGCTGAAATTCAAACCGGTAATAGAAACATCATTCGTATTGCCGTTATTGGTGATACCAATAAAATTGTTATTGACCTGGCTGTTTCCTCCCTGTATGTTGAGTCCGAATATATTTGAACCGGCCAACCCGGAATTCCTGAAATCCGAGAATTTGTTGCCTATAATATTAATTGTATTCGGAAACGAATTGGCATTGATTCCTGTAAGGGTAGACTGCCCTGACGAATAATCCCCCCAACCTTTAAACTCGTTAGAAAAGAGATCCGTTTGCCCGCTGCTGGAAGCAATTTCAATTCCTACCAAACACGGGGCTGTACTGGACGTATTGGTGCTGTACGTTTGAAAATTCGTAAAACTATTGTTAGTGATGTTCACAAGGCCCCCACTGCCCTGGTTTCGTATTCCTACCAGGCGGCTGGTACTACCGGTATTGTTATTGATCATATTGGAAATAGCATTGCCCGTTAATATATAGCTGCTACCATTTACCGGATTAAGTAAAAAAGCATGTATAAAACTGTTGGAGTTGATGGTATTGTTCCGGATGATATTATTGGGCAGGGTTATATTGCCCTGCTGACAGAATATACCGGAAAAAGAAGAGGTTCCTGGTGTATTGAAGTTTATATCTTCGATGGTATTACCGGAAATCGTGGTGTTTAAAAGCGGATCCGGGGCAAAGGTATTCGGGACGGCATATATTCCAGTAAAATCCCCGCCGTTCTGCACCCATGCACCACCCCCGGCGGCATCATTGTTCCCGATAGTGTTATTGGTAACGGTTAGATTACCCCCACCGGTAAGATAAATTCCTCCCCCTGTATTATTTTTTGGTACACTTTGAAATATTCTGTTACCATCCACCACTGTACCGTTCCCGGTATTCAGGTAGATAGCATAATTTGTATTATTTGAAATGGTATTATTGGTTATCTGCAGCCGGTCTGTGGCATTGTTGGCATAAATACCATTGCCCGGAAAATTTACAATACCGCCACCAACAGCGTCACCAATGATATTGTTACGGATGATGGCATCGGTATGCACTGCTCCTCCCAGCATAATGGTGCCTTCAATCGTACTGGGATTGTTACTACGGATAAAATTATTTTCTAGGATGACGTTGGTGCTGAAATTGATAAATTCCAGTACCGGTTTTGCATTGGCAGGAGTGGTATTTGTATTCACCAGAGTTAAACCCGAGATCGTCATATTTGCCACACCGTCCAGCCGGATCATGCTTTGACTGATATCCGTACAATTATTGATGATTATCGGCAATGGAGCGCCAGGATTTGGAATTATTTTTAAGTTATGTGAGTTCAGCTTAGAACCGTTTAACATATGCGTTCCGGGCTCACACAAATTACCGGTGATTCGTAATTCGGTATTTCCTATCAACCCGATTATATTTGAGTTCAGCGTTTCAAAAAAACCTCCCGGACCGGTCAGACTGGGGTAACTGCCGCCAGGACCCACCGTTACGAGCACCGGAATCTGGGCGTATGCCGGACGGGGTAAACAAATACTGAAGCATAGCAGAAGGGCTGCCAAAACAGAAACTGTTATTTTTTTCATATCCCAAAGTTTTAAAGTCAGGGCATGGAAAAACAAAACATATGCGGGTAACCGTAAGTTTTGTAAATTGAAATTCAGGGAGTAAGGATTGGAAGAGTAATATTAAGTGAGCAAGTACAGTCTAAATGATTGCCAAACAGTTAAACATATTACATTAGTTTGAAAGGTGGTTGGAAGGTCCGGGATCAACCAACAAATCCCAAGTATGAAATATACAAATAATTTAGATATTAAAAAAATATAACCGCAGCTTGCTATCGGCTTGTCGTGGAGCCTGCAGAAACAAGCTCTGCCCGGAAAGCATCTTCGGGTATAATTTTATGACGAAGTCCAGAATAGGTGAATCTGTCGAAAAAATGCTTTCTTCCTGAAATTATACTAAAAGCAGGGAGGGTTCGTTGTAAAATAAAAAGCGATGAAAAAATTACTTATTGCTTCTGCAGCAGCCTTCTTTTTACTTTCAGCTTTTACTACCAATAAAAAAAATAAACTCAAACTGCCTGACGAATTTGCCTTTATCCCGGAGGGTACTATGAGTTTGACAGGGGATCAGGGCAATGCTATGGAAAATACTCCGGCAAAAAAAATTCCCATCGGATCTTTCTATCTCTCAAAATATGAAGTGACCAATTTGCAATACCGTCAATTCTATGCTGAAGTATCCCCGGGATTAACAGATGAAGAAAAGAATCAAATAGACTGTGATTCTTTAGGATGGAGGCAAGCAATAACCTACAATGAACCAATGTTAGTGCATTATTACAGGCATCAGGCATTTAATAATTACCCGGTTGTGAACATTCAATACGAAGGAGTTGCAAAATACTGTGCATGGCTTCAATCAAAATTA
>JANMLJ010000544.1:0-5464 GCA_031372465.1 Chitinophagaceae bacterium | reverse complement strand
GCCGAAATCATTATCCCATCCGCCTTGCCCAAAAACTACACCTGGTCTGTTCCGGCTCATCTAATGGAAACAGCAAAAGTTGGTTGCCGGGTAGAGGTCAATCTTGGCAAGAGTAAAAAATATGCCGGAATTATTAAACGTATTCATGCGGATAAGCCGGAGTTTATTGAAACAAAAGATATCCTTCATGTCCTGGATGCAGAGCCGGTAGTGTTTGAACAGCAACTTAAACTTTGGGAATGGATAGCTTCTTATTACATGTGTAGCGAAGGAGAAGTAATGGCAGCTGCTTTACCCGCGCATTTTAAATTATCCAGTGAAACAATTCTTGTTTATAATGAAGAATATGGAGATGATTTTTCTGCGCTCGATCATGATGAATATATCATTGGGGAAGCACTGTTAATTAAAAAAGAACTAAGCCTGAGTGAAGTGCAGGAATTGCTCGATTCTTCCAATGCTTATCCCGTCATCAACCGGATTATTAATAAAAAACTTTGTTTTGTCTGGGAAGCATTGAAGCAAACATATTCGCCCAAGAAAGAATCGTATGTGTTGCTGAACGCTGAATATGATAAAGAAGAAAAATTAGCAGATCTGCTGAATAACTGGACAAAAGCGCCTAAACAAATGGAACTCTTGTTAAGTTACCTGCACCTGCTGAAAACAGAAGGGGAGGTAGTAAAATCATCTTTGCTGAAAAAATCAGGAGCGTCAGAAGCGCAGTTAAAAGGGTTAATCGAAAAGAAAATTCTTTGGACTGAAAAAAGAACGGTTGACCGGATTAAATATCTTCCCAAAAATGTGCAGATTGATTTTGAACTTACTCTGGCGCAGCAAAAAGCATTTGCTCAGGTAAAAGAACAATTACAGACTAAACCAGTTTGTTTGCTTCATGGGGTTACTTCAAGCGGCAAAACAAATATTTATATTAAACTGATAGAAGAGTTTATTAAACAGGGAAAACAGGTTTTATATATGTTGCCGGAGATTGCCCTCACTTCACAGATCATCCGTCGTTTGCAAAAACATTTCGGGGGATATATTGGTATTTATCATTCAAAATTTTCTCAAAATGAACGGGTGGAGATATGGAATAAAGTAAAAAATGGCGAACTACGGGTGATATTGGGTGCTAGGTCTTCCATTTTTTTGCCGTACCAGGATTTGGGATTGATCATTTGTGATGAAGAACATGATACTTCTTTCAAACAACAGGAACCAGCACCAAGATACAATGGCCGGGATGCAGCAATTTATTTTGCTTCTTTATTTAGCCTTTCCAATGATAGGGCGGGTGCGAGCGTTTTGCTGGGCAGTGGCACTCCTTCAGTAGAAAGCTATTATAATGCTACCACCGGTAAATATGGATTCGTGGAATTGTTGCAGCGTTTCGGTGATTTGAAACTCCCGCCAATTGAAATGATTGATACCAGGAAGGTGATGCAGAAAGACCGGTCGAAAGTAATGTTGTCACCGCAATTAGTAGAAGCAGTGCAGGAAGTGATAGCCAGAAATAAACAAGTAATTCTTTTTCAAAACCGAAGGGGCTATTCGCCTTACCAGGTCTGCAGTACCTGCGGCTGGATACCACAATGTAAAAATTGTGATGTATCGCTGACTTTTCATAAACTCACCAACCGTTTAATTTGTCATTATTGCGGTACTACTTATCCACCCGTACATACCTGCGCTGCCTGTGGCAGTGATAAATTTGCACAGCGGAATTTTGGCACGGAAAAAATTGAGGAACAATTACAGGAGACTTTTCCTGCTGCTAAAGTGGCGAGAATGGATATGGATACCGTGCGCGGTAAGAATGCACATGATGTATTGATACAGCAGTTTGAACAAAGAAGGATTGATATTTTAGTAGGCACACAAATGGTCGTGAAGGGGCTTGACTTTGATAATGTGGACCTCGTGGGTATTTTAGACGCTGATGGTTTGTTGCATTTTGCAGATTTCAGGGTCAATGAAAGAGCTTTTCAACTAATGGAGCAGGTGAGTGGACGAGCCGGAAGAAAGCCTTCGTTTATTGAAACTGCGGAGGGCAGAAAAGAAATGGCAAAAGTGATGGTACAAACTTCTCAACCCACACATCCGGTGTTGCAATTTGTACAGCAACACGATTTTAAATTGATGTTTACAGAAGAATTAAAGAAACGAAAAGAATTTTTCTATCCTCCCTTTTCCCGCATAATTCATATCAGTTTTAAACATAAAATAAAAGAAGTAGTGGAAAGGGCAGCACAGATTTATACCGATGCATTAAAAAAGAATTATGGTCAGTATATAGTTGGCCCGGCAGAACCAGTAATTGGCCGCATCAGAAATCAGTACCTGATGGAGCTTTTATTAAAATTACCAAGAGATACAAAAACGATCAAACAATGTAAAAAAGATTTGTTGGAGCAGGTGGCTATATTGCATCAGCATAAAAGTTTTCGGAGTGTAACGATAGTGGCAGATGTGGATGCAATTTAGTTTGGAGTTGGTAGTCTGGAGTCTGGAGTTTGGAGTTAGGGGTCGCTGAAATCAAATACTTTTCATATAGATATGATAAGCGTATTTTAAAACTAATCATAATTCAATGATCGGAATTTTAGTTCAACTGTCTATTTCCTGGCTTATAGTATGGCTTTATGAAAAAGGCGACCTGGGTTTTATGGGTTTGATGCCAACGAAAAAACGTCTGAAAGACTTTGCCCTGTTTTTCTTTATTACTGCCGCCTGTGCTGCTTCAGGTTTTTTACTTAAAAAGGTTATTGCCAAACAAAGCTGGGTATTAAATCCTCAAATAAATGCCGGGCTTATCTTAGAGGGCATCTGGTTTACAGTAAAATCAGTTTTATTTGAAGAATTGATTTTCAGGGGAGTATTATTTTATATCCTTATTAAAAAAATAGGTGCAACAAAGGCAATTATTATTTCTGGAGTAACTTTTGGAATCTATCATTGGTTTTCGCATGAATTATGGGGAAACCCGGAGCAAATGGCGATTGAATTTGTTATGACAGGCATCATGGGGCTGGTGCTGGCTTATGGTTATGCAAAAACATTTTCATTATTTGTTCCGGTGGCTATTCACTTAGGATGGAATATTTTGCAGATGGTCGTTTTTTCCGGCAATACAATCGGCAGCCAGCTTTTTGTAGAAGTATTGCCTGCACCTGTTGTAACTATTTCTTATTTCAGCTTTTTTACGATGTTGCTTTTTCCATTATTGAGTTGCTGGATAATCAATACCTGGTTGCTGAGAAAATATAAACAGGTGCAATGGCCTGCCAGTTGAATATTTTTTTACTTCAAATATTTATCAAACCAATCTACAAACTCCAGCCATTCCGGCATCATATCGGCACCATTATGGTTCCCACCTTTTTTAATAATAAATCGGTTGGGAATTCCTTTTTCATTGAAACGATCAATGATGGATTTTGATTGTTGTATTGGAACTGTTAGATCTGCATCGCCATGCATGATAAAAACCGGTGGATCATCCGGCGATACAAAATTTACAGGTGAAATTGCTATGCCGATTTTGTTTCGGGCAGCCGTGTCAGTTACTTCTTCATATGTCCTGGATTTTTCATTAAATACGGTGAACTCAACAGCACCCCAGGCACCTCTTGCTTTCAGTATTTCTTTTGCATTAACAAAATTAAAACCTGTCATACCCCAATTCAAAAAATCAGTGGGGGGAAATAGAATGGCGACTGCCTGCACTCTGGAAGAAACTCTGTCAACAGGATCAGGGGCTGATGTATTAATTATATCATCCGCAGTGGCAACGGCTAATGATAAATGTCCGCCGGCAGATCCCCCGGTAATTCCAATATGGTCAGGATCGATGCCGAATTTACCCGCATTATAACGGATATACCTGATCGATCTTTTTAAATCACTGATTGCATCAGGAATTGCATACCGGGGTTGGGAGCCATGCATGACGGCAAACATGGTATACCCTTTTTTGAGATATTGCTCCATCGCAACAGTATTAATTTCAATTCCATTGTAACGGGAAACCCAGCTGCCGCTTTGTACCGAAATAATTGCTTTGCCATTTGGTCTTATTTTTGGTCTGATCATTACCAATGTAAGGCCAATTCCATCCTTCCGGCCGTAAATAAATTCTTCCTGCAGGAAACCATTTTTTTCTGCCTGAAGTTTAACTTTATTGAATACCTGTTGCCACCGGTTATCATTTTTTAACGCTAAAAAATCCACATTATTCTCCATATTGGTTGCATGAACCCTGTTTACTTTATCTGATTCGTTAATTACCTGCAGATAATAAAATGCACTGTCCACTTCTCCTGCCATTGACCAATAGGAAGCAAGAAGTAAGTGCCTGTCAATACCAGCACCTTTCCCTTCTGCTCTAAGTCCTTCACCATAAGCAATGGCGGCATTTTTATAATTTTTTGCATTGTAAAGTGAATCTCCTTTTGTGTAAAGTTTCCCAGCATTTTGCCCAAAAGAGAATTGTGCAAATGAAAAAATTAAAAAAAGTAGTAAGAAATTTCTCATGACAAGAGTTTTTTAATTAGTTTAAATTTATTTATTCCGTAGCAACGCTTAGTGATTGAATATACTATTAACTATTTAAAATTGATTTTTTTATTCCGCTGTATTCCAGAATAAAAAATCCTTCCTTCTTATTTTTTGCTTCAGCCAGCATTGCTTTTGCCACATCTCTTCCATGTATCGGTTTATACTTTGAAGGAATCAACAAGGAAAAAGCTGACATAATCTCTTTCGAAATTTTTTCTCCCGAACGGAATTCTTTCCGTTCACCCAGCAACACAGATGGCCGCATTATATGTACTGATTTTAATCCAACTTCTTTTATGGCATCTTCTACTTCGCCTTTCAGTTGCAGGTAAAAACTATTGCTTGTGCTATTGGCCCCAACAGAAGAAACCAGCACAAAAGTTCCGCAGCCCGCCAATTTACCAAAACGGGCTGCGTGAACGGCAATATCATAATCCACTTTACGATAAGCGTCTTTGTCGCCTTTTACTTTTTTCTGCGTCGTACCTATGGCACAAAAAAGGGCGTCGGTACCTTCCAGGGCCAGGCGAAAACTTTCTGCGTCATTAAAGTCAACCAGTTTCTTTTCCAGTTTGGGGTGGCTTATTTCAACAGGGCGGCGTATTAAAATTCTGACTGTATGATAAAAATCATCTTTTAATAATTCCTCCAGTAAGTAATTTCCCACTAAACCGGTGGCACCAATTAATGTTGCTATCATAAAAATTTAGGATGTTTGCAGTATGCAAATTCAGGAAAATATTTCATTAAAGCGCTATAACAGTTTCGGGATAGCTGCCATGGCCAGTTATTTTGCAAGTTTTAAGAACATAGAATATCTTTCAGAACTTTTAACCCTAAACCCTGAACCCAAAACGCTGATACTCGGCGGCGGAACGAATATCCTTTTGACCAAAGATGTTGA
>JANMLJ010000517.1:0-4394 GCA_031372465.1 Chitinophagaceae bacterium | reverse complement strand
CAAAAAATCTGCAGCCTCTGTTGCACAAAAATGGTGTGAGCTGAATGGCAAATTTGCTAAAGCTGCCAATGAAACAGATAAAGTTGCGGCAAAAGCTGCCCTGGATAAATGGGAAAATGAAATGGAAGCCAAGTATAAAGGAGATGATGCTTTTTTGAAAGAAGTAGGAAAAGAAGCAGAAAAATGTGAAGCGGCTTCAGAAGGAAAATAAAAATGACTTATGGTAAGATGGGTAGCAGATAATAATGCTGGTACCCATCTTTTATAATAATATAAGCAACCACAATTATTATATTGGCTATCAGTTTCTTTTTCTATAACTGATAACTGCCCAGATATTAAACACCAAAGCAAAACCCATCATAGCAAATAACTGATATTTAATATCTGAAAGTGTACTTCCTTTTAATACTACCATCCGCATTACTTCAATAAAATAAGCCACCGGGTTAAACCTGGTTATCCATTTTGCCCATTCAGGCATACTGTCGATAGAGGTATATAATCCTCCCAACAGAATAAATATCATCATCAAAAAGAAAGAAAGTAACATTGCCTGCTGCTGATTGGAAGAGTAGGTAGACAATAATAAACCCAGCCCTAAAACTGCCAAAAGATATACAGCTGCAAAGACATAGATAGTAATAAAACTCCCTGCAGGAATAATTCCATAAAATAATCTTGAGATAGTTAAGCCGATCGTTAGAACTACCAGGCCCAATATCCAGAACGGAATGAGTTTACCCAAAATAAAATGAAATTTCTTTACCGGGGTTACATTGATCTGTTCTATGGTGCCGATCTCCTTTTCTTTTACAATATTAATAGCCGCCAGGTTAAGCCCCACCATTGTTAAAAGAATAACCAATATGCCCGGTACCATAAAATATTTATAGTTCATCAGCGGGTTATACCAATTGGATGATACTATTTCAATTTGTGTTTCAGGACTGAAACGGGGAAACTGAATCCATTCTGTTCTAACCTCACGATTATAATTCTGGATGATAGTACGCAGGTAGGCCCCGCCCAGATTTGCTTTAACGCCATTAATTGCGTTCATTGCCATAAAAAGAGAGGCTTCATCTTCTTTTATTAAACTCCTTTCAAAATTATCAGGGATCTGTAATATCAGATCTGCTTTATCTTTTTCAATCTGCTTTAATGATTCGTGATAGGATGATGAATAGTTGGTAAGTATAAAATAACCGGAGGAAGTGATTTTATTAATCAGTTGACGGGAATAGTCTGAATGGTCCTGGTCCACTACCGCCAGTTTGATATTCTTCATTTCAAAATCGGCTGCCCAGGGTAATATTAATAACTGGATGACAGGCATGATCAATATTACCCGTAGAATAGATGGATCCCGGAATATCTGCCTGAATTCTTTTTGCAATAAAAATTTAATAGTTCTCATGCCAGGCGGATTTGCCCCCAACCCCTGAAGGGGAGTAAGGATAGTGGTTGAATAATCGCTACATCCTCTGATGTTATAAAAACAGGAAGTATAAAAGTACTAGGCAACAGGCGATGATATAAAAAATGGAAAGGGAAATAGTAAATAAAATTTTTCATGCTAAACGGATTTTAAACTTCTTGATAGCCATGGTTAAAAAGAATACCATCATCCCGCCTAATATGAGCGTTTCCTTCCAGATAGCCTGTAAACCCACCCCTTTTATCATCACCGATTTTACAATACTATAATACCATTTTGCCGGAACAATATTGGAGATAATACGCAGGGGCAACGGCATATTCTCTACGGGAAACATAAAGCCACTGAGCATGATCGTTGGAAGAAACAACGCCACCAGTGATATAAACATAGCAGTTTGCTGCGAAGCTGCACCAGTGGAAATCAGCAAGCCAAGCGATAAAGAAACGAGCGTAAATAATATACTCTCCAGCATCAGCAACACTAGACTTCCATTAATGGGGAGCTCCAGCACAAAAACACTTAATAATAGGATAGTACTGATATTGACGATGGACAGTAATAAATAAGGAACCGCCTTAGCTATTACAACCAGTTGCGGCCGCATAGGCGATACCAGCATTATTTCCATCGTTCCCATTTCCTTTTCCTTTACAATAGTGATAGCTGTCATCATGGTACATACTAACAATAATACCATGGCCATTACTCCCGGAACAAAATTGAATGCACCTTTGAGTTGTGGATTATAAAGCATCTGTATTTCAGTATGTATGGTATAAGGCAATTTCCTGTTACTGGTAATTCTGCTTTGATAATCCATAATAATTGCTGAAGCATAATTAGTAAGGGTTGTTGCCACATTGGGATCAGACGCATCTGCTATCAACTGCACCTGTGCTTTATTAAAATGCTGAAGGTCTTCACTAAAATGCTGCGGAAAAATAACCGCCAGTTTTATTTTCCCTTTTTTAAATTCCTCTTCTACCTGTTTATAAGAGACAAGATTTTTCTCTAAATCAAAATACCGGCTGGCATCGAGTTGGCTGATAAGTGAGGTAGTGGATTCGTCTTTCGAATTATCCAAAACAGCCATTTTGGAGTTCTTGACTTCATTCGTTAAGGCAAAACCAAAAATGAGTATTTGCACCACCGGCATTCCCAGCAGAATAAACATCGTTCGTTTATCCCGCCAGATATGAAAAAATTCTTTTTTTACAAAGGATATAAATTGCTTCATAAATAATTTTAATCTGCCGCCCTCACCGCTTTCCGGGCTAATTGCAAAAACACTTCTTCCATCGAGCGTGCAGTATATATTTTCTTTAACTGCGCCGGCGAATCCAATGCTTCCACTTTACCATCTACCATTATACTTACCCGGTTACAATACTCCGCTTCATCCATATAATGGGTAGTAACAAAAACGGTAATCCCCCGATCGGAGGCCTCGTAGATCATATTCCAGAACTCTCTTCTTGTTACCGGATCTACGCCACCGGTAGGTTCATCCAGAAAAACAATTCCCGGCTCATGAAAAATGGCAACGGAAAATGCGAGTTTCTGTTTCCAACCAAGGGGCAATGCCTTTACCAGTTTATTCCCTTCTTTTTCCAAATGAAGCTGACTAAGTATTAAGTCTGTTTTCTTTTTAATATAGGCATTGCTCATTCCATAGATACCACCATAGAAACGCATATTTTCTTTTACGGTAAGGTCTTCATACAATGAAAATTTCTGGCTCATATAGCCGATATTCTGTTTTATCTTTTCATTTTCCCTGTACACATCAAACCCGGCTACGGTAGCCTTGCCGGAAGTTGGTAAAGAAAGACCGCATAGCATCCGCATAGCCGTTGTTTTACCAGCACCATTAGCACCCAAAAAACCAAATATTTCGCCTTTGTGTACATCAAAACTGATGTGATCAACGGCCACAAAATCGCCAAATCGCTTGGTGAGTTTATCGGCTGTTATAACTGTATCGGTTAGCATATCAATTTTTCATTAAGGCGATAAAACAATCTTCAATATCAGGTTGAACTTCCTGTAGTACTGCATTTTCGTTTGCACGGCTTTGAATAAACTTCGCTAATTCATTCTTACCCGATTCATTTTTTAAAACCACGTGATGAAATTCTCCAAAAGGATACACATCTTTAACGGCATCGAGTTGCTGCAAATCGTTCAGCAGGTGCAGCATACCGTTAGATTTAACAGCCCATAATGGATTTGAAAAATTATGGACAATCCCTTGTGGAGTATTAATAGAAAGGATCTTTCCGTTTTGCAGTAAGGCTACTTTATCACACATCCCCGCTTCATCCATATACGGGGTAGAAACCAGGATTGTAATCCCCTGCTGCCTCAATCCTTTGAGCATTTCCCAGAATTCTTTTCTTGATACGGCATCTACACCGGTAGTAGGCTCATCAAGGAATAACACCGAGGGACGATGAATCAATGCACAACATAAAGCCAATTTTTGCTTCATACCACCTGATAATTTTCCGGCCTTTCTTGTTTTGAAAGGTTCGATCTGTACATAGATATCCTTTATCAGCTCATAATTTTCTTTGATAGTGGTATTAAATATAGTGGCGAAGAAATTAAGATTTTCTTCCACGGATAAGTCAGGATATAAAGAAAATTTACCCGGCATATAACCTACTCTTTTTCTGATTTCTTTATACGCTTTCACCACATCATATCCATCCACCATTACCTTACCACTATCAGCAAGCAACAGGGTTGTAAGGATCCTGAATAAAGTAGTTTTTCCGGCACCATCCGGACCGATCAGGCCAAATAATTCACCGGTTGGAACTTCAAAGGAAATATCCTGCAATGCAGTTACTTCTTTTTTCTTTCCGTACGTTTTAATAATATTTTCAACTACTACTGCCTGCATTCCTTTAAAATTTTACTTCACCATACATACCGATCTTTAAGA
>JANMLJ010000491.1:0-7912 GCA_031372465.1 Chitinophagaceae bacterium | reverse complement strand
ATCTGGTTATGAAAAAAAGGATTGACGAGGTGTTGATTGGTGTTTAAAGCTTGCATCAGTAAAAGTTCGGCATATTGCCATTTGGTATTTTCTGATACAGCAAACTGATCCGCCAGAAATTCATGAATGGCTTTTACTTCTTTTCTTATTAAGTAGAAAAAAGGATTGATCCAGAAAACAACGGTGAGTAATTCCATATAAATAGTATCCCAGCTATGCTTTTGTTCTATATGAAAAAGCTCATGCCGGAATATCTGTTCTCCTTTTTCAGATTGTAATTCAATTTTTTTATTCCAGAATAACCAACGGAAGAAAGAGAAAGGAGTGCCGGGTTCATCAGTATTCACAAAATGAATTTTATCTAATTGCTCTACTGGGTTGCTCCTTACAATTCTGCAGATTTTAAGAACAGAAAAAATAATACGAAGCAGTGCAATCAATGCAACGAGTATATAAATGAATAGCAATATATTTTCCCGGGTGAACCAGTTTGCCTGCATGTCAGGTTGCGCGAATACTATTGAATTGTTTGTTCCCGCAGATGAAATCACCGTTAGTGTTTCTAAAACGAAGGATGACTCAGTGGCAGATTGGGCAAAATAAAGAGGGATATTCAGAAAGGGAACTGTAATGCTGAGGATAGTTGCTGCGAGCAGATAGTAACGGTTATACCGGTGAAATCTTTTGTTGCGCAAGGCAAAATGATAATACCCGTATAAAATACCGGAGGTGACGATTACCTGCAAAAGGTAAAATAGCAACGTCTTCATTTTGATTGGTTTTGTTGTTTTTTAATTTGTTTTAGCAAACTTTCCAGTTCCTCTACGGAAATATTATTTTCTTTAACCAGATAGGATACTACATTACTAAAAGAACCTTCAAAATAGTTTTTTGCAAGCTGTTTAATACTCTTGCCTGAGTATTCCTGCTTCGATATAAGGGTAGAATAGCGGTGTTGCCGGCCTAATACTTCTATCACTACAAACTCTTTTTCAACAAGTATCTTTAAAAGCGTAGCAACGGTATTCTGATGCGGCTTGGGATTTGGCATTGTATCTACTATTTCCCGGAGAAATGCTTTATCCAGCTTCCATAATGCCTGCATTATTTGCTCTTCTGCTTTTGTCAATGGTTTCATGTTCTGAGATTATGAAACCGAAGCTAAAACTAATTTTTTAGTTAAACAACTAAATATTTAGTTAAAACTAATTTTTATGCGTTTCTAGCCGTTCTTTCCTTTATTTTGCATCAAATAATTCAGCATGTCAGAACCCATTATAGAAATGAGCCACGCCAATATCTACCAGGGCGGTAATCTTATTTTACAGGATATAAATCTTACAGTAAATAAAGGTGAATTTGTGTACCTGGTTGGTAAAACAGGAACTGGCAAGTCAAGCCTGCTAAAAACCTTATATGGAGAGTTGCCACTTACTGAAGGAGAAGCTACCGTATCGGGTTATAATCTCCGTGACCTGGATTGGAAGAAAGTTCCTTATCTCCGCCGCAACCTCGGGGTTGTATTCCAGGAATTTCAATTATTAACAGACAGAAATGTCAATGATAACCTGAAATTTGTTTTAAGAGCTACCGGCTGGACAGATGAAAAGCTAATGAATGAAAAAATAATGGATGTACTGGACAAAGTGGGACTGAAATCAAAAGGATTCAAAATGCCTTTTGAGCTGAGTGGTGGAGAACAACAACGCGTTGACATAGCAAGAGCATTATTAAATTCTCCAAAGGTCATACTGGCTGATGAACCAACCGGTAATCTTGATCCGGAGACATCTGACGAAATCATGAATTTATTGTTTCACATTGCAAAAGATTATGACTCAGCTGTGGTCATGGCCTCACATGATTATATTGTAGTGCAAAAATTTCCCGCCCGTATGATACGAACAGAAAGAGGAAGGGTAATTGATAATGCTAGTATAAGTATTGAATAAGCCGGCGGGTATTTTTTTCGTTATCATAAGTGTCCCCTAATAATTCTTTTCGCAACACTATTTCTTCAGGAGTGAATGGCTGATTAAATAGTTGTAAAATAATAGAGGCGAATGATTCAGGCGTTGTACCTGTATGACAGGCACCTTCCAGTCCAGTGCCCCTTACCATTGATTCGTTTACCACACAATGCCGCCCTTCAAACAGCACATGCAGTAATTTCAATCGGATACCCGTTACACTTTTATTAAAACTGGGTAATATATTTATATGCGCTTTACGAATTAGGTCATTCAATTCTGCATCAGTAGGATTGGCCACCAGGCAGGTGTGCTCCTGGCGATGAGCAAGTTTTTGCAGACGTTTGGATGGATTCTTTCCTGCAATCACCAATGGTTTTTTTATTTTGGAAAAAACTTTTTCTAAAAGCCAGCTTGCTGCTTCTTCATTTTCCGGAACAGAAAGATTGCCATGATACAAGCAAAGATTACCCATTCCTTCCTGTCCACATACTTCCTGCCAGGCAGGAAATGCCGGTAGAAATTTTAATGGTGAAACATGGTATTCATTTTTCAATATGTTGATATCTTCCCTGGATATGCAGGCATAGGTACAGGTACCAGGTAGATGGTGATTATATTTTTTTATCAAACGGCTTTCATGAAGAAAATAAAGTCTTTTAAATAAAGAAGATTCAGATCTTGCCAATTCTTTATAATAAATACTCTCCTCGTTATGA
This sequence comes from Chitinophagaceae bacterium, assembly GCA_031372465.1. Taxonomy (GTDB): domain Bacteria; phylum Bacteroidota; class Bacteroidia; order Chitinophagales; family Chitinophagaceae; genus JJ008. Next base: position 5,223 of record JANMLJ010000491.1, on the reverse strand, counting down.
AGTCTTACTACCACTTTTCTATTTTCTAAATCAAGCTGCGACAGGATGCCGGTACAATGAAGTCCTTCTAATAATACCGGTATTGAATCTTTTTGAAGATTTTTTATTAACTCTTCATTAATCCGGGAAGAAACGATATAAGGAATTTTTGCAGAGAAGCCTTTATGCCCTTTATTTCTTTTATACACATGAATACTTTCACAAAACTGGTTCAACTCATTTGGCATTCCTCTTTCATTATAACTGAAATAATGAAGATGTATCCGAATGCCCATTTTCTTCAGCATAATAATGCGGTTCATCATATCGATGGCCCCACCGTAATCAGCCGGCCAGGGTGTATCCAGGCATACTATATGTAGTTGACTTTTCAATTAATAAAAACAGTTTTATAGAAGGTTATCAGTTTTTTTTCTTCCTGTTGCCAATTTAATTCTTCTCTTGCCTTACTGCAATTTTCTTTTAATCTCCGGTATAAAACATCATTTACCAGTAAATTGTTTATAGCTTCTGCAATTCTTTTTGGCGAAATATCATCGATGAGTACCGCTATTTCATATTGCATGTTTATTTTCTGGTATTCCGGGTAGTTAACTGTTATTTGAGGAAGACCTGCATGTAAATAGTCAAAAAGTTTATTAGGAAGGGCAAAATATTGATTTAACCCTTCTTTTTCAGGCACAGCTACCGCTATATAGGCTTTTTGCGAGATCTTGTGAAGCTCACCCGGTGATAACATTCCGGTAAGTTCTACTTTGTCTTCCAGTTTATATTCGGTAATTATTTTTTTTAATTGCTCCATAAAATTGCCATCGCCACAAATTATCAGCTTACTATTTACCCATTGCATGGCAGGAACAAGGTATTCAAGCCCTCTTGCCACATTTACTGCTCCCTGGTAGAAAATAATTTTTTCATCGGGTACGATAGGTTCTGATGATTGCAGCATGGGTACATTCCGGATCGTTTGATAATTTACCTGGTAGCGCCGGTAAAATTCTTCCGCAATACTTTCACTAACTGTATAACCGATTTGAAATTTTGGAACAATCTTCTTTTCAATATTCAACCATACCCGGTGAACGGAAGGTCTGCTGATCACTTCTTTTAATTCAGTAAATAATTCATGTGCATCATAGATCCGGGGAATCTTTTTCCACCGGGATATGCGGTAACAGGGAAGAATTGTGTCAAGATCAATGGCGCAAATGGCATCCATTTTTTTGAATAGTAAAAAGAAGAATAACCGGATATTATATTCAGCATAAAACCATTTTGATTTATTAAACCAGCAGCGGATTCTCTTTTGGGCAAATTTCTTAGGGGTTAGTGGGGCAGAGGAGGATAATTCCCTTCCCACTAAAGTTACTGAATAGCCATTTTCAGCCAGCGAAGTGCATATACGGTGCATCCGCTGGTCATAAGTAAGATCGTTGGTGACAGTAAAATAAATTTTCTTCAACCTATTAATTATAGCCAACAAAAAAGGCTTTGCAAATATGCAAAACCTTAATTGTAAAATCTATTATTTTTTATTGATTACGAACCCATCATACCATCCATAGAACCACCATCCTGGTTCTTCATATTCTTACGCTTAAAAAGGTTAGCATCAAATTTTCCAAATCTCCAGCTGAAATTAAGCCTCAAAACCTGAGGGTCACGACGGCGGAATACATCCTGGCTAAAGTAAGGAGATTCAGAATGTATATCAGAACGGCGGGTTCTGAAAATATCATTTATATTCAAAGAAACTGAAGCTTGCCGATTCTTAAAAAACTCATACCTTAAACCCGCATCTACAAAATAATTAGCCCGTACATAGCCTTGTGATGATGATGTCTGTCCAAACATACTGCCATAACCTCCACCACCGCCATGCATACCACCACCGCGACCACCACCACTTCCACCGGGTGGCAATATAGTCTTTGACTGGTATTCGCCAGATAACTGCATCGTGAAATTCTTAAAGACTTTGAATGAATTATTCAATTTTCCAAACCAACTTACAAATTGATCCTGCTCGGGTTGATTTGCAATACCCGTATTAATCTTTGAAGTAAAGAGATTCATATTGGTCGTCAAATCCCACCATTTGTTCATTCTTATTTTATTGGTTACTTCCAGCCCTGTAACATAGCTCGATGCTGCGTTTATATAAGTATTGACCAGAATAGGTTTGCCGGTAATAGGACTTATTTCCTTCACCTGGAAACGGGTAATTAGGTTTGTGGTGTTTTTGAAATAAATAGAAGCAAGCATATTATCCTTGTTCTTTTTTAATATTTTTTGATAAGACAATTCCACTGAATTTGTGAATTCCGGCTTTAGATCAGGGTTTCCACGGTTGATATTGAGTGTATCAGAATAATCAGTAAAAGGATATAACTGGTAAAAATTAGGACGGTTGATCTTCCTGGAATAATTCAATTGCATTTCCTGTTCGTTTTTCATTTTATTACTTAGAAAAATGCTTGGGAACAGGCTTACAGGGAACTTGATATTGAATGCCTCTGCTTTAATAGGGTCCTGTCCCTGATAATCAGAACTTTCGACTCTTAAACCTAATTGATAACCAAAGTTGTTAATCCTATTGGAAAAAGTAGAGTAGGCTGCATATACTTTATCGGTACTGTTAAAGTTAACAGATAGCTGAGGAACATAAATCGATGAACCAGCAGCGTTGATTAGATAAAAAAAGTTTTTTGTATCAACATTTTTAATGCTCACCCTGGCACCCATTTCTAATTTTGATTTTTCACCAAGTGGATTTGAATAATCCGTTTGAAAAACATACTCCTCTCCGGAACTTGCTCCATCCTGTCTTTGTGAATTTGATTTAAGAATATTCTTGTTGGAATAGTCAAGTGAATCAGTTCTGATAAGGTTAGAATTATCACTGTTTCTCGTGTTATATGTAAAATCAGCTGTTAATTCCTGACCTGATTTGGGGAAATTTCTTTTATAGCTAAGCATACTACCAGAACTTCGGTATTTACTAGTTGTATTTGACGTACGATTAGCTAAAGATGAATTCACCGGAGTAGTAAAAATGTCAGTTTCCATGTTACTGAAAGTACTTGGTGTAAATTTCCCTCCTGAAATATTTGTTGACAATGAAATGGTATTACGATTGTCTATAAAATAATCAAACCCTCCACGTGCATAGCTTCTGTTCCCTTCCCAGATACTCTTGTCAGTTTGATATAATTGGCTGGCGGGAGGGCCATAAGTAAGACGATCCGTAGTTCCATTACTTATTGATTTGCTTTGATTGAAATTACCGCTTGCAAAGAAATTTATTTTTTCCTGGCGAAGATTCAAATCAACTCCCAAACCAAGCTGTGCCCTTGAATCAATACTGGTACGTATGTTTCCATTATAACCAACTTTTTTGTTTTTCTTTAATACAACATTCAGAATACCAGAACTGCCGCCTGATGCGTCAAATTTGGCAGATGGGTTAGTAATGATTTCTACACTTTCAATAATATCTGCAGGGATCTGATCAAGGGTCATTGTTGTAGGACGTCCATCTACAAATAACTGCGGAGCATTGTTTCTCACAGTAACATTCCCATCAATATCGACACTTACAGATGGAACATTCTTCATTACATCTATAGCAGTACCACCAACAGAAACAAGGTTTTTATCTACATTGAAAATTTTACGGTCAATACCTAATTTCAGACCTGTACTAGCGGCTGTAACAGTTACATTGTCCAGGGTTTTTTCTTCAATTTCTACTTTAATATTACCCAGGTCTTTATCAAGTGCTCCCATCATACCACTCATATCGCCTCCCATTTTTATATCAAAAGAAACAGGTTGTTCAATGGTTTTATAACCAACAATGGTAATTTTTAATTTGGACTGACCAAATGCGGGAACATTTTCAAGGCTGAATTGGCCATTAGATTTTGTAAGCATTCCAGCAATTACAACTTCTTTTCTTTTTTTGGTAACAGTATCCATTTTGCTCTGGATCAACTGAATGGATGCATATTCAATACTTTTTCCCGATTTGGCTTCAACTATTTTGCCGTAAAACCGTCCAGTTGGCATTTGGCCACCGCCTGGTCTGCTTCCTGTACCTTCGGGGCGCTGGGAAAAGCTTATAACTGACACAAATACAAAAAGTAAGGCAAAAATAAATTTTCTCATTTATAGGAATTTTATAGTTAGACGCGCAAAGCTGTCTGAACTTGCTGACATTACTGTGACAACTTGATGAATGGTATAAAGACAATTATGAAAGGGAAAAGTTCGATTAAGTTGCCAATTTCTGAAGATCAGGTAGTTATTTGAGTGATAATAACCTGAACCAGCCCGATTATAAAGCCTATAACAGCACCTATTATTTCAACAAACCTGAATTCTTTGGACATTATCTGGTAAAGTACTTCTTCCAGCTTATCGGAAGAAAAACCGGCAACTTTTTTGATCACGATTTGCTCCAGGTCAAGTTCATGTTTCAGATTAGCGGCATATTGTTTCATCACTTGTGGAAACAGAAGCTCAATTTCCTTCATAAAGGATTCTTTGAGTTTTGTAATCGTTTTATCACCTATAAACATACTGATTACCGGCATTTCGGTTGTCAGCCTGTTTCGCAGAAAATCATCAATATGATTCTCTATCATCGGCATAATCTTTTTCAGATTTTCCGGATTGCTTATTTTTTCTTCGATATCGTCAAAAGAAAGAAATTCGGCGCTTACAAGTTTTCCCAATTTTTCTGCAAACTGTTGCTGACGTTTGGGAAATATTCCATGAAAAGTGATACCCAGTATTTTTTTGGGTTCACGTGGATGAAACAACATTTTTATAGCCACCCAATTGGTTACCCATCCGATAAATGCCGAAATGAGGGGGATGATAAGTAAAAGCCAGTAATTCATTTATATTTTTAAAAGTTGTGCAAAGAAACTGAAAGCAATGCCGTATTCAAAATCTGGTTTTGGTACGGGGCTTGATTTTCTTTACTTTTGCAGTAGTTAAATGGTAGCCATAGCTCAGTTGGTTAGAGCATTAGATTGTGGTTCTAAGGGTCGTGGGTTCGAGCCCCATTGGTTACCCCCCAAAAACTCCTTTTAGTTATAATGACGAAGGAGTTTTTCGTTTATAAGCCTTAAAAGGGGGCGAAGTTGAAATTTTAAGCCACTTCTATTTTCGCCATCCATCAAAAACCCTTGTTAAAAGCCTGTAAAGCTTAGT
>JANMLJ010000457.1:0-16246 GCA_031372465.1 Chitinophagaceae bacterium | reverse complement strand
GTCAGATTAACATTCCTGGAATAGATAACATTATAATCTCTGTTATAAATTCCTTCAATAGTAGCAATGATGCCACCGGGTAGTTTTACATCAACAGCAAGACTTGTTTTCCAGGTTTGGGGCATTTTAAAATCCTGATCAAAAACAGTAACAGTAGTTGGCATAGTTGTACCGGCAGTAGGAGGAGTTGTTGGTCTGTAAAAGCCAACACCTGGATTAAAAGGACCAAATGTAGAAGCCGTTCCATTATAGGCTTGTGTGATCTGCAACATACCCGAATTACCTGCCTGGCCTACGATCCATACATATGGAACCCTGCCGGTGAAAATGCCCGTACCACCGCGTATCTGTAAAGAACGGTCACCATTCAAATCCAAATTAAATCCAATACGTGGTGAAAATAGAATTTTCGTATTTGGAAGCGTACCCGTATTAACTTTTACACCATCTGCAAATGCCAAAGCAGAAACCAATGGATTTTCTTTTACTTCGGCTACATCAGGATAAGTAGCCTGGTCAGCTCTTAAACCCAAGGTGATTTTTAAATTTTTGGAAACAGATATCTCGTCCTGTATAAAAGCGGAAAACTGCCCAAACTTAAATTGCGGGAAAGCCTGGGAATAATCTTTCTTCAAAGAATAGGTATAGGCAAAATCGGTTGGTTTAACACCATTCTGAAAATCGGCAAAAGAATTAAACCGGTAATAACTTGCACCCAGTGGCTGGAAACCATTTATGGTAGATGTATTGTCATATTGGAGGCCAATCAGGATATTATTTTTCCCGGCAGAAATAGTAAGGTTATCAACAAAGGAGTAAATTTTTACGTCTCTCAGGTTGCCATAAGTAAAAGGTTCATAACCAAATGAAGTAAATGGTTGTCCGTCTTTCATAATATCAACAAACGGGAAGTCTGAACTTGTTGAACTACGTGGTTCATTCTGATTATTATAAGATGCCCTTAAAGTATTGGATACTTTTGAACTGATTGTTGAGTTAAGTTCAGCAGCCAAAGAATAAAAATTATAGTCCTGGAAATAGTTGGAATTCTGGAAATGAAGTGCATTTATATCATTACGACCAACACCGTTTGCAAAATTAAAACCAGTACTCCCGGTAGAACCACTCATTAATGCAGGATCGCTACTTTCTACCTGGCTATACCGGAGGCTGAGTTTATTCTTATTATTGATATTCCAATCTATACGGGCTAATATTTTTCTCTTATCACCTTCCAGGTCATAGTTGTCATAAGCACCAGTTTCATAGCCGTATTTACTCAACAAATAAGACCTGATTCCATCTAACTCTGTATTGGTTGGGCGTGCAATATTATTAGCGCTTCCAAATGCAGCAGAGGAAGTAGCCGCCAGTTTTGTTTGACCAGGTGTTGTTGTTTTCTCCGTTTCATAACTGAAAAAGTAAAACAATTTATTTTTGATAATAGGTCCGCCAACACGAAAACCATATTGTTTAAAATCTAAACGCTGCCTTACAAAAGTTGATTTTTCAACTTTGCGACCTTGCATTTTTTCATTTCTCCAGTAATTGTAAACGGCGCCTGAAACAGTATTGGTTCCGGAACGTGTTACTGCATTTAATGCACTACCGATAAAACCAGACTGGCGTACATCAAAAGGGGTAATGTTTACAGAAATTTCTTCGATCGCATCTAAAGAAATGGGCGATCCTTGTGCCGGTAGGTTTGAACCAATACCGAAGGTGTTATTAAAGTCTGATCCATCAACGGTAATATTATTCTGACGGGAATTACCACCCGCAACTGCAGCTCCATTCGATTGAGGAGTTAAACGAGCCATTTCACCAAGATTTCTGGAAATACTTGGAGCAGTTGTAATTTCTCTTCTGCCAATATTGGTAACTGCACCTGTTCTATTGGAGTTTAATATTGTACTTCTTCTACCTGTAGTTAATATTACATTTTCCAATGTTGCTTCAGTTTTGGTAAGTTGAGGTTCAATTACAGATGTTTCGGCTAATTGTAAATAGAGGTCCTCTATTTTTTCTACTTTATAACCTACAAAAGTTATTTCTACAAGGTATGGTCCACCTACCCGCATGTTTTGGATACTAAATACTCCGCCTGTGCGGCTTACCGTTGTGTACTTTGTTCCGGAAGGAATATGGGTTATCACTATAGATGCACCCGCCAATGGCTCATTTGTGGTACTTTTTACAGATCCGCTTATTGCAGAAGTCGTAATCTGGGCATTAACTAAGGAATTGGCCATAAAGGCTAAGGCAAATAAAAAGAGTATTCTCTTAAGCATATAGGTTGATTTTCGGTTGCAAAGAAAAGGAATAATTACTAATTAAATATAAGCAAATATTAACAAATTGAGCCTGTAAAGTAACGCTTTAGAACTTAGCTGGTAACTATACAGGTATTTATTTTTTGTTTGGCACATTTCATTTGCCAGATTATTGGTATTATGACAGCCATTTCAACTGTTTCGCTGCCCCATAATGAACTTTGTATCCTTGAAATTTGTTTGTTTATTGTAAAATGACTTTTATCGTTAAGGTCAGTTAAGCTGCAATAACATTTTAGAAAGGCCTTTACAGTATTTTTGTAAAAAACATCCTACATGTTCGATTCTATAGAAAGTGCCATACAGGATATTAAACGTGGAAAATTGGTAGTGGTTGCCGATGATGAGGACCGGGAAAATGAAGGCGATTTTATAGCAGCAGCTGCAACAATTACGCCGGAGGTAATCAATTTTATGAGCAAACATGGGCGGGGCCTTATTTGCGCCGCTTTGCCCGAAGAAAGGTGCGAAGAGCTGGGCCTCGAATTAATGGTGAATAATAATACTGCTTTGCATGAAACTGCCTTTACTGTTTCTGTTGATTTGCTTAGTCATGGTTGCACTACAGGTATTTCTGCCCAAGACAGGTCAAAAACCATTCAATCACTAATTAGCCCTTTGACCAAGCCTGCTGATTTAGGCAGACCAGGTCATATTTTTCCGCTACGGGCTAAAAATGGCGGCGTTCTAAGGCGGGCAGGACATACTGAAGCGGCTGTAGATTTATCCCGGTTAGCCGGATTTGAACCGGGGGGGGTATTAGTAGAAATAATGAATGAAGATGGTTCAATGGCCCGTTTACCACAATTAATAGAAGTTGCTAAGAAATTCGATTTCAAAATAATTTCCATTAAAGACCTGATTGAATACCGGATCAAAAGCGATTCACTGATTGAGGAAATAGTTAGGGTTGATATGCCTACAAAATATGGCGATTTTCAATTGGTGGCATTTAGGGAAAAAAATTCTCCTTTGGAGTCATACCGGGCAACTAATGAACACCTGGCTCTATTAAAAGGTGAATGGAAAAAGGATGAAGCTGTTTTAGTTAGAGTTCATTCATCTTGCTTTACAGGCGATATACTCGGTTCATTACGATGCGATTGTGGAGAACAATTACAAAAAGCTATGAGGATGGTTCAGGCAGAAGGAAAGGGAGCTATTTTATATATGAACCAGGAAGGCAGAGGAATTGGGCTTTTAAATAAATTGAAAGCTTACCGTCTACAGGAGCAGGGAATGGACACAGTAGAAGCCAACCTGCACCTTGGATTCAAAATGGACCAACGTGATTATGGACTTGGTGCGCAAATACTTCGCCATCTGGGAATCACTAAACTCAGGTTAATGACGAATAATCCCAAAAAAAGGGTAGGGTTGATTGGTTATGGACTAGAGATAGTGGAAAATATTCCTATTGAGATTTTTCCCAATATTCATAACGAAAAGTATTTGCAAACAAAAAGAGATAAACTTGGACATGAAATTCTGGAAGAGTAATAGTAAGTGGATGAAAAAAATAAATAATACCTTTTATACTTCATAGGTAGTTCAATAAAATGAAGTAATCATTAGCTTTTACCACATAAGAAGATAGGAAACAATAGGTTGACACATAGGTTCTTCTATGTGTTTTTCTTATGTGTTTTATGTGCCTATTGTGGTTCAATAATTGGGTCTATTTATGAACTATAATTGGTATAAGAAACTGGTTAAGTACTGAAAAGTGGGGGTTGAATTAATTACAGACAATTTGCAATCAAAGACACCTACTCCGGCTCTTCTTCTTTTTTTGCTTCTACCTTCTGATTATTAACAGCTGGATCTATTTCAGCTTTTTCCGGCAGTTGTTTATTTTTCTTTCTTCGGAATAAATCACCCAGGTGATCAAAATCTCTGCGATAAGAAATGCCGAGACCCGCTCTTTTTTGCGTTTTTGAACCAGCGGTAGTAGTTAGAAAATCTGTATTTTCCCTGTAAAAAAGAATTGCCCGGAAAGAACCGCTGGGATTAATAAGAATCTCCAATGTTAGATCAGGTAGAAAAGCCCTTTCCTGTTTTATTGAACCCGTTTGTACAAGCCCCTCAACGCTTCCGCTTGCAGTTAAAATAACCCTGTTTTTAAAAAGTGAACGGCCAATCGAGGCATTTACATTACTGCCAAAATTCAGAGAACTGTTTCCATCTGTTGCAAACACATTACGGCTGTAAACTGAACTATTGAAATTAAAATTCCATTTTTCTGTTTTAAAGAAATTAGAAACAATTTTTTTAACTTGTTCATTAATTACATTAAAAAATATCCCGGATAAACTATTGGTAGCTACTTCTCCAACACTGAAATTCCTGCCACTTTCCCCTACAGGAGCAAAAACACCCAATACCACCAGGTAAGTAGCTTGTTTATTCATCTCGTTCTCATTTTTTTGCAATTGTTGCAAACTAAAAGCAAGGGCAGGGTCATTATTGACAACACTGGTGGCAGGAAATTCAAGACTAAAATTAAATTTCGGTTGAAATAATTTTTCAGTCAGTCTGGCCACAACGTACACATCACCATTTGCGCGGGAGACACCCTGTGTCTGATTTATACTTGGGATGGACGATACAAGGGGGGCGTAGTTTACATTTGTAGCAGTATAAACAGCTGTCAGATTAATTCTCGCATCATACGGATCACCAGTCCATTCTATATAATTGTTTTCCCCTTTTTTTAAAACAAACGGTTTTTTAAAAAATGATTGAAATGTAAACAGGTAATCGCCTTCTTCTATATCAAACCGGCCACGTAATGACAATGGTTCCGATGTGCCGGAGCGAATTTTCAGTGTACCGGTTCCCCTTCCTTTTATTTCATCACCGGTAAGTTCATCCAATACTACTTTTACTGTTACTAATGGAGTGGCGGTAATTTCCACATCATAAATAATATTGGTAATATTATTTTTGAAATCACTGTCACTCATTTCCCGCCCATATTTTCGTTCTACAAGGAAGTTCGCAATCCCTGATTCACGACCGGTAGCAGAAGGGATAGTAATATTGCTGCTGTCTATTGCAGAAGCAATGGCATTTATCGTCATAAACATTTCAGCCTGAGGTCCCGCCAGTGTCAATGAACCTGTTCCTTTTACTCTGCCATAAAACTGTTTGTTGTCTTTATAGGTTGTGTTGAGTAGTAAAATAGGTCTGTTATTATTTTCACCAGTTGTTTTTGGTTTTTGGGTAGAGATATCAAGGTTATAAAACATATTTTTAAACGCCTGGTGTTCGATACCTCCGGATAAATAAATTGGGTTGCCGCTTACTGTATCTGTCAATACGATTCCATTAAGGTCTATTTTTTCCGGGGTAAGTTCAATATCCGTATCCTGTATCTTATAATAACACTGTGTGAAAATCACTTTTAACCCGGCATCTTTTAATCTTCCTTTACCCCCAACCGCCAGGTTATTGAATTCACCCATCAGGTTAATATCACCGGTGATGAATCCCTGCATATCAGTAAATAGCGTACCGAGAAAACGTTCCAGTATTTTAATCGGATAGTTCTTTGGCTTTATTGCAATGATATTATCTTTTGCTTTAAGCTTATCTCCCAAAAATAGTTGTGCATCAAAACCAAGATAATTTTCCTGGTTCAACGTGTTTCCTTTGATAATTAATTCAGTTGACTTATTGTCATAAGTCAACGATGCTTTTACTTCTCCTAACGAATCGTTATCGAATCGCAGGTACCGGGTCTGTATATTTTCAGAACTAATCTTTAAATTATTAGTTGGGTCTTCTACCAGTATATTCCCGGAAAGCAATCCCTCCAGCCTGTTTTTTGGCATAAAAAAGGGAGCGAAGTCGCCAAGGTTTACGTTGGAAAGTTCAACTTGTAAATTGTTCCAGCTACCTTTTGCCGATTGTTGGGTTTTCAACATTATTTTTTGGTCACCTTCACGCATAACTAACTGGCCTTTTGCCGGATTGCTGCTCCTGAATTCTAACTCACCATTTTCATCAAGTGTCCATGTTTTACCATTTATAGTAAAGCTGGATGCATCAAATTCAATTTTTACACCATCTTCATACGTAAGTACTACTGCATTGATATTGGCTTTCTCCACCGTTTGATTGGCGCCGGTATTTATGTTCAAGATCGATTTGTCATGACTGGCATTTACACGAAACAAAGCAAAGGGGATGTTCAGGCTGTCATTGATCCGTATGTTTCTTGTTTCTCCGGTCAGCACAAGGCTATCACTGTTTCCTTTTGCAACAATTTTTACCACATCAAAATTGTATTGTTTGAATTTGTATTGTGGTATTTCTGCTGTGAAGTTCAGTTCGTTTCTGGCAAGGTTAACATTGCCTTCAAACCGGCTGTTGTTAAAGCCGGTTAAACTGGAGTCAATCAATTGAAGGTATTCATCTGCATTATAAGTGATGATAGAAAAAGTAATATCCTGATTCGTTGGAAGCTTTTTTGGCGCTTTAATATACGATGGATAATATTTGTTCAGAAAATAGGTGAATGTATTAGGTAAGTCAACCAGGCTGAAATCACCTGATACTTTAGCATCAAATTCATTGGTAAAAGCTGTTAATGTTTTTACACTATCGCGATATTCAGAGGAGATAATTAATGAATCGAAGGGGAGGCGGCGGCCATTTTTTATTAATACTGCTTCAGTAATTTTTGCATTACCCAGAAAATTATCAAGGTTGTTGCCGGCAAAATTCATATTTAATTTCCCGGAAAAAGTGATGGTGTCTTTTGTCAGGTTCAGGTTCCTGAGATTGGAACTTCTTACTGCTGCAATCAGATCAAACCTGGGTGTTTTGCTATTGAAGTCAAGTACGCCATTCAGGTCAAGATCAGCATTGGCATCCCTGATGGAAGCTGTTCCTTCAAACAGTTTTTTATCAAGCTTTCCTTTTACAACAATATTTTCATAACGGTAATTATTGTAATCAGCATACCTGATAGTTCCATCAATGAGGGTATTACGGTTTTTATCGCTAAAACCACTTCCTTTTACAGTACCTTTTAGTGATACAGCTCCTATTTTATTATTACCCAGAAATTCGCCTAAATGAAAATTATCCGTAGCAATACTGCCTGAATAAATTGGCTCCTGTCCAATGGGCAATTTCATATTAATATCACTGACGATTGTACCGAGATTTGTCTGAATAGTACCAAAAGTTACAAAGTCGCGTATAAATCCGGTAAAACTTCCTTTAAATTTTACATATTGAATTTTCCGGAGATCTGGGTTTGTAATACGGCGAACAGCTGGAATAATTGTAGCAACATCGTTATAGGTTGTTCTGAAATCATTAGCCTTAAAATCAATAAAAGTTTGATTGATATCCGGTAAACCGGTCATAGTTATGTCGCCGTTTAATATAGTATTGCTGCCGGCCTGTACAACCATTTCTTTGCCAACAAGGTCGTCAACCGTTCCTCTTATTTTTCCTTTAAGGGTTATTTTCTTTTTCCATGATTTCAACGCAGGCGCAAAAAAAGCTATGTCATCACTGTCGATAAATGAGTCATCGAATAATGCAGCCATTTTTACTTTATGAATAAAATCACCCATTTCGCTGATATCATTATACGACATGGAGAAATAATTCCGAAGAGTACTTCTGTTAGTCATTAAATCCAGATTGCTGAAAGCCATTCCCTGCGGTGTTAATTTTACAGCCGCTGAAAGATTTTTTAAGACTAATCCGCTTCTTTCTTTGGCCGTTAGTTGTAGCTGAGAATAAATAGTGTCACCGGCAAAACTTGCTTTGCTCAGTGTTCCATTTATTTCGGTGAATAAAATATGTTGGCCATCAAACCACGCATATGGCTGCCGCACAGTCTGGCCGGATTGCTTATCCGTTTTAAATGTTCCGTTAATGATTTTTAAATCAGCTATTCTAAATACTGTTTTGCCGTTATTCCATGACACTGCTTTTTTTATTTCTTCTACCGGGTTTATTTTTGCAGGTGTATTGGCGGGCTTTAGCTTTGAATAATTATTAATTATAACCGAGGGGTCTTTTAAAATAACTGAGTTAATATCATAATTATTTCCTGATAAACTCAATAAATTGGCATCCATATTCATTCCACCAACCTGAATAGTCATATCCTCACCCAACCAGGCATCTCTTTTAATAAATGTCACATTCTTCAACTCCACTTTTTTCAAATTGAATTGAATACCAGCTTTTTTCTTTTTAGTACCAGTGACCGGTGAGGAGAAATAATCAAGAAGGAATTGCTGTTGCCATACGGAATCAGTTCGTTGATATTTAATGATAGCATTTTCCAGTCCGATATATTTGAGTTCAGCTTCTTTTTTAAAAATGAACCAATCAGTAATCCGTATTTTCATATCGCCTGCGTACAATACAGTATCCCCTTTACGGTCTTCTATCAACACACCCTGAAGATGCATATTATTTAAAAGGGAGAATGTAATATGATTGATAGAGATTTTAGTTTGCAGGTCATGGCTAAGCCGTTTAGTTACCTGGCGGGCTATCCAGTTTTGTCCAAAAGGAGTTTGAATAAAGATGTACAGCCCCACAATGAGGAATAACATGGACAGAAAAAACCATTTCAATATTTTTTTAAATCTCCTCAGTGTCAGCTATTTAAGTTGTAAAAATAGGCATTCGTTCCCTTAGGGCAAATTCAGTACCAATTTATGTGTTTCAACCGGTAGAATAGGGGCTTAATTCTTATTCAGCGAGGAAAAGTCAAATTTTACTTTACTTATTTGTTAGGAAGGCGGTTATATTTATTTTATTGACCTTAATTCCTGGTCAGTGGCACAAAAGCTCAGCCCTTCATTTTTTCTTCTTAACAAAAATTTTGCTATTGGCAGATTGAATGCGAAGCATGCGGAAGAAATAAAGAAATAATTTTTTACCAGTTTACTCCTGGCAATAAGTACCCCCATTGAATAATGACTATTAGAAATTTTCTGCCGGGTCTTTTATGGAAACTGTTGTGTTATATAAAATTGAGCTGCCTTTGGGTATCGAAAGAGTTGTCCAGTTCTTTCCTTTTATTATTTTGGCAATATGTATAATTTGACCTACATGGTAAGGATAATGGGCTAACTGCCGGTTGATCGCATCAATAACTGTCAACGGCTCCTGGCGGATATAGATAATTTTCTTTAAATCTTTTTTCTTAAGTAAGTCAAGTGCTGAAAAAAAACAGTTCCAACCTTTTTCCCATAGATCCAGTAACTGCTCTTTTTTGTAATCATGTAATTCAAATTCATCATCCCGCTGCCGCCATTCTTTTTCACCATCTTCGGTGAAGAAATTTGACCAGCGGCTCAGCATATTTCCAGCCAGGTGCTGAATAATAATAGCAATACTGTTAGCTTCTTCGTTGGGTTGGTAATGAAAATCCCAGTCATTTAATTTTTCAAAAGTTTTATCGCCAAGGTCTTTGTAATACGTTAACCTCTTAGTGGCCGATGTTAAAAATTCCTTTCCAATTGAACTCATATTATTTGTTTTGACTCATGACTCCTGACTAACGACTCCCACTAATTACCATCCTTCCGCAGCATCATCACCGCGGATATCTGCTACTCCTTCAAATTTTCCATTGGGTAATACTTTGATTATTTCCGTTCTGCCAATGGCACCCCGTTGATTTATTATATAACCCATTTTAGTGAGTGCATCAATAACAGGTTGCGGAAATCCTTTTTCCACATCCAGTCTATCCGGAAGCCACTGGTGATGAAATTTTGGTTTATACACTGCATCTTCCGTACTCATATTAAATTCAAGAATATTGACAAGGGTTTGAAAAACCTGTGTACAAATAGTAGTGCCGCCGGGTGTACCCACCACGATAAATGGTTTATTATCTTTTAAAATAATGGTGGGTGTCATTGAACTTAACATCCTTTTGCCCGGAGCAATGGCATTGGCTTCACCGCCAACTGCTCCGTACATGTTTGGTACACCAGGTTTTACGCTGAAGTCATCCATTTCATCATTGAGAAAAAATCCGGCACCACCAACCACGGTTCTGCTGCCATACGAATTATTCAATGTGGTAGTAATAGAAACAGCATTCCCTTCCTTATCAATTACACTAAAATGCGTTGTTTCTTCACTTTCTTTACCAGTTATTATTCCCGGTTTAATAGCAGTACTTGGGGTAGCTTTTGCCGGATTAAAACTTTTCATCCGTTCCTTTAAATAAGCATCTTTGCTAAGCATAGCAACCGGTACTTTATAAAAATCAGCATCACCCATATATTCAGCCCTGTCGGCATAAGCCCTCCTTTCAACTTCTGTCATAAGTTGTACAGCCTTTACTGAATGGAAACCCATTGCCCCGATATTCCTGTCTTCTATCATTTTCATCATCTGGTGTAGCAATAATCCGCCACTGCTGGGCATTGGCATGCCAACAATTTTATAGCCCTTATACATAAATGAATGAGGTTCTCTTGGCTTTGCCGTATAATTTTTTAAATCATTAAAAGAAATAATACCGCTACCTCTTTTCATTTCATCTACAATAAGTTTTGCAGTTTCACCTTCATAGAAACCCGCTGCACCTTTGTCACGGATTCTTTTTAACGTGTTGGCCAAATCAGTTTGCACTAATGTATCACCTGCTTTCCAGCCAGTATTTTTTACAAACACCGGCATCACCGAATTGAATTTTTTTAAATCGCCCTGCAAATTATTTAAGGAGTTGGCTTCTCTTTCACTGATAACAAAACCTTTTCCTGCCAGGTCAATGGCTGGTTGAATTAATTTTACAAAAGGAAGTTTTGCATATTTATAAGAAGCAAAAATGCCGGCAACAGTTCCTGGTACACCACTTGCCAAATGTCCATCCTGGCTTTTATCGGTTCTTGCTTTTCCGTCAGGATCTATATACATGTCCCGACTGGCTGTTCCGGGTGCTTTTTCCCGGTAATCTATGGAAAGAAGCTGACCATTACTCAATCTGGCGACAAAAAATCCACCACCACCAAGATTTCCCGCATTTGGGTATACAACTGCCAATGCCAATTGAGTGGCAATAGCTGCATCAATGGCATTGCCTCCCATTTTTAAAATTTCAAGGCCTACTTTACTTGCAAGCGGATGTGCAGAAACAACAACCCCGTTTTCAACCACCGTTTTTTTCTGAATACTGTATTGGTATGGATTTATGTTTATTGTATTCTCACTGATCTGCTTTACCTGGCTACATGACAATAGTATGACAAATGCAAAAAAGAATGTAGTTATTTTTTTCATTGATGTTTTTTGTAGCAGTTAGAAAGATAGTAAATTAGGGTATAATTTTTTATCAAAAAAATCGTAAATAGGATTACATTTATATTTATCTGGTTTTTTTGAATTCTTCAAAATTATTTTTACCAAAATTAATGTTATGAGTAATAAGTACATTTCTTCTTTTCGTTTTTTCGTTTCAATCATTTTATTTCTTTTTGTTTCGCTGCAGGTTTCGGCACAAAGCGGCACCCTGAAAGGTACCGTAAAAGATGCCAATGGGTTACCAGTGGCTGGAGCATCTGTATTGCTGGAAGGCACTAAAAATGGAACTTCTACCAATGCAACAGGTAATTATTCGCTGCAAGTAAAACCTGGCGCTTATACGCTTGTTATTAGTTATGTAGGTACAGCGACACAACGTCTTTCCGTAACCGTTGCTGAAAACAGTACGGTAGAAACAAACGCCAGTCTGTTAACTATTGGTGACCTGGCAACCGTAATTGTAGGATCCCGTTCCAACACTGTACGTACAAGGTTGCAAACACCTGTACCGGTTGATGTAATTCAAATAGCACAGGTAGTAAATGAAATAGGGCAGGTGGAACTTAGCCAGATACTTAATTTTATTGCGCCATCATTTCAATCAGCCCGTCAAACTATTTCGGATGGTACGGACCATGTGGATCCTGCTCAGTTAAGAGGTTTGGGTACTGACCAGGTATTGGTTCTGGTAAATGGCAAACGCCGTCACCAGTCCGCATTAGTAAATGTAAACGGCACGGTTAACCGTGGTTCAGTAGGTACAGATATGAGTGCTATTCCGGCAACAGCTATTGAAAGAATTGAAATATTGCGTGATGGTGCTGCCGCTCAATATGGTTCAGATGCCATTGCCGGAGTTATTAATATCGTATTAAAAAAAAGAACAGGAGTAGTGGAAGCAGGAATAAGCTATGGAAAGTATATTACCTCTTACGATAAAAATTATGCTCAATATAAAATTACCAATAAAACGGACGACCCCTCTGTAAAAGCCAGAGATGGTGGCAGCTTTCAGGCTTCTCTTGGATATGGTTTCAAAATAAACAAAGGTCAGCTGAACCTGACAGGAGAATATATTAAGCGCGATGCTACCAACAGAACAGGAACATATACCGGCGCCGTATATCCTAATGTAAATGGTGTAAACAGGGATGATTCTATTATGACAGCAAGGGGGCAAACAAGAAATACTTTTGATATGGTAGTTGGAAACTCAGAGATGAAAGGCGGGAACCTGTTTTATAATTTTAGTTATCCGGTGAATGATAAAACAGAGATCTATGCGTTTGGAGGATATGGCAAAAAAGATGGCAGAGCCGCCGGCTTCTACCGGTATCCAAGCGGGATTCCTGGTAATGCTAAAATATATACAGCCCAGGTATTAGCTATCTACCCGAATGGATTTTTACCTTTTATCAATTCTGATCTTGCTGATTTTTCTACCTCTTTGGGCGTTCGTACAAAATTCAATGATTGGAATGCAGATTTCAGTTACACCTATGGTATGAGTAAATTTGATTTTACCATTGACAATTCTGTTAATTACTCCCAATTTTTTGTTGCCGGCAACAGGCAAACTTCCTTTGATGCAGGCGGATTAAAATTTGGACAAAATGTTTTCAATGCAGACCTCTCCAGGAAATTTAATGTACTGAAAGGATTAAATGTAGCCGGCGGAATTGAATTCAGGATAGAAAATTTTCAGGTTAGGGGAGGAGAAGTAGCCTCCTATAAAAATTTTGATCCACCCACTGCTGCTGCTGCCGGAGCACAGGTGTTTTCCGGGTTTATAAATTCCAATGACAATAACCGGAATGCTAAATCAATCTATATTGATCTGGAACAGGATTTTACCAATAAATTTTTGGTAACAGGTGCATTACGCTTTGAAAATTATAGCGATTTCGGCTCAACACTAAATTATAAATTGGCCAGCCGCTATAAATTCAGTGATGCATTTAATTTAAGAGCTTCTATGACATCTGGCTTCCGCGCTCCTTCTATGCAACAACGATTTTATGAGCGAACAAGTACGTTGTTTATAGGTAATCCATTGGTGCCAATTCAGGCTGGTACATTTACAAATGGCAGTAAGCCTGCGCAAATATTGGGTATACCTACATTAAAGCAGGAAACCAGTACCAGTTATTCCATAGGTTTAACTGCCAAACCTTTCAAAGGGTTAGAGTTAACGATAGATGCTTACCAGATAGATATTGATGACAGAATAGTATTATCCAATAATTTTACCGGTGGTGGCAATGCTGCTTTGCAGGCTCAATTAGATGCAGCTGGTGCAGGTACCGCTAATTTTTTTACAAACGCCATTGATACAAGGGCAAAAGGATTAGAAACAGTTCTTTCTTATTCTACAAAATTTGCCGGCAAGCATTCTTTGAAAGCTACATTTGCCGCCATATTTATTGATAATGAAGTTAAGAAAGATGCAGCCGGGAAACCTATTATCAAAGCTTCTTCGGTTTTAGTTTCTACCGGCCAATTAGGAAATTATTTTAACCGGGAAGATCAAAGCCGTATTGAAGTAGCTAATCCACAAAATAAGTTTAGTCTGACATTGAACTATAAAGTAAGCAAGTTTGGAGCAATGATTCGTTTTGTAAATTTTGGACAAGTACAATACCTGGATCCAACCATCAATCCTGCTAATCCCGGCGCTTTTCCAATGAATGCCTTTAATAATAATGTCAGGGAAACGCTTGACCAGGTGTTTAGTTCCAAATTGGTAACGGATATGTCAATTTCTTACCAGATCAAAAAGGAGTTTTCCCTTACCATTGGTGCAAATAACTTATTTGATGTTTACCAGGACATGCATATGCATAGCGGCAATATGAGTTCAGGTCGTTTTGTTTACAGCCGCAGGGTTCAACAACATGGCTTTAACGGTGCTTATTATTTTGCCCGGTTAAAATTTGAATTACCCACAAAAAAATAATTATTCATTTTTTTGAATCAGGCTACCGTATTTTTTACGGTAGCTTTTTTTATGTGCGTTGAAAACGGGTTGCCTACATTTGCGTATCTTAAATTGCTTAAATATACAAGTATGCAAAAACGATTTTTGTTTTCTTTACTCTTATTATTAATTACTGGTATTTCCTTTGCTCAATTAAAATCACCGGAGGCGTTTCTTGGCTATAAAATCGGAAGCCGCTACACGCCCCATTTTAAGGTAGTAAATTATTATAACCATGTAGCTGCTAACAGTAATATTAAATTAACGCAGTATGGCGAAACAAATGAAGGAAGGCCATTATTACTGGCATTTATTAGTTCTCCGGAGAATATGAAAAACCTGGAAAATATCCGGATCAATAACCTCCGGCTAGCCAATATTACTAAGGATAATTCCTCCGCTATAGAAGAAAATACACCGGCCATTGTCTGGCTCAGTTATAATGTACATGGTAATGAAACTTCCTCGTCTGAAGCAGCGATGCTTACTTTATTTGCGTTGGTAGATCCATCGAATATTACAACAAAAGAGTGGCTGAAAAATACCGTTGTAATTATTGACCCCTGTCTAAACCCAGATGGAAGAGATCGCTATGTTAACTGGTTCAACTCAGTGGTTGGAAAAGAAATGGATCCTAAAAGAATGGCAAGGGAACACCGGGAACCCTGGCCCGGTGGCAGAACCAATCATTATAATTTCGATCTGAACCGTGACTGGGTATGGCAAACACAGCTGGAATCAAAGCAAAGACTGAAAATGTATAATAAGTGGATGCCCCAGGTGCATGTGGATTATCATGAGCAGGGATACAATAATCCCTATTATTTTGCCCCGGCAGCCGAGCCTTTTCATGAAGTAATAACGCCCTGGCAGCGTGACTTTCAAACAACCATCGGAAAAAATCATGCAAAATATTTTGACCAAAACGGATGGCTTTATTATACAAAGATCAGGTATGATCTTTTTTATCCTTCCTATGGCGATACCTATCCGATTTATAACGGATCAATAGGTATGACCTATGAACAAGGTGGTATTGGAAGTGGCCTGGGAATAATTAATACAGATGGCGACACACTTACACTGGAAGACAGGGTTACGCATCATTTTACCACTTCATTAAGTACCATTGAGATATCCTCCATGAATGCAGGGCGGCTTATCAAAGAATTTCATAAGTATTTTAATGATGCGGTAAATACAGGGGTGGGAGAGTACAAGACATATATTATTAAAAGTGACGCTAAAAATGCGGAAAGGATAGAGAAACTGGTGCAGTTGCTGGATAACAATGGTATTCAATACGGGATTGGAAATGGTGCTACGGCCAGGGGATATAATTATATTTCCGGAAAGGAGGAAGGATTTACAGCAGGTGCTGCTGATATTGTTATCTCTTCCCAGCAACCCCGTTCATCCATGGTAAAAGTATTATTTGAGCCCCGATCCAAATTGTCAGATTCTGCCACCTATGATATTACTGCCTGGTCTCTGCCCTATGCCTATGGATTAAACACCTTTGCTACAAAAGAAAAATTAGCAACCGGTAGTTGGTTAGCAATGGCAAAAGTAAATAATGCAGCAACGGAGTATGGTTATGTGCTACCATGGAATGGAGTGAAATCAGTTAAGG
>JANMLJ010000451.1:0-4039 GCA_031372465.1 Chitinophagaceae bacterium | reverse complement strand
GCTGTTTTCATCGTTTGGCGAAAAGCCGATAGCCGCTGCCACCATCGCCCAGGTGCATGAAGCGACCTTGCATGACGGACGTCACGTAGCAGTGAAGGTGCAACGGCCAGGCCTTAAAGAAATAATCACAACGGATATTGCGGCGCTTACTTACCTGGTATCGCTGGGAGAGAAACTCTTTCCAAAGCTTCGTGTATTCGACCTGCCTGTTGTAGTGAAGGAATTTGCCATAACACTCATACGGGAAACCGACTTCAACCGGGAAGCCCGTTCCATGATACTCTTTAAAAAAGCACTGGCAAATATTCCTGAACTCTGGATTCCGGATGTTGTGAAAGAATGTTCGGGAAGAACCGTTCTCACAATGGATTTTTCTGAAGGCAAACGCATAGACCACTACGCTAAGAAGCACCCCGAAGGGATGCCTGATTTAATGAACACTTTAATTAAACTGACACTGCAATCCATCTTCGAAGAAGGAAGATTTCACGCCGACCCGCATCCCGGCAATGTTTTTGTTTTGCCTGATGGACGGCTCTCCCTTCTCGATTTCGGAAATACCGGTGAGCTTGATGAAGCCATGCGTGAATCACTGATACTCCTGCTGGAAGCAGTCGTTAAAGGAGATGCGAAGGCAGCAACCGAAGCTTACCTCGAAATGGCAGCGGCCAATGAAGAAGTAAACCATGCGGCACTGTTAGTGGATATGAAGGCAGTGCTATATGATATGCACAGTGGCGATATGGAAGCTGTTTCAATCGGCGAGGCCTTCGATTCACTGATGCGTGCCGGAACCCGGAACGGAGTTCACAATCCTCCTGAGTTTGTTCTCCTCACCCGTACTTTCGTTATCCTGGAATCATTGATACGCCAACTTGCCCCCGAACATAATTATATGAAATCTTTTAGTGAGGAAATCAAACGCCTGACTAAGAAACACTTTTCGCCGAAGCAGATCAAGGAAAAGACAATCAAGCTTGCACGTGACATGGAGCGCTTGATAAGTGAAGCTCCAGGTGACACACGTCTTATTCTGCACCGTATCGCCGAAGGTAATCTGGGTAGGGTGCAGGCTCCTGCATTGGAGAAACTGGCAGGTGAGTTAAGCCTTAATATCAAACAACTTGCAGGCGCTATCGCTTTGGCAGCGCTTGTGGTCAGCGGCACAATGTTGCTGTTTAGTAAGATGGGTGGCTGGCATCATCTTCTCGGTGTGTCAATGATTAACATAGGTATTTTGGGTATTCTCATTGGCCGTATCGGTACGTGGTTTCGGGACCGTGGGAAACATTGACATTCCTGTTCTGAATATAATTGCCGAAAACGATGATCAATTTGGGAGGCAGTAAAGATTAGTGAAGAATAAATTTCTATCAATAGATAAAAGATCAATATTTTTTTATAGCTACTGAAATAAGAGCCAGTTTGCAAAAAGTAATTGCGCAGTTGTAGCGTTAAATTATAAGTCAATAAAAAATAATTTTCTTTTACACCTCAACTAAATATTTGTTATGAAACGCAAACAATTTATAAAACTTACTGGGGCAACTGGCACTTTTACTATGTTAGGCGGTGCTGCCTGGTTATTGCAAAGTTGTAATGGGCAAAACAAAAATGGTATGCGTAGTAATACCATAAAAATTATAGAAGGTGATTTTGATACAGCGCTTCCATCTCCGCCTTTATTTGATTTAAAAAGTACAACCTCATTTGAAGCAAAGCAAACACCCGTTGAAATATTGAAGGGAAAGAAAACAAATGTATATGGTTATTACGATGGCATGTTGGGTAAAACCTTTATTGTAAATAAGGGTGATGATATCAATCTTCAATTTACAAATTCGTTATCGCAAGCTACCAATTTACACTGGCATGGCCTTATTATACCTCCGGTTATGGATGGCTTTCCATCACTGGTAACTCAACCCGGAGCTACGTTTCAGTATCAATTTAAAATTAACCAGCGTGCCGGAACATATTGGTATCATCCGCATCCAGATGGGTTAACAGCTGAACAGGTGATGCAGGGATTAGCCGGTTTTTTTATTGTAAGAGATGAGGAAGAAGCTGCTTTGAAATTACCAGGTGGCGATAGTGAAATTGCTTTTGTAATTCAGGACAGGCGGTTTAAAACTAATGGAGACTTTGACTATGCACCCGCAATGATGGATGTGATGACAGGTTTTTTCGGTGATTATATTATAGTAAATGGCGCATACAATCCTTATAAAGCTGTGAAAGCAGGATGGAACCGTTTACGCATCATCAATGGTTCTAATGCAAGAGTGTATAACCTGGCTTTCAGTAATCAGCAGGATTTTGTTGTGATAGGTTCTGATGCAGGATTATTATCAGCACCCGAAAAAGTAAAAAATATTTTGCTCTCCCCCGGCGAAAGAATTGATATGCTGGTGGACTTTACCAACGAAGCAAACAAAGAAATATTTCTTCAAAGCGAACTGTTTAATGGCGGTGGTGTACAGGGTAAAGAAGCATTTAGAATAATGAAGTTTACAACAGGCGATAAACCAAACGAAACATTCACGTTGCCAACAGCTTTATCTGCAATTGAAAAAATTAATCCATCGACTGCAACAAAAACAAGAACATTTGACATTAGCAATGCATCCTTGAGTGGCGGACATGGTATGGATATGAAAATGGATAAAAAAGATACGGCTGCTGAAAATGGTATGGGAAATATGAAGATGGGTATGCATACCATTAATGGTATTTCTTACAATGCTGCTGTTATGAATGAAACGGTTACTGCAGGCGCAACAGAAATATGGGTGTTTGATAATAGTAAAGGGGGTGAAATACATCCTATGCATTTTCATGGCAATCATTTTCAGATTTTGGAAAGAACAGGCGGCAGGGAAAAATTAATTGCTACAGAAAAAGGATGGAAAGACACCGTATTGTTGATGCCTGGAGAAAAAGTAAAAGTAATAACCACCTTCTCACAATTCAAAGGAAAATATGTTTTGCATTGCCATAATCTTGAACATGAGGATAGTGGCATGATGCTGAATTTTGAAATTGTATAAAATTAAGTATGGTACACAAACCAGCAGCATCTGAAACAATGATGTATTTATAATATATCTGATAATCATTTAATAATAAATAAAATTCAGTTACTCTTTAAACAAAAAAAATGAAAAAAGAATTTGAGTTAGCAGGTATGAGTTGTGGTGGCTGCGTAAGCCATGTTAAAAAAGCCTTACTGCATGTGCCAGGTGTTACAGAAGCCGAAGTTCATTTACATCCACAAAGGGCGGTTCTTACTTTGAACAAACCCATAGACGTGGACGAATTGCAAGCCCAACTTAGTAAAGCAGGACATTACACAATTAAAGAAATTATTGCAGCAAATTAAAATCAATATTAAAACTAAAACAGTCTTATCAAATTCAAAAATTAAAAAAATTAATTATGAAAAAATTGCTTTTTACTGCCGCTATTCTCCTGTCATCAGCACTTGTTTTTACAGCCTGTTCCGGTAACGGCAGCAATGCTAAAACTGAGCAATTGGCAAAAGATGAAACATACACCTGCACCATGCACAATGAGGTGATGAGTGATAAACCGGGGAAATGCCCTAAATGTGGAATGACATTGGTGAAACAAAAAATGACAGATGAGCAAATGAAAATGATGAAAGAAGGTACATATACAAAGCCTGAAAATTAATTACCGTTATCGGGTAACAGCGAAACTGAAGGCCGGGCAACAGCGGAACTGAAGGAATATCTTATTTTTTATAAAAATGAGTAACGAAGCTTATCAAATCTGTATAGATGCCTGTGAGGCATGTGCAGAACTATGCAACACCTGCGCTGCAGATTGCAAAGGAAAACCAGGAATGGAACTATGTGTAAAGCTATGCCTGGCTTGTGCTGAAGCTTGTAGTACGTGTGCAGCAACATGCAGAAGTATGGATAGTAATTCTGCAGAATCAGCCGATCAATGTGCCGAAGCATGCCATGCATGTGCCGAAGCCTGCCGTACATGTGCCGAAGAATGTGAAAAGCAT
>JANMLJ010000429.1:0-7658 GCA_031372465.1 Chitinophagaceae bacterium | reverse complement strand
CATAGATACGGTGTAAATAAATGTTTGCGCTCAGAACGGTAAAATTAGTTGAAAGAGATTTGTCAGGTTGAAACTGGTTGTTAAATTATAATACCGGACAGAAATAAATTCACAGGCAGCATTATGTAAAAAGATTAATAGGAAAATGCTTAAGCAGAGTAAGAGGTAGTAATAACTATTCCCTTTTCATAAAGTAAAAGTTCATAGATCTGGAAATAGAGAACCCGAGGCGTTGATAAAGAGTTATTGCCCGTTTGTTATCTTCCCGTACATGTAAAAAAGGTTGTTGATCCTGTTGCAGGATCAGTTGCAACTGGTGTTGCAGTAAAGTATAGGCATATCCTTTGCCGGTATGTTCAGGATGGGTGCATACAGCACTGATTTCTGTGAAGTTTTGAACATGCAGCCTTTGCCCGGTCATGGCTACCAGTTTTTCCTTTTCAAAAACTCCGAAGTAGTATCCAAATTCGATAGTTCTTAAACCAAAAGGTCCTGGTTTGGTCAGTTTAGCCAATTGCACCATTTGTTCAAGATGGATTTCAGTTAATGGCTTCAGATCCGGAAATTCGGTTTTCATTGGTTTGCCAGCTTCATACACAAATTGCAATCCTTTTATTTCATGTTGTAGTTGCCAACCTGCCGGTTCGGAAATGAAAGAGGGAGTGGCATATAAAATTTTACGGCCAGGAGGAAGTAGTTCATACAAGATTGAAAATCCATCAGCATATTCCTGTTCAAAACCTGCAAATGGCGAAACCTGTTCGTCGAAATATTTTACCTGTTCATTACCAAAACTTAGATGCCGGTCGCCGGACAGCAGGGCATAATAAACAGGGTTATATAATAATTGTTTCAAAGTGTAAAATTATCTGTTTTAAATAGTAATTCTTATTTCTACAATGCGATAGTATTCTTTTTACACAGAAGTGGATATTTTTCTTCCACCCGCCATTTGACGTTAATGAGCTTCTAAAATGCACGAAGTTTTCTTTTCTTGTAGTCAGGTTGGATGTCCTTCATTCAATTGGCCGGTGAAGATACTTCTCCCACTTCATTTGGAATCGGTACACCGATCGATGTGTTTTGCTTTATACGATCATCTGCCGGGGCGAATTGATAGTAAAAAAAAGTTTACCCAATTCATGTGGTTGGTGGAGGGCAAACAGAACCAAGACGGCAGGGTATTTAGATTTTATTGAACTGATTATTAATTTTTCTTTTCAAATTTTTCTTTCACCTTTTTATAATACGCCTCATTGAACTTTTTATAATACTCGGATTCTATAATTATCTTTTGATAAGGCATGGCATGCATTAACCAGGCTGCAAATTCTTGTTCATCTTCAGACCGGGCTTTCTTTTCCATTTCATTCAGGTTATTGAATTGTTTACCTTCCTCATTAAATATTTTCATAGTGGTGACTTCATCCTTATTTTGTATGGCTGTTACCACTTTATTGATGTAGGCAGTATATGTACTGTAATATTGCTTAAGTTCAGTATTGGTAAAATTTGGTGCTTCAAGATTACTGCTGTTGTGTACAGGAACATCTTTATCTGTTTTAACATCCTCTGTCACCTTTTCTTCTTTAATTCCGGGCTTGGTTTTGCTGTCATTACACCCTGCAACCAGGAGAGTTAAAAAGACAAGGCTCAAAAAACAGAAATTTCTTTTTTTCATAAAATAATTTTAACAGTTAAAGTTAAATAGAATAACCGGAATTGATATATGATACTTTGGGTGCATTCCAAATCCGATAGCTATCGGATGTAGCATTGAGTATCCAGTGCCAAATAGCAATTTAAAATTTTTCTATGTGAATACCTACTGTTTGCTTATGTGACTATGTGGTTTAATTTTCTGATTTTTAACCACATAGGCCATAGCTCACATAGATGAACACATAGAGAATCACCTGCTATTAAAAGTTGCATCGCAATCAAAAACTTTAAGAACTGCGACAATTTGGAATGCACCCGTTACTTTATAGAACACCTAGCAGAGTAAAAAGAGAACTTCAGCTAAGCAACTGCAAGGCTGTAAGACTCAGCAAGAAAGAAAGTGTACTTAATTCATATGGTTGATGGAGGGCAAACACCTACAACGGCGATTATTTTTTTCTGAATATCCGGCCTGTCGGATAAAATTTTTTCCGACCAGGGTATTAGACTAAATTTATACACACAAAATTTATACAACTATGATGAAACAAGCACTTTTGGGTGAGTTTTTGCATGAAGCAGAAAGCACCCGTAAATTATTAAATGCCATTCCTGATACTGCACTCGAATACAGACCACAACCGCATTTGTGGGCAGTGGGGCAATTAGCCTCGCATATTGCAGAAGTATATAACTGGTTTGACGGAACCATTAACCAGGATGTATTTGAAATGAGTACTTATAAATACGATAAGGGCGATATCAGCAAAGCCTCCAACATAGTGGCAAAGTTTGAAGAAAATGTGGCTAATGCACAAAAAGTTTTGGAAAATGCAGATGAAAGTAAATTTTTTAATACCTGGCATTTTCAAATGGGTGGAGTAGATATAATGCCACCTATGCCAAAAATTCAGATGGTAAGAGGCTTTTTATTTAATCATCTTTATCATCACCGGGGTGAGCTGGTGGCCCATTTAAGAGCCACGGGCAATAAAGTGCCGGGTATGTATGGCCCTACTTATGAAGAAGCGCAAGCTATGAGGGGAAATTAGTTTTAAATTTCTTTATTAAAAAAGCCGGCTTGTTATAAAATGAGTTGGCTTTTTTATTGAATTTGTAGTATAGAAAAATTCCGAAATAACATTTCAGAAACCTGAAACATGCACCATGCTTTTACCATGAAGCTTTAATGCTAAAACTTATCGATAACAAATTAATTCAAGCTGCTTTCAAATCCTTATTTCTTTCAACAAATAAGTCATGATAAACCTGAATCCTCATCCAGTATTCAGCAGAGATATCTAAAAGCTTTTGCAGCTTCAATGCAGTAGCTGCACCCACATGTCTTTTTCCATGTAACAATTCACTGAAATGCCCGGCCTTCATTCCAAGTAATGCTGCAAATTCAGTTTTCTTAATATTTCTTGCTGCCAGTTCCATTTGCAAAATTTCCCCCGGATGCAACAATACATCAGTAAAGATTTCTTTGCCACGGGAATTAACAACTTTGTAATCAGACATATTTTTATACGATTAGTGGAAGTGTACCTGAGTGATTATTACTACTAAATTTTTTTATTGCTTAACCACAGATAACACCGATTAATACACAGATAACACGGTTTATTATCTGTGGTAAAAAACCGAACTCTATCCCAAAAAAGCAAATGACTTATACATTTTTATTTTGTACTTCTACTTTAATCTTTCCTTAAAATCCAAATCATTCTCCTTCAACGTTTCCTTCGCAATCTCGTAACCGGCGTCAGCATGACGAATAACACCCATTCCAGGATCATTTCTCAATACTCTTTTCAATCTTTCCTCCGCATCATCTGAACCATCCGCTACAATCACCATTCCGGCATGTATGCTATACCCCATCCCTACCCCACCTCCATGATGTAATGAAACCCAGGATGCACCACCTGCAGTATTAACCAACGCATTGAGAATTGGCCAGTCAGCTACGGCATCACTGCCATCCATCATGGATTCAGTTTCTCTGTTGGGTGATGCTACACTTCCTGTATCCAAATGATCACGACCAATAACAATGGGAGCTTTTACTTTTCCTGTTCTTACCAATTCATTAAAAGCAAGACCGGCTTTTTCTCTTTCACCCTGGCCTAACCAACAAATTCTTGCCGGCAATCCCTGGAAGGCAATTTTTTCTTTGGCAAGTTTCATCCAACGGATCATTGATCCGTTGGCCGGGAACATATTCATGATCACTTCATCAGTAACGGCAATATCTGCAGGATCACCACTGAGTGCCGCCCAGCGGAATGGGCCTTTACCTTCACAGAATAACGGACGAATATAAGCTGGTACAAAACCTGGAAAGCCGAAACAACGGCCAGTCAGGAAAGACGGAAAGTCAGAAAGTCCGAAAGATGTTTCCTGCTTTCCGACTTTCTGACTTTCGGACTTTCGGTCTTCATACTCCAAAGCTCTTGCTCTTATATTATTGCCATAATCAAATGTTATTGCTCCTTTGTCCATTAATTGAAGCATGAGTTGTACATGCAGGTACATGCTTTCATAACTGCGTTCAAGATATTCGGTTGGATTTTCCTTTCGTAGAATATTGGCTTGTTCGTTGGTTAATGTGTGTGGGATATAACCAATAAGCGGATCATGTGCTGATGTTTGATCAGTTAATGTATCGGGAATAATTCCTTTTTCCAATAAACGCTGGAGTAAATGAACAGCATTACATACTACACCAATGCTCTTACTTGTTCCTTGTACCTTGTATTCCTGTGCCTTGTTGATAGCTTCATCTATATCAAGATATTTTTCATCTAAATATTTTGTTTCGATACGTTTGTCGATCCGCCATTCTTCTACTTCGGCTATTAAGGCAACTCCTCCGTTCATGGTTATTGCCAATGGTTGTGCTCCTCCCATACCTCCCAATCCAGCGGTTACATTCAAAGTTCCTTTCAAGGACGACTCCTCCAAACGAGAAGTTCCTAGAACCCCCTTGCGGGGGGCAGGGGGGGCGAAGTGTTTAGCGGCAATTGCTGCGTATGTCTCGTATGTTCCCTGTACGATGCCCTGTGAGCCAATGTATATCCAACTACCGGCCGTCATCTGACCATACATCATCAGTCCTTTTTTTTCGAGTTCATCAAAATGTTTCCAGTTGGCCCAGTTTGGTACGAGCTGTGAATTACTGATCAATACTCTTGGTGAATCTTTATGTGTTCTTAAAATTCCTACCGGTTTACCGGATTGAATAAGTAATGACTCATCGTTCTCCAATATTTTCAAAGCCGCAATAATATTATCCAATGCTTCAAAATTTCGGGCTGCTTTGCCCCTGCCACCATAAACGATGAGATCATCAGGTCGTTCGGCTACTTCCGGATCCAGATTGTTTAATAACATACGAAGTGCGGCTTCCTGTATCCAGCCTTTGCAGGAAATCTTATTTCCAGTTGGGGTTTTGTATTTTATGGCATCGTAATGACGGGTTGTTGCTGAATTCATATAGTTTTTTTTACCACTGATTCCACAGATTTTAGTTTCGCTGATTACACTGTGTTACCTGTGCCTTAATCTGTGTTATCTGTGGTTACCTACAAAAGTCGGCATTCTCTGATAAAATAAATATCTTCATCTAAATAAACGTTATTGAATGAGTCTACATATCAATGCCCAACCCGGAGAAATTGCTAAAACAGTCTTATTGCCAGGCGACCCACTCCGGGCAAAATACATTGCCGATAATTTTTTACAAAATGTAAAACAGGTAAGCCAAACCCGTAATATGTTTTATTTTACCGGCACCTATAAAGATAAACCGGTTACTGTGGGCGCCAGCGGAATGGGCTGTCCATCCATCGGTATATATTCTTACGAATTATATAAAGAATTTGAAGTGGATTGTATAATCCGAATCGGCACCTGCGGTGCTTATACTACCGATCTTAAATTATTTGATCTGGTGAATGTGGAAAGAGCTTATAGTGAATCCACCTATGCACTGGCAGCTTTTGGTTACCCGAGAGATCATATGTATCATGAAGGAGGAGCTTATGCCAGCATCAATGAAATAGCGGCGCAGTTAAATATTCCTGTAAAAAAAGGCCCCGTTCATTCAAGCGATGTATTTTACAGATCCACCGCTTCTTTCCCGGAGATTGCCAAAAAAAATAATTGCCTGGCGGTTGAGATGGAAGCATTTGCTTTGTTTGCCAACGCTAAACAGTTAAAAAAATCTGCTGCAACTTTATTGACGGTGTCGGATATCATTCCCACACTTGAACATATTTCGGCAGATGCCCGCGAAAAATCGCTGATACCAATGATGGAGCTGGCATTGGAAACGGTAATTGGGATGTAGTTTTCTTACCACAGAGATCCCAAAGGTTTTTTCACAAATGACTCAAAGGACATGCTGTACTTTGTCATGTATTTACCTGCTTCTTAAAAGTTCTTTTTTTCCGCAAAGCAAAGTAAATAAGCCGATAAGAGAGCTTGGCGACTTTGCTCCCTGGCGTCTTTGCGTGAAAACTAAATGACAAAAGCAGCTAAAGATCCATAAATCCATCATACCCGCTATTCAATAGTATCCCTTTGCCGGCCGCAAACTCATTCACCTTTTTGACAAAAGAAAAATCTTTAATAATAGTAGTGATCTTATTAATATCGTCCGCAAAAATCCTATCCTCACTGGCGAAGCCCACAAACTCACGTACATATTCATGCGCAAATTCCAGCAGCTCACTGCTTTTTAAAGGATTTCTGAATTCGATGGCCTGGCAGGCAGAAAGCAACTCAATAGCCATGATATATTCCAGGTTATCCAACACCCGGTTCAGTTTTCTGCCACTGATACTTCCCATACTTACATGGTCTTCCTGCCCGAGTGAAGTTGGGATACTATCTGCACTGGCAGGAAAACATAATGTTTTATTTTCTGATACCAGCGCCGCAGTGGTATATTGCGGAATCATAAATCCGCTGTTGAGGCCTACGTCTTTCATCAGCAGCATGGGCAAGCCCCATTTTCCTTCGAGTAATAAATAACATCTTCTGTCAGAAATATTGCCAATTTCAGCTGCAGCAAAACAACAATAGTCTAAGGGCAATGCAAGCGGCTGTCCATGAAAGTTGCCACCACTAATGGTATCATGGGCATCAAAGATGATGGGATTATCAGTTACCGCATTTAATTCTATAGTCGTTAATTCTTTTAAATGGAGCCAGGCATTTCTGCTGGCACCATGTACCTGTGGCATACATCGTAAACTGTAGGGATCCTGCACCCTTCCACAATCTATATGACTTTGCATGATGTCAGAATCTTTCAACAACAATCTTAATCGCTGCGCCACTAATTTACTCCCGGTAAAGGGTCGCAAATTATGCAACCGTTCATCAAATGGAGCTTTTGTTCCTGTTAATGCTTCCAAACTCATGGCGCCAATAATATCTGCTGCTTCCAAACAATTGTGCATACGTTGCACTGCTTTTACAGCGAAAGACAAAATAAATTGTGTGCCGTTGATGAGTGCCAGCCCTTCTTTCGGGCCGAGTTGAATAGGTAATATACCTTTTTGCGCAAGCAATTCACTTGTATTTATCTGTGTTAATCCGTGTTCATCTGTGGCAAAAACTTTACCTAATCCTATCAATGGTAAAAACAAATGTGCCAGTGGCGCTAAATCGCCGCTTGCTCCTACACTACCTTTTTCGGGTACTACCGGTATCAACTCATTTTCTATATGCCAGATAATTCTCTCTAACGTTGATAACTGAACGCCGCTAAAGCCCTGCGCCAATGCATGCACTTTTGTTATCAGCATCAGTTTCGCTATTTCCACAGATATCGGGTCGCCTACTCCTACACTATGGCTTTGTAAAATTTTATATTGCAGGGTTGCTGTATCTTCTTTAGAAATTGGCGTATTGGCTAAAATGCCAAAGCCGGTATTGATACCATATACCGTTTTATTCTCCTGGATAATTTGCTGTACATGTTG
>JANMLJ010000413.1:0-33961 GCA_031372465.1 Chitinophagaceae bacterium | reverse complement strand
CAGGGAAAACAGTTTCTGATGATTATATATGGGACTTATTACATCGCAATGGCTGGAAAAAGAAAATGCCAAGGCCGCATCATCCTAAACGAAGTGTAGAAGAACAAATTGAGTTTAAAAAAAACTCCCCGAAAAGTTGGAATCCACCGCAATAACATTTCAGGAGTCCTTACATGCCTTACCAGTCATTGTATTTTTTGAAGATGAAGCCAGATTTGGAAGAATAAGCAGAGAAATGGCTTGTTGGGTGAAAGGTAATATGATCCCTTCAGTAGCCAGGCAAATGATCAGAGAATATATCTATGCCTATTCAGCCTTATCGCCTCAAACAGGAGATTGCTATTCTATGATTAGCCCCTGTTGTAATACCGAAGCAATGAATGAGTTTTTACAACAGCTTTCCCACCACTATCAACACTACAGAATTATAATTATACTTGATAAAGCCGGGTGGCATATCAGTCAGTCTTTAAAAATTGCAGATAATATTAAACTACTGCATCTAAACCCATACTCACCAGAACAAAATCCTGTGGAATTACTTTGGAGAGAAATACGTAGAAAATATTTTCACAATATAATCTTCGCTAACCTTGATGAAGTTGAAAATACCTTAATGAAAGCCTTGGCAAACTATTATCAGCATAAACAAGAAGTTCAAAAGCTTTCTAAGGGATTTTTACCTAATTAGTATAATTGATAGCGGTTTATTATAAACCAACCTGACATTAATGCAAGTCAACGATTTAAGCATGCCCGAATGAAGATGGGGATAAAAAGTTTAGAAAAAAGATATTATTATTCTACCCCCAACGCCTTGTAAATCGCATCCTGTATTTTTCCCCTGATTCCCATTTGAGACAGTTTACCATTATCTCTTGTAGGATATACACGATTAGATAAAAAGATATAGACTAATTCACTTTTTGGATCTACCCATACACAGGTACCTGTAAAGCCGGTATGTCCAAATGTTTCCGGTGAAGTTAATAAAGAAGGATAAGGGTCTTTACGAATGATGTTATCTTTTTCAGGCTTATCAAAACCATATCCACGACGACTCACCTTACTTTCATACGCCGTAAAGAGTTTTATCGTTTCAGGTTTTAAATATCTTTCTCCATTCAACTCTCCCCCATTTAACAGCATCTGGTAGAGCAATGATAAATCATAGGCATTGGAAAATAATCCGGCATGACCAGCTACACCACCAAACATAGAAGCCCCTTCATCATGTACATCTCCTCTTGTTGTCTGGTTGCGAAAATGTTTTTCTGTTTCTGTTGGTACCAGACATTCCAACTGGAAACGATTGCGCGGTTTGAAGCCTGTTGAATACATGCCTATTTTATCATAGAAATTTTTCCGTGTATACTGGTCCAATGTTAAACCTGAGATCGCTTCAACTATTTTTCCTAAAAAAATAAAATCATTATCGCTATAAACGTATTTGTTTCTGGCGGTTAATGGACTCTTTAATATCCGGCTGAATAGGGTATCTGTCCAGTCATTGCGCATATAAATATTTTCCGCTACTCTTACTCCATATCCTTTTTGTGGTTTACTTGCATAAATAGATGGATTAGGTGCTCCGGTAACAGGGTCGATGGTTTCTTTATAAAAAGCAATAAAAGGAACAAGGCCCGCCTGGTGTAGTAATATATCTTTTATTAATAATCCTGCTTTATTCGTTCCTCTTGTCCAGGGTAAATAATCCCCGATAGTTTTATTTAAATCCAATAACCCTTCATCATACAATTTCATTATAGAAACAGTAGTAGCAGAAACTTTAGTGACAGATGCCAGATCAAAAATACTTTCCGGACTCATTGCCGGAGAATCACCGTATTCATATTTGCCAAAAGCCTTATAATAAACAATATCGCCCTGGTAGGCGGCCAATACTACACAACCGGGAAAGGCTTTTTTAGCAATCCCATCCAAAGCAATTGAATCAATGACTTCGAGTTTTTTTTTAATGGCTGATCTTGCCGGCTTACTACTTTCATGCACAATTCCATCGCCGAACTTAAATTTACAAACAGATACAGGCAACCTTCCCACCGAAACAATTTTTCCCACCACTAAATCTGCTGCGGCTTGTTGGGTAATTGCATCATCCTGGTAACAAGCCACTAATGTCCATGCATCACAGAAATTTTTTGTGGCCAGCACATTGCCAAAAGTGAGGGTGATCGTTTTGATAAAATTCAACTCTTTATACAACTTGAGCGCAATAGGGCTTAAACCAAAATTGTCTGCCGGCCGGAGTGAGTAATTATGAATACCAATAATGATAGCATCATATTTTCCGTCTTTCTGCATTTCTTTTAAAATCTCGTCTGCTTTTTCCTGCCCGTCTTTATAAGAAAAGAGGAAAGTATTTGCATCCAAATCTGCCTGAAGTCGTTTTCCAAAACCATTCAGTTCTGTAGTACCAATACCCAGATAGGCTATTTTCTTCTTCTTATCGGTAATAGGTATTTCTGCATAATCTGTTCTTGATGCTGAAAATTTTGCTTCTGTCAAAAGTGTAAGACTGTGCTCTGCCACTTCTTTTCGTAAAGCATCTGTCTTTGAATTAATATCTTCCAACAGGTTTTTTGTATCGATAAATTGTGTTTGATTAAGCCCCAGGTTATATTTTGAAATAAGCACTTTTTTTACTTTTTCATTAATCTCTTCCCAGCTTAATCTTTTTTCGGAGATAGCTTTTTTAACTGCTTCAATTGTTTCCGGTACACTGGCGGGCAGGCAGAGCATATCATTACCGGCTATTAAGGCTTCTACAGCAATTGTACCTCCCGGAAAATATTTCGCCACCCCTTTCATTTCTAAAGCATCCGTAAATGTTAGCCCTTCATATCCCATTTTATTTTTCAATAATTGGGTGACATTATTTTTGGAAATAGAAGTAGCTCTGTTTGCTGTATTATCAATGGCAGGTATGTACAGGTGTGCAATCATCACACTCCCGATACCTGCAGCAAAAACTGCCCTGAAAGGCACAAGTTCCATAGAGTCTAATTGTTTCATACTTTTATTGATCACCGGCAAATCAAGATGTGAATCAACATCCACATCACCATGACCGGGAAAATGTTTGGCACAAGCCATAATACCCGCATCCTGCATTCCTTTCATGTAGGCTACACCGTACCTGGAAACCTTATCCTTATCTTCACCAAATGAACGGTAACCGATAACAGGGTTATTGGGATTGTTATTAATATCCACGACCGGCGCATAATTAACATGTACCCCTATGCGCTTACATTGCTCCCCTACTGCTAAACCCATCCGGTAAACAAGGTTTTCATCGTTGATAGCACCCAACGTAAGCTGGTATGGAAATTTTATGACACTATCCAGCCGCATACCCAATCCCCATTCTCCATCTATCGTAACCATCAGCGGAGTTTTTGCAATGCTTTGATAATAATTGGTAAGATTTGCCTGTCGTATCGGCCCGCCCTGGAAAAAACATAAAGCACCAACATTATATTTTTGAATATCCGCCACTACTTTGGCTACATGATCTGCCCCGAGATTGGAATGTGCCCGCACAACCATGAGCTGTGCAATTTTTTCATCATCGTTCAGGCTTTTGAATACACTGTCTGTCCATTGCTGGGCTGTCAGTTTGGGTTTATTTTGACCGGATGAAAGGGACGGCACCAAAATAAACAGAAAAAAAAGGGCTTTGAATAAATTCATAATCCGGCAACGTTTATTAGTTAAACCAACTCTTAAAATTAGTGCTTTTGGTGCAAAGCAATTGCCAAGAGTTGCTTAAAAATCAAATCGCTATTTTTGGGAGCTAAAGAAGATTTTGTGCCTGATAAGATTTTATTATTACCCGATAACATCGCCAACCAGATTGCAGCCGGAGAAGTAATTCAACGGCCTGCCAGTGCTGTAAAAGAATTGCTGGAAAATGCCGTGGATGCTGGAGCCACTGAAATCAAACTTATCATCAATGATTCAGGTAAATCGCTGATACAGGTAATTGATAACGGCAGCGGAATGAGTGAGACCGATGCACGGATGAGTTTTGAACGTCATGCTACATCAAAAATAAAAAACATTGAAGATTTATTTCATATCCGTACCATGGGATTCCGGGGTGAGGCGTTGGCATCAATAGCAGCTGTAGCTCAGGTAGAATTAAAAACAAAAAGGGCGGAAGATGAGACCGGTGTTTATATAGAAGTTGAAAACAGCGTGGTAAAAAAACAAGAACCCATTGCAGCCCCTGTTGGTACGAGTATTGCGATGAAGAATTTATTCTTCAATGTTCCTGCCCGCAGAAATTTTCTAAAAAGCAATGCTGCTGAGATGCGCCATATAGTGGACGAGTTTACAAGAGTGGCTATGTCATTTCCGGAAATTCTTTTTACACTGACTGCTAATAACCAGCAATTATTTCATTTGGAAACAGGAAGTCTAAAACAACGTATTGTTCAGTTGCTGGGAAATAATTACAATGCAAAATTAGTAACGGTAAAAGAAGATACCGATTACATGAACATTTATGGCTTTACCGGTAAGCCGGAGACGGCAAAGAAAACAAGAGGGGACCAATATCTTTTTGTCAATAACCGTTTCATCAAAAGTGCTTACCTGAATCATGCAGTAATGAATGCCTACCAGCAAATGATTCCTGCTGATTGTTTCCCTATGTATGTATTATTTATCGACCTCGACCCGGCAGTAGTAGATGTAAATGTGCATCCTACCAAGCAGGAAATAAAGTTTGAAGATGAAAAGATAATTTATGCTTTTGTACAAGCTGGCATTAAACATGCGTTGGCACAATTCAGTGTAACGCCAACATTGGATTTTGATTTAGATGCTTCTATCCAACAGCTATCTTCCATTCAGCAACCATTTACCGAAGAAAATAGATCTGCTGCTGCTGCCGGCTCCATTTACAAAGGTTTTACACAGAAACACCAGGCACATTTTATTGAAAGAAGTGAAAGAGATGAGCCAAAAGGTGTGGGCTTGAAACACTGGAGAGACTTTTATGAGAGTCGGGAGTCAGGAGCCGGGCTTGCCCTCCGAAGCTTTAGCGAAGGAGGGAGTCAGGAGTCAACCCTAAAGCATGAAGTACCTATTCACCATTCACCTTTCACCATTCACCAGGATGCTGAATTAACTCAACTATTGAACACCTATATCACCGTTCCATCAAACAACGGTTTTCTTCTTATTCATCAGCAAGCAGCACATGAAAGGGTACGCTATGAACAATTGAATGCAGCGACTAAAGATAAACCGGTGGCAACGCAACGTAGTATGTTTCCTACCACATTAGAATTGGCACCTGCTGATGCAGCTATAATGGAGGAAATTATTACAGAATTACAACTACTTGGTTACCTTATTGAACCATTTGGAAAAAACACGTTCGTTATCCAGGGCACTCCAGCTGATGTGGGACAGGGAAATGAAAAACATACTATTGATATTTTGCTGGAACAATACAAACATTTCAGCAATGAAGTTAAATTTTCCAGACGGGAGAAACTGGTTCGATCTTTAGCCAGGCAACAATCGATAAAAACTGGTACCCGGCTCACAGAAAGAGAAATGCGTCAATTAATAAATGATTTATTTTCCTGTGAGCAATCGAATAGTACTCCCGATGGCAATCCAACTTATTTAGAGTTTAAGCAAGAGCAATTGGAGAAAATGTTCGGGAAGTAAAGGCCTCCCTGCCCTCCGAAAGAGGGTTCTCAAAGTCTGGCATTATAGTGGTCACTTTACCGAATTCGGTGGCGTAATAATCAATAAACAATATTAAAACTATCGGAGTCTAAAGCCCCTCCATGCGGAG
This sequence comes from Chitinophagaceae bacterium, assembly GCA_031372465.1. Taxonomy (GTDB): domain Bacteria; phylum Bacteroidota; class Bacteroidia; order Chitinophagales; family Chitinophagaceae; genus JJ008. Next base: position 28,119 of record JANMLJ010000413.1, on the reverse strand, counting down.
GGGTTTGGGGAGGCCTAAAATATAGAACGAACTTCCTGTAGAAATTTTTCAATTGCCCTTCTAACTTCTGTTGAAGAAGTTTGATGATTATTAATTAATGTAGAAAAAATGAGTAGTCTCCCGCTTTTTGTATATAAGAAACCACTGAAAGCAACTACGCCGGAAAGTGTTCCTGTTTTGCCATAAATATATCCGCTGTCAGCTTTGTAGTAGTTGCTGATAGTTCCTTCTCCCCCGGTAGCCAGAATTGTTTTTATCCGCTCCATACCAAACTCATTTTTCATTTTGTTGAGAATAGCCACAAAATCCTGCGGGGTAAATAAATTATAGCGGCTAAGTCCGGATCCATCTGCCCATCTTGGCTTTTGGGGTAAGTCGCTGAAATCTGTTTTTAATAAAGTGTCAATTATTTTTTCATCATCCATATAGCCCAGCTTTTCATTGCTAACCATTAATAAGGATTGCTCGGCAAAAAAATTATCACTGCGGTGCATCATAGGTTTTAAGAGGGAGTCGGTAGCCTGGGAATATTTTTTTTTATACCCGCTGAAAGTCTGTGTGAATGAAAAAAGGATCTGTTCTTTTTCCATATGTAAAGTGTCTCTTAAAAAATCAAAATTTGTTAATCCCCATTTGGTTTTGAAAGGAATTTGAAGTTTTTTGAATGCAGATGCTGCTTTCCAAAAACTAAACTTATTATCATCCTTTTCTCTGATAACTTTAAAATTTGCGCCTTTTCCCAGCAATTGTATCATGGGTTCATTCATAAATGGATTTTTCATAACAGATGGAAAAGCATATACAGTATTTTCCCTTTGTTCAAAAGTTATTACGTTTCCATATACAGGCATAGCTGATCTCTCTGCCATATAAGATTCCTGATAATCATTCCAGGACCATCCACTACCAAATTCATCAAACCGGTCACTAATGGTGCTATATACAAGAATTTTTTTACCCGTTTTTTTTAACTGAGTAAAAAATGACTGGTCAGAAAACTCACTATTCAAAAAAGTAGGATCTCCACAAGGTTTTAAAAAAATAGTATCATCCGTTTCTTTTATCAGAAATGATACCAAACTATCTCCCAGATATTTCATAGCAGCATAGCAGGTAGGTAGCTTGGTATTACTGGCGGGTACAAAATATTTATCGCCCTGATAATTATATAAATATTTATTTGCAGCCGGGTCAAAGATGCTGATACCGATATGGGCAGTTTTTAATGCTTTTACATCCAGCACATCTTCTTTGGCAGATTTGGCAATTTGTTGTTGAACAGAACAGGAAGCGAGGAAAAAATAAAATGTAAGAAATACGAAATATGCTGTCTTGAATTGAAAATTGAGCATGGAGAATTGTTTATTGAAGATTTATTATTCTCCTTTCTTTCATACTCTCCTGTGCTGCTTCAATGATCCTTGTATTCTTAATTCCATCAGCGGCCGGAACAGGATTAGGTCCTTGCTCGTTCAATGCTTTATATACATCATCATAATAACCCATATAATTTCCGGGAGAAGAAGTTGTTTCTTTTCGTACCACTTCGCCATTAATTTCTGTATGCAATAATCCATCTGGGGAAGCGGGAGCGGGACACCAGCTTTCCAATGATGGTTTTACTCCGGCCAGCAATTGCTGCTCCTGCATATCTGAACGATGCTGCAAAAAAGTTCCATTCATGCCATGAATTACATAAGCATAGGTTGATTCCCTGGCAATGACCGTAGCTTTTAATCTTACCCTTAACCTGTCATAATAAAAAAGTAGTTCGAAATAATCAGGTACCGCCACATCATCCCGCATTTTTATTAAATCAGCAAAAATTGCTTTTGGAAATCCGAATAGCTGAATAGCCTGGTCAACCAGGTGTGGTGATAAATCAAAAAGATTTCCTGCTCCCGGCATATTCCCTTCTTTATGTTGTTTGCCACCATAGCAGGGTCTGTATCGGTCGTAACGAATTTCAACTTCCCGGATTTCGCCCAATAACCCTTTTTGTAATACATCTTTTACTGCCCGGTAATCACCATCATAACGGCGGTTCTGATAAACGCTGATGAACAACTTATTATTTTGGGCCAATGCAGCTAGCTCCTCTGCTTCATTTACATGGATAGCAAAAGGCTTTTCTATTACCATATTCTTTCCAGCCTGCAAAACCATTTTAGCGTGTTCAAAATGTAAATGAGTTGGTGTATTGACAACAATAAGTTGTAAATCTTTATCGGCACATAGTTCTTCTACTGAACGATACAATTTTGCATGGGGATATCTTTCTTTAGAATCAGCATTGTGTCTCTCAACTATGGCAGTTAATTCATACCCGGGATGGGCTTCAATAAATGGAGCATGAAATAATTTTCCGCTCATGCCGTACGAACAGATACCAGTAGAAACCCCCATAAATAGTTTTTTAATGATAATTTTCCGATGCCCCTAAAGGGGAGTTTAAAAAATTTCTCTTTTACAAAATAGTTTTTTACTATAAAACCCACCCCTCTCAAAAGTTCTTTACTACAAAATATTTATACTCCTCCAGGGAGGGGGATGAAGACTCCGATAACGTGATTTTTATATTTACTTCTTTATTGTAATTATGCTTCCTATAAAGTTTCATTGACCTAAGTTCCCTTTAGGGACAGGGTTTTTTATCCCCTCTCCTGTGCCCTCAACCACCGTTCAGGTATCTCATTGCTGCTGGCCAGTAAATAATCTTTGTAACTACAAGCTATGAATTTTTTATCAGGTAGTTGCATCCACCATCGCCCTGTTTTTTTGCTATGTAAGAAAATAGTTTCTACTTCTGCAAAAGCCAGGTGATATTCATTGAAAGAATCTTTTTCATCCAGCGCTGATTCTCTTTTGCCACGACTACGGCCATCGAGCACATACCAAAGCATCTGACTGATTTGTTTAGCGGTCAATTCATCCTTATCATGCTGTACATCGTAACCATAAATGCCAATGCTGTTAATATTAGGGCTCATTCCAGCATATTGCATCAACACGCAGGCTTCTTCGCCATTCAATCCATTTGGAGAAACGGTATTGGCCGGTGCATAAGCAGTTGCAATGGCGGTTATATCAAAGCTTAATAAATTACTGTTGCGGATTACAGGCTCCATTTCTTCTAAATTTTCTTTTACACTACCTACACGGTAACAATCGAAGCGGAGCTTATCCATTGTCTCCAGCATACGGGGATGAACATAATAACTCTGGAAGCCGATATGATTGTAATGACGTATAAAATTCGGCTCACCTGTCAGCATTTCCATCAGAAAATTCTCATGGTGGAAAAGGGATTCCAGGTTCAAATCAATTAATGCATCTACACAAGTTGCTTCAATAGTTTTTTTATTGTCTGCATACGCATTGTATTGAGAAAGTGTCAGATCATGTGAACCACCAAGAATAATAACTGTTTTACCATCATTCATCAGTTCCTGTACTACCGTTTTCAAAGCTGCATAGGAGTCGGTAAACAAGGAACCAACTTTTATATTTCCTATATCGGCAATTTTAATATCCGGGTGCCAGTAATACAAAGAATAAAAATGACGGCGGATAATATCGGGAGCCCCACTATGTCCATGTATAAGACCACTACCCCGTTGTTCCCCGCATCCTACAATAACAATCTGTGCTTCATCCAGATCAGGAAATTCTTCGCTATATATGGCAATAATTTTTCCCAGTTGGCCGTCCTTATAACTTTCATCATGTGCAATCTCCTGCAGATTGACAGGAGAAAGAAAGTCGGCAATATTGAGATGGTCTGACATAACTGCAAGATAAGATGAAAGCGGAAACCTAAACCTGTGAATTAAATATTTTTCAAACTACCTGATTCCGGCCTTCTGGAGAGGTTGCTTATCTTTGCCTACTTATGGAACAATTGTTGAAGCAAATAGAAGACTACAAGAAAGAGATTAGTTCATTTATTGTAACTGATGAAAAACAGGCCGAAGAATTCCGCATTAAATTCCTTGGAACCAAGGGCCTTGTAAAAGTGATCATGGGTGAAATGAAAAATGTGCCTGTTGAACAGAAAAAAGAAGCAGGACAGTTGCTTAATGAATTCAAAGTATTTGTTGAAACTACCTATGATCAACTAAGGGGTTTAGCAGCAGCTAATGAAACGCAGACATCAACTATTGACCTGTCTCTTCCGGGTGATATACTGCCAATTGGCTCCCGCCACCCGGTCATTTTAATGAAAAACCGCATCGTTTCAATATTTCAGCGGCTAGGTTTTGCTGTAGCAAATGGGCCAGAGATAGAAGATGACTGGCACAATTTCGGAGCCCTTAATTTACCGGCACATCACCCTGCCAGGGATATGCAGGATACTTTTTATATTCAACAAAATCCGGATTGGGTATTGCGTACGCATACCAGTAATGTACAGATCCGTGAAATGGAAAAAGGGACCTTACCAATCAGAATGGTTATGCCTGGTCGTGTATTTCGCAATGAAACAGTGAGTGCCAGAAGCCATTGTTTTTTTCACCAGGTGGAAGGATTATATATTGATGAAAATGTTTCCTTCGCCGACCTGAAACAAACGCTTTACTTTTTTGTAAAAGAAATGTATGGCAAAGATGTAAAAGTCCGTTTCCGTCCTTCTTATTTTCCATTTACTGAACCCAGTGCAGAAATGGATGTTACCTGTTTTATCTGCGGAGGCAGCGGTTGCAATATTTGTAAAAAAACAGGGTGGGTTGAAATCCTGGGTTGCGGTATGGTACATCCTAATGTGTTGTCCAATTGTAATATTGACCCAAACAAATACACCGGCTTTGCATTCGGTATGGGTATCGAAAGACCAGCAATGCTGAAGTATGGTGTGAATGATTTAAGATTATTCAGTGAAAACGATGTGAGATTTTTGCGGCAGTTTACTTCAGCGATATAAAAAAGAAGCTGTCTTAAAAGCAATAAAAACTAAACACAAAGCGCACAAAATAAAAAAGGCAAAGTACACAAATCATTACTATTGAATTGTTTGATCTTTGTGGCCCTTTGCGAATCCTTTGAGTTCTTTGTGGTTAAAACTACTTTTGAGACAGCCTCATAAAAAATTATTTTCCAACGGATCATTTGGCGGGTGGATTATAAAAAGCCAGCACCAGCGAAGAAACAATTGCAAGCCACATTCCGGCACCGTATCCTTTTCCAAGCGATTTAAAAATATCCCCGATTGCAGCTCCATTAATTAAAGGATTGACAATTAGAATAAAAAGCAATGTCAGCAAAGGCAACCATGAAAGCAAGCCCCTGCCCAGGATATAGTTATTGTTCAACTCTCCAAGTAACAATAGAATACCAGTGATGGGAATAAGAAGTAAGAGATATTTTTGCCAATCCCCTCCTTTTGCCGATACCAGGTCGAAGCCGCTCAGCCCTTTTCCTCCGAAGCTGTAAAGAGGAAGAAAGAAACTTCCGATTAATGCGGCCGATAAAATAATTGTTAGTGTTTTTCTGTCCATGTTGGTTGGTTTTAAGTGGTGAGCAATATTAATCGATTTACATTTTATTTTTTAGCGACATCCGCTTATAACAAAAAAAGGCTGCTGCCAGGAAAGCTATTACAGAAATATAAAACCAGGGGGTAAAGGCAACGCTTATATTTAAATTATCTGCCATGCTGTTCATCTTCTCTCCAATTTTATCAATTGTATTACCTACATCATTATCAGGAGTTTTATTGCTCATATCTGGTATATCCATTTTGACTTTCTTTTTCAGATCCAGCATTAGTCCTATTAAAGCACCGGCAGATCCAATCCCGGTAACCATGGCTCCACCAATAGCCGCTTTGGCATTAGTAAATGATAAGAGTAAACCCAACACACCAAGACCTAATGCTATCAAAGCATAAAGGTTAGGTTCCTTTTTATCTGTTTTTGTTGTTGCTTTTGTGATTTCTTTATCTGCTGTTTCAGATTTGATATCATTCAGCAATGAATTATCCGAACTGCTATTTTTCATTTTAAATCCTGTTGCCAGTTGTAGTCCGCTTACCTGTTGAAGCGACATATTGTTACATCTGATATCAGCAAAAGGCATCAGGAAAAGTAGTATTGCTACAATAAATGCTACAGTTGAAGGGATTTTTGTTCCAAACATTCCTGTTGAATTAGCGGAAGGAAAATTTGCTGTGACGGGGTTTAGTTGATTATTCTCCATAACAAATTTTTTCTTAAGGTAAGAAAATTAAACACTACAAAACATGATTATTTTCAAATAATAAATCTTCTACCGTTTTGAGTGGTGAAGTCCTCAAAACCAGGTAGTAGCGGTTGCAGTCTGAAAAAGTGACGTTTTCAATGCTATCTACCCGTTATTTATCACTTATTTTATAATTATTATTTAAAATACCAAAAGAAAGGCATCCAACTAAACACCTTTTATAGAGCGGGTTATTCAGGCTAGTAGTATCTTTATCCTTTTCAAATTGTTTTCTATGGTTATCAATACTATTTGTGTTTGCGGAGCCGGAACGATGGGTAGTAGCATTGCTCAGGCCACAGCACAGGCAGGCTTTTTTACGCTCCTTTATGAACTAAACCCGATTGTTCTGGAAAAAGCAAAAAATAGTATTGAAAAAAATTTGCAGTCGTTGGTGGAAAAAGGGAAAAAAACAGTTGAAGAAAAAGAAAAAATATTGCAACGAATCCATTTTACGGATGAAGTACAAACCTGCCTTGCCGATGTATTTATTGAAGCCATTATTGAAAAATCGGAAATAAAAATTGCCTTATTCAATCAACTCGCTGAGATCAATCACAGCGAATCCATATTTGCTACTAATACTTCCTCTTTGTCTGTTTCAAAAATTGCAGCTCTAGTAATGTGTCCTCAACGGGTAATCGGTATGCACTTTTTTAATCCTGCTACCATCATGAAATTAGTGGAAGTGGTTATCACGGAATTTACGGATACGCAAACCACGGAATCTATCGTTGAACTGGTGAAACAAATAGGTAAAGTACCGGTAATTTGTATTGATTCTCCCGGATTTATCGTAAACAGGGTGGCCAGACCCTATTATACAGAATCACTTCGGCTGGTAGAAGAAGGAATCACTGATTTTAATACTGCAGATAAACTATTAGAAGCAGCTGGTTTTCGAATGGGTCCTTTTAAGCTTATGGATTTAATAGGAAACGATATAAACTATGCAGTCAGCTGTTCTGTATATGAACAAATGAATAAACCGGAAAGATTAAAACCTTCTTTTATTCAGGAACAAAAAGTACTGGAAGGAAAATTGGGTAAAAAATCGGGAGAAGGATATTATAAGTATTAAGTTAATTGGTTAAATAGGGGGTCGCTTATAATACTGGAAACGCTGGATACAAATGAAGTTTATATCACAGCCAAAATCGTTAGGAAAGAAGTAATTAATACAGCAAATACTATTCCTAAAAAAGAAAGATTTCTTTAACCATGCTTAATGACTATTTCGCCTATCTTAAACTTCGTAAACAGGAAGGGTAGTCTGGCAAAGGACCTGATTAACAAATTCCTAAATAAACACAATTAACTATGATTCTCGTTACTGGTGGCACTGGTTTTCTTGGTTCATATATCATTAAACAATTAGTGGAAAAAGGGTATGCTGTCCGGGCAATACGGCGTAGCAGTAAACTACCATTCTGGATTTCCAAAAAAATAATTGATGCCGTTGAATGGATGGATGGTGATGTTCTCGATGTGGTTGCATTACAGGATGCGATGGAAGGAGTTGATACAGTCATTCATTCTGCGGCAATTGTATCATTTGCCAAAAAGGACAGGAAAGAAATGTACCAGGTAAATGTGGAAGGAACAGCCAACGTGGTAAATATGGCATTAGAGAAAAATGTTCGCCGGTTAATTCATATCAGTTCGGTGGCTGCGCTTGGAAGATCCGAAAATGGGGGTCATGTAAATGAAGAAAAGAAATGGGAAGAAAGCAAAGCCAATACCCATTATGGTAAAAGTAAATTCAAAGCAGAGTTACAGGTTTGGCGGGGTATCAGCGAAGGATTGGAAGCAGTTATTGTAAATCCCAGCACTATTCTGGGTTATGGCGACTGGTCGAGCAGCAGTTGTGCCATCTTTAAGAGCATATATTATGGTTTTAAATGGTACACACCGGGCATCAATGGTTTTGTAGATGTGGATGATGTGGCAAGGGCCACTATTCTTTTATTAGAAAGTACGATCAACGAAGAGCGTTATATTGTTAGTGGCGATTCCTGGTCCTTCCAAAAATTACAGAATACTATCGCTGATGGATTTGAAAAAAAACGTCCGTATAAACAAACAACACCCTTTCTTTTGTCGGTAGCCTGGCGAATGGAAAAATTAAAATCTTTGTTTACCGGTAAAAAACCATTACTGACAAAAGAAAGTGCGAATGTGGCTCAAAGCAAGACCTGGTTTGACAATGACAAAATACTTGCTGTTTTGCCTGGTTTTACATTTACTCCATTAGAAGAGACAATAAATAAAGCTTGTCAGCTATACAAGTCTGCCAATACCATTTAAATTGGTATGATCGATCCTTATATGGATGATTTTATACATTTAATTAAAACCAGGTTATTTCAGGCAAAGTATTTGCTAAGCTTTATAGTCATGCAACCGTTATGGCTTTGACAGTATCTTTAACCGTAATCACTTTCTATGCAAAAATTCCGTTTTGTTCTATTTATCATGTTGTCAGTACTATCATTCACTGTTACTGCACAATTTATAGTTACAGGTTCCGTGCTTGATTCTGCTACCCGTGAACCGCTAACGCCTGCCTCTGTATTTTGTCAGAATACTACGTTGGGAACTGTTACCAATAAGCAGGGAGATTTTTCCATTTCATTAAAATCAGGTGGATACGATCTTATATTCAGTTATACAGGATACCTGACACAAACTATACGGATTACAGAATCCTTGCTCTCCGGACAAGCAGGAAACAAACTGGAAATATTACTGGTAAAGGAAGATATCAGCCTTGGAGAAGTAGTATTGAAGAATACCTATGAAGTAACAGATGGATGGGAGAAATATGGTGATTTTTTTACTAAAAATTTTATCGGCTCCACTCCCAATGCAGCACAATGTATATTAGTGAACCCGGAAGTGTTGAAATTTTATTATTACAAAAGAAGTAACCGTTTAAAAGTTCTGGCAACAGATGCCTTACAAATAACCAATAAGGCGCTGGGTTATAATTTGCGTTACCAGCTTGATTCATTTATCTATTTCTACAACAATAATATTAATTCCTATAAGGGATATTGTTTATTTACAGATATAGAAGGAGATGATAGCCTGAAAAAAGGCTGGACGGCTAACCGGGTCAAAACATATGAAGGCTCCAAACTTCACTTTATGCGTAGCTATTATGATAGCTCGTTATTGGAAGATGGCTGGATAGTTGATATGCTGGATGAGAGTAATGATAAAAAATTTAATAAAATAAAAAATGTGTATGATACTTTATACTATGGTGCCTTAGACAGTACACAACAAATAGAAATATTTTATCCGAGAAAGATTAGCGTTACTTATACAAAAAAGAGGCCTGAAAATGAATACCTGAAAAAAATGGGATTGCCGAAATCTGTTCCTTTCCAGATTTCTTATATTGATATCAAAGAAACAATTGCCATTACTGAAAATGGTTATTATTATGATCAGAAAGATTGGGTGAATCAGGGCTATTGGAGCTGGAAGAATGTGGCGGATTTGTTGCCCTACGATTATTTGTCGGATTAAATCTCGTTAATTGGTTTATTAGCTTATTGGGTATTGGGAGACTCACTTTTGCTTTCACGATACTAATTAACTAGTTAACTAATTAACCAATTAACTTTTCTTCCCCATCACTTTTTCCCACAACAGTGGAATTCTTTTTATCCATACAAGCTCTTTCATTTTCTCTCTGGCATCTTCCACCGGAGAGCCGAAATAGACTTTTCCCCCGGCAATAGAATCCTTTACACCACTTTGTGCATAGATGATAGCATCTTTACCTATGGTCAGCGTTTTGCTAACACCCACTTGTCCCCATAGAATTACATTATCTTCAATAATCGTTGCACCTGCTATACCTACCTGCCCCGCGAACAGGCAATTTTTACCTACTACCGTATCATGACCTATATGTATCAGGTTATCCATTTTAGTTCCTGCACCAATGATGGTATCATGACTTACTCCCCGGTCAATAGAACAGTTGGCACCAATTTCTACCCCATTTTCAATCAACACACGGCCACTGCTGGTCATTTTTTTATACTGTATTTCCCGGTTGGTTTTCCTATTATAATAAAAAGCATCGCTGCCGATTACTGTTCCAGCCTGGATAATGACAGCATCGCCGATAATGCAATGGTCAAGTATTACTACATTTGGATAAATGATACAGTTTATTCCAATAGTTACATTGTTTCCGATATAAGCACCGGGCATTATCACCGTTCCTTTTCCAACAGAGGAAGAATCGCTTATCATTTTCATAGAAGGTGAAAATGGCCGATAGAAGCTTATAATTTTTACATATGCTTCAAATGGATCATCTACTATCAGTAAAGCTTTTCCTTCCGGACAATCAGTTTGTTTGTTGATAATAATAAATGTAGCAGCAGAGTTGATACATTTATCATAGTACTTGGGATGATCTACAAAAACCAGGTCGCCCTTATCAACTTTATGAATTTCATTAATACCGGTAGCAGATCCATTTATATTACCCACTACCTCAGCACCGATAAGTTGTGCAATGGTTTGTACCGGAACAGGATTATCAAACTTCATACAATTTATTTTATTTAATTGAGTAAATTTTTGATGTAAACAGACAATGGTTATGCAAAGGTAACAACCTTGTAAATGGCAGGTAATGGTTAAAACAAGTGATTTTACCGGTTTAATGGTTTTCTAACTGCAACTTTTAAAAAATATTTTTTGGCAGAAAAATCATGAATAAATGAATAAAAAAATTGAATAATTTTCAACTATTAAATAGAAAATAAAAAAATAAAAAATAATTTTAAATTAAATTATTCATCTGAAATGCTTGTTGGTAGCTATTTTCAGAAGAAATAATAATTTTATTGAAATACAAATCATTACAGTTATTTAAAATTTTTTCTATGATCACACATAGAAATTGCCAATTTTAAAATTGGCTTATCCACAACTGTTTCTAAAATGTTAATAAAATAGTTTGAAAATATTTTTTGGTTCAAGAAATTTATTTCTAATATTGTGCAGGGAAATTTGATTCCCGTACTTACTAACCCATCTATATATTATCCCTTCGCTTACTACGGAGGGATTTTTTTATGCCTGTTTCGTAACAAACAATGCTTAAAATAATGCCTTTTTATTACAAGGTTATCGTAATAAATTGAATAGGGAGAGGAGTATATTGATTATGATAAAGGCCGGCAATTCGATTTTACAGTATCACCAGACAATAGTAAAAAATCACCTGCCTCAACCAAAACTTTCATTAACGCAATAATCAATAATTAAAAATACCTTTACGTTAACTTAAAAAATACTTCATGCTGAAATCAATGACCGGTTTTGGAAGAGCTGAAAAAAATGTGGGTGATAAAACTTTTTTGGTTGACATTAAATCACTCAACGGAAAACAATTTGAACTGCAACTGAGATTACCGGCAATTCTGAAACCTTTTGAATTTGATATACGACGGATGTTATCTGAAAAACTTATCCGGGGGAGTGTGGATTGTATGATCAGCCTGAAAGACACCGGTAGTGCCAAACCAGTTACTATTAATACTGATCTCGCTAAAGCATATTATAAACCGCTGGCGGAACTATCTGCTGCGTTGAACCTGGATACTTCACATATATTAAGTACACTGGTAAAGTTGCCTGAAGTCATCACCCCCAGCAGCGACACCCTGACAGATAAAGAATGGGTGGATTTTCAACAGGTTTTGTTGGGGGCTATAGAAAAACTGAACAATCATCGGTTAAACGAAGGGGCTGTAATGGAAAATGAATTATTAATACGAATCAATAATATAGAAACACAACAGGCTGAAGTGATAAAGCTGGAACCTCTTCGCCAGCAAAAAATCCGGGAAGGTATTACCCGCCTGCTCGAAGAAAATGTAGGCAAAGAAAACTACGACGGCAACCGGCTTGAACAGGAACTAATTTATTATATAGAAAAAATTGATATTACAGAAGAACAGGTTAGGCTTAAAAATCACTGTGACTATTTCAAATCCCTGCTCGCAGAAAAAGAAGAATCAAAAGGAAAAAAACTCTCCTTTATATTACAGGAAGTTGGCCGTGAAATTAATACAACCGGTTCCAAAGCTTATGATTCCACTATTCAAAAATGTGTAGTAATGATGAAGGATGAATTGGAAAAGGCGAAGGAACAGGTTTTAAATGTGTTATAAGGAACAAGATTTTAACCTTACCTGTATCTTTGCAGGATGAAATGTATAAAACGATTCTTCTTATACTTCCTGCCTTGTGCTTTACTATTTGCTACCTGTACGAGTGTTGAATTATTTGAAAAAACAGCGAATATTCCCGGGCATTCCTGGAAAAATAGCTACCAGCCATCATTTACATTTAGTATTAAAGACACGGTTTCCCCCTACGAGCTTTTCCTCATTCTCCGACATACTGATAAATATAATTTCAACAACATATATATCAACCTGCATACAAAACAGCCTGGTGCAGATACAACACAAACTGCACGATTTGACCTTCGGCTTGCAACAGATAATGAAGGTTGGCTTGGTAGTGGTATGGATGATATTTATGAACACCGTATTCCGCTTACACCTGTTGGCGGCCAATTTTATTTCAAAAAACCCGGAGAATATACTTTCAGTATTGAACAAATAATGCGGGAAAATCCGCTAAAAAATGTATTAGATGCCGGCTTAAGAATTGAAAAGAAACAATAAATCCATCATTGAATTATGCCGCATACCAGCATCAAAAGTCTACGACGCACCACTTTCGTTTTCTCGATGTTGCTGTTATATATATTAGCAGCAGCAGCCTGGTGGTTTATCTCCCTTGAAAAACAAAATATCAATATTAGAAAGCTTAAATATCAAACTATTAACATTGAAAAGGATTCATTGTCCGTCATTGAATTAGGCGATAAAATTTCAGCCATTAAAAAAGAGGCAAAAAAAAACAGCCGGAAACATCTTTCCGAAGGAATAACATTTTTGTTATTTATTTTTATTGGAGCAGCTTTTGTTTATCGTTACGTACGTCGGCAATTTAACCTGCAATTACATAAACAGAATTTTATGATGGCTATTACCCATGAATTAAAAACACCCATAGCCATTATCAAACTAAACCTGGAAACATTACAGAAATACACCCTTGACCAGGGAAAAAAAAATAAACTAATCCATAGTACACTGGATGAAACAAGCAGGCTGAATTTTTTAACCAATAATATTCTTTTTGTATCTCAACTAGAAAATAATAACAATAAGACAGCCGAAGAAGAACTTGATTTTTCCACCTTATTAAAAGACTGCATCCACCATTTCCAGAATAGATTTCCTGAAAGGATATTTATAGAGAATATAGAGGCCGATGCTGATATAAAAGGCGATGCATTGTTGCTCCAGATGCTGATTAACAACCTGCTGGAAAATGCTATTAAATATTCTCCAAAAGAAAGCCCGGTAACAGCAACTTTGAAGAAATACAAGTCGGGAACTTCGATAAATACTGTAGAATTGCATATAATTGATGAAGGCCCGGGTATAGCGGATGAGGAAAAGAAAAAGATCTTTTTAAAATTTTACCGGATTGGGAATGAAATCACTCATAAAAAGCCGGGTAGCGGCCTCGGACTGTATCTTTGCACTATAATAGCCCATAACCATAATGCCGGCATTTATGTGAAAAATAATGTACCCCTTGGTAGTGATTTTGTTGTCATTTTTAAAAGACCGGCTTAATAGTGCTGTTATGAATTAAATCTGAAAAGAAAACAGTAATGACTACTGAAAGAAAAACATCCATATTACTGGTTGAAGATGAAGAGAATCTTCATGAAGCGTTAAAGCTGAATCTAGAAATGGAAGGTTATGACGTAACATCGGTTTTCGAAGGTACGGCAGCTTTAAAGGCTGTACAGGGAGAATTTTTTGATCTTATCATTATGGATGTAATGCTTCCGGATATAGATGGCATTACCGTTACTGAAACCATACGCATCAGCAATAATGAAGTGCCCATTCTTATGCTTAGTGCTAAAAACAGCAGTGCAGACAGAGTGCTTGGTTTAAAAAAAGGAGCAGATGATTACCTTACCAAACCTTTTAATCTGGAAGAATTATTACTACGAATACATAAACTTATTAATAAAAATAATAAAATACTGGATAAAACAACCATTGGTGATACGTATACTTTTGCTGACAATACAATTGATTTCAAAGCACAGGTGGCTTCCAAAGCAAATGGCGAAAAAATACCTTTGAGCAAGAAAGAAACAATGCTGCTCAGATTACTGATTGAAAATAAAAATGAAGTGGTGCCAAGAGAAAAAATATTACAATCAGTTTGGGGCTATAACGTTTATCCAACTACCCGTACGATTGATAATTTTATACTCAATTTTCGTAAATACTTTGAAGAAGATAGTCGCAACCCAAAATATTTTTTTTCGGTACGAGGGGTAGGCTATAAATATTCAGAGTGATGTGTTCTGACGTCCCAGCATGTTGATATTTTCCATTACTTCTTTTACCTGCAATAACAAACGGCTTCTATCATCGGATAGATTTGTATTAGTAAACATACCTGTTTCGCATTGTTCCAGTACCTGCAACAAACTATCTGCTACACTCATTTTTATTTTTGCTTCCCTCATTTTATCAGCTACTATCTGTTTTTTCATTCCACTTCCTGTTAAACTAAATTTTTGCGCAGTAAATTCCCATATAATACCATGAAGAACTGAATAAAACCTGCTACTCTCTTCTGAAATTGAAGCGTAAGCCGGAGCCAGCAAACTCTCCACTGAAAATAAAAAAGGTTTCTGACGTTCAGTTAGCTCTTTTTCGGGTGGGATTTTTCTGAATATCCAGTACATTAAAATGATCAATACCAGGAATACAACAATAATTCCCGCTGTTCGGGCTGCTTTTTCTGCGTTTTTGGCAATGGAAGTTTTATGCTCTTCTACTACATTACTTTTTTTATCCTCATTACTTATCAGTAACTCAACTGCGTCTGTAATTATAGTTTTATAATTATTACTGTCAGTATCAAAAAAGGAAACCTTTATCGCTGGTAAATGAAAATTCCCCGCTACTGTGCTAACAAATGGATAACGGAAAGTTCGGCTACCGGTTAAGGGGGTTGTTGTTTTATCTAAATTATCCTGTACTATTGTCTCAAAAGATTCAATTCCGGCAGGCCATTGCACTGCAGGTGGACTAAGCTGTATAAAATTCCCTTTACCACTGATAGTGATTTCAAAAACACCTACTTCATTTTTTTTCAAACTATTTTTTATAGCCGATGCCGCAATACTAAATTTTCCAATAGCACCTTCAAAACCAGTTGGCTGATTTTTTGCAGGCAACGGTTTTACATGGACAGTAACGGGCAAAGTGATAATATCCGTTTCAACTATATCTGTTCCTTCAGCCCTGCTATCATTTTCTTTATCTCCTGCAACACCTTCAACTATTTCCAGCTCTGTTTTTTTATTGACTGCACTATGGGAAAACTCTACTTTGTTTTTTACCTGCATAGCGTCAATGGTAAACACTCCCGGCTGCAACGGATATAACTGTACTTTTCGGATTGTATGTACATCAAATATTTTTCCGTTTATTGTTTCTTTAGCTACCTGTTTATCAGAAAGGTTTTCTATATCATAGGCTGTGAATCCGTAAAAGCCGGGATTCTTTATTATAGCTGATTTTGATTCCAGCCTTGAATATAATTTGAAAGTAGCAAGCACCGGTTCGCCGACAAAACAGGATTTTTTATCAACCGCTAATTTTACAAAAAGGTTTTGCCTGATTTTATCGAAAGGGTTCTCACCAGGTTGTAAAAAATAATCAGAAATATCATTCCCCTTCTCTTTATTATCACGAAACAAATCTGATAGGAATGCTTCTTCTTTTGAAATGACAGCTACTATGGCATCGTTACTCCTTAGTACTTTACCATTAATCACTATGGCAGCCCCTTGTATAATAAATTTTCCCGGACGAATCGCCTCCAACGTATATACTGCATTTCGAAGTGGTATCAGTCCATTTGCAGTTGAAAGTGACCCCATATATACATTAGGTCCGGCTACATACCGAAAATTATTAAACAAGGGTGGCCGGATAGTCATATTCTTATCACCATCTTCAATAATATATTGCACCAGGAAGGATTCACCAGTAACTACTGGTTGCTGAGGCACCATCGTTTTAAAACTTACCTGCGCCAGTACATGTACTGAAATCAGTAGAAATGTAAATATGATGGTTGCTTTCTTCATGAATAACCTCACTAAAATAGTATGGCTTTTACAAAGAAGGGGTTAAAATATATCAATGGGAAAAACCAGCTTTCAACGGTTAAAGATCACCTAATTGAGGTCGGACAATAATATCCTCTACACAGGCCTGTATGGAGAGTTGTGAAGCCGTATAAACCAGTTTTGCAATATCGTCCGCCTCCATAATACGTTTGGAGGAATTGTCGTAATTACCCCAGGAATCACTCATTACAGCTCCCGGATGTATGGAAGTAACTTTTATTCCATAGGGCTTCATTTCTTCCCGTAAGTTTTTACTAAAGCCATATAGTGCAAATTTACTGATACTATAAGCACCCCCATTTGCATAAGCATGAAGAGAAGCAATTGAACACATATTAAAAATATGGCCCGACCTCTTCCCCATCATTTTTGATACCAGCGTTCTCGTTAAATGGTAAGCACTATAAAGATTGGAGGCAATCTGGCTTTCTATTACACCGTCTGGTTCGTTACTCACACTACCCGGTTCAAAAAAACCTGCATTATTAATTAAAATATCTGGTGTGCAAAAAGACAAACACCAGTTACCAAATGCAATAGCTTCGTCTTTTTTGCTCAGGTCAGAAGGCTTTGCTTTGATAGTAATAGCCGGAAATTTTGTCATTAATTCTTCTACCGTCTTATACAAAGCCACTTCGCCCCGTGAACATAAATAGAGATCATGGCCATTGGAGGCAAATATTTCGGCAATAGATTTACCAATTCCTTTTGATGCCCCGGTGATAATTACATTCATTGTATTATAATTTCCAGTTTCTTTGCAAATCTACAACCTGTAATGAAGTATAAACATCTCTTTTTCGACCTCGACCACACTATTTGGGACTTTGAAGCAAACAGCCGTCAAACCCTGGAAGAACTTTATCAATCTTTTAAACTGGAAACAAGGGGGGTTCATAATTTCGATATGTTTCATAAAAACTACCTTGTTCATAATGACAAACTTTGGGACCGCTACCGCAAAGGGTTTGTGAAAGTAGATGAGTTGCGTTGGAAAAGATTGTGGCTGACTTTACTCGATTTTAAAATTGCCGATGAACCGCTGGCCAGAGAAATGGGTGTTCATTTTTTAGATTTATTGCCTACCCGAAAACTTCTGTTCCCTTATACGATAGAGATTCTTGATTACCTGACCGAAAAAAAATACCTGCTGCATTTAATTACCAATGGATTTGAAAAAACACAGCATAGCAAATTAAAATATTCCGGGCTTGACAAGTATTTTATTGAAGTAATAACTTCTGAGGGTAGTAACAGCCTGAAACCACATAAAGAAATATTTGATTATGCTTTTCAAAAAACAGGGGCAAAGCCGGAAGAAAGTATTATGATCGGGGATACTGTTGATGTAGATATTTTAGGTGCTGTTAATGCCGGTATTGACCAGGTGCATGTCAATCATTTGACGAAAGAACCGGTGCTGGTAAATGATAAGTTGCCTACTTACACCGTTTATTCATTAAAGGAATTAGAAAATATTTTTCTTTGAAGAATTTATCAAAGAGGTAATGGTATGGTGATCTAAGTTCCTCCAGACCCGATAGCTATCGGGTTTATCGAAGGATGGGACAGGTTTTTTACCAGGTAGCCAGAACAGTTACACCACCCTGTGGTTTATCGCCAATCTTAACAAGGATCTTAGCATTAAGTGGCAATAATAAGTCAACTCTTGACCCGAATTTGATAAACCCCATTTCTTCGGTTTGCTTTACTTTTTGACCGGGCTGCAGGTAATTGATTATTCTTTTGGCGACCGCACCTGCTATTTGTTTTACTAATATTTCTTTACCCTCTTTTCGATATACTACAGAATGACGTTCATTTTCTGTAGAGGATTTTGGATGCCAGGCAACTAAGTATTTTCCTTTATGATATTCGCTGTACACCACTTCACCAGTTACCGGATTGCGGTTTACATGCACATTCAGGGGGCTCATAAAAATGGACACCTGTATTCGGCGGTCAGTAAAATATTCATCGGCCTGTACTTCTTCTATTGCCACTACTTTACCATCTGCCGGGGCAATGATTGCATCTTCCTGTTTGGTAAGCACCCGGTTTGGTATCCGGAAAAAAGAAATGACAAATAATAAAAGGCCCGTTGTTCCAATAAAAATAATCCAGCTAATAAATGGAAGGGAAGAACTCAGAAAATAGAATGAAAGAATATTAATTACACCAAAAAAAATGGTACTTATCGCAATTGTTTTATATCCTTCTTTATGAATGGTCATGCGGCAAATATAGTAAATGGTGAATAGTCAATGATCAATAAGGAATGAAAATTACTTCATGAAAAAATATACATAGCCCCAAACAAATGGTGTAGCCAATAATAGCGAATCAAAGCGATCCAAAAAGCCACCGTGTCCCGGCATTAATGATCCACTGTCTTTTACACCGGCCAGGCGTTTTAGTTTTGATTCGAGCAGATCACCAATAGTACCTACGGTGGATGCTATTAACGCTATGCACCCAACAATAATTGAAAGGCGCATACTATTTATTGAATAAAAAAGCCTGGGATATAGCAACGACATCACTCCTAAACAGAGAATTATTCCACTGATAGTCCCCTCCCAGGTTTTTTTAGGTGAAATTACAGATAAGGGGGTTTTCCCAATAAATGAACCAACTATATATGCCATTGTATCATTTATCCAGATACTGATGATGATGGTTATTGGAATAAAATTTTCGGCGGCCACAATAAAACTGTCTTGTAGATGAATGTTCGATATTTTATACAGGTCTAGCATAAGCCCCCAGCACAACGAAATATAGATCATACCTGCTAATGCCATCCCAAAGGATTTCAGCTTAATTACATTCTTTTGAAAAATACCAATCAGTAATAAAGTAAATCCTGCCACTGATACTGGTAATGAAATATTTTCTTTCAATCCATAACTATTGATCTGAAAAGCAGGGCTGCAAAACCACAACATCAATCCATAACCCATTACCATTAACCCCAATTTTGTATAGGAATGAAAGGTGGTGTTGTGAATTTTTTCTGTCAGCTTCAAATACTCCCACCAGCAGCCAAAATGAATAATGGAAAACAAAACAAGAAAGCTCCAGGGGTTCCAAAACAAACCCAGCAGCATTATCGCAGCAAATACGATGGCTGTTAAAGTTCTTGTTCTGAAAGTTTGCCAGTTGAATGCCATGAATAATAATTAAAAAGGATGGTCTTTTACGGGTATTACATCAGCTGCATACACCGACTGAAAGGAAACTGTTGATTTCTTTTTCATCCAGATAAGAAGGAAACAAACAACACCAAAACTGGCGGTTGCTGCCACCGCAATATTTGACAGGTTCAGTGCATTTTCATCATTCAATGATGCCGGGTTGAAATAGACCAATATGATCAATAAAGCATCATACACAAAATGTGCAAGGATAGCTGTCCATAAACTACCGCTGTACCAATAAATGGCTCCCAGTAAGATGCCTAGTATGAATCGTGGCAAAAACCCGTAAAATTGAACATGCATGGCAGAAAAAATAAAAGCTGAAATAATGATACCTGCCCAGGGACTTTTAAATAGTTTGATCAGCAAACGTTGCGCTATCCCACGGAATAATAACTCTTCACCAACAGCGGCAAGCCCGGCAATACAAATAATGTTAAGGAGTAAATCTTTAATGGTATGTTTTGATAATAATGCTTTAATGCTTTTGGCAGCTTCAGCTTCCTGCTCTTTCATCCATTTTGCAATATCAGCCGGAAACTGCACATTTCGGTTTAGTTCCCCAATAAAATTGACAAATGGAAGAGCTATCAGTAAAATAGCTACAGCAACCAGATAATAACGGTTATCGGATGGATTTTTCAGACCCAGGTAATCTTTACTATCGGTACTGAAAAACCGGGCACAAAGCAAAGTAGGAATAAGAAATAAGCTAACAAACTGGATAAGCTGCATTCCCCTGATAACAGTAAGTAATGTGCCGCTATTATAATCCCATTTGGAATTATCACTCATTGTCTCCAGGCTCATGCCTGTAATTTTAGATAATAAAACTGTACCCAAAAGGCCAATTATGAAAAAACTGGCAAGAGCAATGCTGATAAGCAAGAGGAACTGAGTTCCGGCAGACTTTGATTTTAAAAGACCCTTCATGTTTAAACTCTCGTGTTTCGTTTGTAAATTTACAGGCTCAAAAATAGGTAAATGAATTTTGAATGGTAAAGATTGACAACATACAACTTCCTGACTTTCCACTGCTTCTGGCGCCAATGGAAGATGTAAGCGATCCGCCATTTAGGGCCGTTTGCAAGGATAACGGGGCTGATTTAATGTATACGGAGTTTATTTCGAGCGAAGGTCTGATCAGAGATGCTATTAAAAGCATGAAAAAATTAGACATTTTCGACTATGAACGTCCTGTGGGCATCCAGATTTTTGGTGGTGATGAGGATAGTTTGGCCATGGCAGCAAAAATTGTTGAAGTTACCAATCCTGATTTGCTCGATATCAATTTTGGATGCCCGGTAAAAAAAGTAGCCTTGAAAGGCGCCGGCGCTGGCGTATTAAGAGATATTGATTTAATGGTAAGGCTAACATCCGCGGTTGTAAAATCAACTTCATTGCCGGTTACAGTAAAAACAAGATTGGGATGGGATGATAATACCAGAAATATTGAAGAGGTAGCAGAACGTTTACAGGATGCGGGTATTAAAGCTCTGGCGATTCATGGACGTACCCGTACACAGATGTATAAAGGAGAAGCAGACTGGACATTGATTGGAAAAGTAAAAAATAATCCACGCATCACCATTCCTATTTTTGGTAATGGCGATATTGATTCTCCGGAAAAAGCTGTTGAATATAAAAACAGGTATGGAGTAGATGGCGTAATGATTGGACGTGCGGCTATAGGTTACCCCTGGATATTTAATGAGATAAAACATTTTATTAAGACAGGCGAACACTTACCAGCCCCATCAATTGAAGACCGGTTATTTGTATGCCGCAAGCATTTGAAAAAATCTATCGAATGGAAAAATCCAATTGTCGGTATTAATGAGATGCGCCGTCATTATGCTAATTATTTAAAAGGTTTACCTAATATCAAAGAGTTTCGTAATAAACTGGTGACCTTAAAAACGGAAGAAGAGATAAACGAAGTGTTTGATGATATTGCCAGAACTTACAGTGGTTATGAGTTTGAAAAAACACCGATTGAACTGGTTAATTATCATGAAAAATGCCCGGTATAAACGCTTTACTATTTAACAGAACTATTAAGCCCAGTATTCTTTCATTAATTCATGTGACCATTGCGGTTGACAAAGTTCACCATTCGGTAAAAATTCTTTCATCACAGGTTTTATGTCAAGAATAGGAGTACCATCAATGGCATCCAGGTATTTTACCCAAATAGATTTACCTTCTCTCTTCAACAATTCAACTATTGTTAAACCAATGCCATTAGGCCTATCCCTTTTTCGCTGTGCAAAAATGCCTACCTCCGGCCAGTTTTTATTTCCACGGGGATGACAAAAGAAAACGGCCTTGGTTTTATCCGCTTTATCAAAATGAAATACAATTTCAAGGTGAGAAAATTCTTCAATGCCATTAAATGCTTTGGCGGGGATATGCGGCAATAATTCAATTTCGCTTACAATGCTTCCCCAGTAATCATCTGACAAATCAGTTCGCGAATTTTTAACTGTTGCTACCTGTTGTAAAATGATCTCCATAAAATTTATTTAAACGCTTTAACCAGTCCAATAATTGAAACAAGAAACCAGGTGCCTTCCAGCATCACAAATGGCCAATAGTTAATCAGCAATGAAGCATAACAGGCCAGGCCTGCTCCTATACTATTTATAAGAAAGAAGTACTTACTTCTGCCATTTATCATACCAAATGTATTGCAGAAATAAGCCAGCAGTATCAACCCAACGCCAATTGTCCCGATGATGTCATTATAGCTCATTTTTCCCTATAATAAAATTTCCAATCTTTTCAATGTTGAAATATTTCTAAACATCAGTCATATTAAACATATTTGCCGTTTAATCAATCTCAATTGCTTTCATCACTTCATTACTCATAGGAGAAATAGAAGAAGCAAAATAATTGGTCAGTACACCTTTTTCGTTAATCAGGTATTTGGTAAAATTCCAGGAAGGCGGTTTATTATTCCATCCATTTTTAGCAGAATCTGTCAGCCACTGATAAACAGTGTTTTGCTGTGTAGATTTAATCACACTACTTTTTCCCATTAACGGAAATGTTACACCAAAATTAAGTTTACAAAATTTTGCAATTTCCTCATTGCTACCTTTCTCCTGTTCCTTAAAATCATTGGCCGGAAAACCAATGACCACTAATTTATCTTTATAGTGTTCAGATAATTTTTGTAAATCATTATACTGATTGGTATATCCGCAATCACTGGCTGTATTCACCAGCATTACTTTCTTTCCTTTCAGGCTGCCAAAATCCAGCGTATCTCCGTTATTCTTAACCCCTTTGAGTGAATAAAATGAAATAGGGGGCTGCCTGTTATTAGAAAGCCCTTTTGTATCTTTTCCGGTAAGCTTTGAAAACCACATAAATACGGGGTAAACAGCTTTTAATACTTTTTGACGGTAGGTCATATTTTTTGAATTACGGTTTGCTATTTCCACATATACAGCAAATGCCAGTATGAATAAAATTAAAACAATGAATATTCTTTTAAGTTTACCATATGTTGATTTTTTTACCATCAGCGTATTATCCATTTAAATAATTTTAATTTCCCTTTGAATGGCGGATACTTAATGGCCGGGTCAAACCAGGTAGGTGTTTTCATCACTGCTTTTTTATGACTAAATGTGTCGAATGAATATTTACCATGATAACATCCCATACCACTAAAACCTCTTCCCCCAAAAGGGAGATGATGATTGGTTAAATGCCAGCTTGAATTGTTGACACAACTTCCCCCTGCCGGCACAGCATCCAGCCATTCTTTTTCTTTTTTATTGCTCGAAGTATAAATATAAAAAGACAATGGATTAGGATTGTTTTGAATAATCTGGCAGGCCTCTTCCATGGTGTTAAAAGTAATTACAGGAAGAATAGGACCGAATATTTCCTCTTTCATTATTGTACCACTCAAAGAAACATCCGTAAGAATTGTTGGCTCAATAAACAATTTTTCTTTATTGGTTCTGCCTCCATGCGCTATAGTTCCCTGCGAAAGATACCCTGTAATACGGCTAAATTGTTTTTCGTTAATAATTTTTCCATAGTTATAACTCTCCTCCGGTACATCTGTAAAAAAATGCAGGATGGCTTCTTTCATAGCAGTAACTAATTTGTCTTTAACGGAACTATGGACCAACAGGTAATCTGGCGCTACGCACATTTGTCCGCAATTGGAAAATTTTGTCATTGCTATTCTACGGGCTGCCACGTTGATATTGGCATCAGACTCTACCACACAAGGGCTTTTGCCCCCCAATTCCAGTGTTACCGGCACTAATCTTTCCGCTGCCATTTTATAAATGATCTTTCCTACAGCAGTACTACCGGTATAAAATACATGATCAAAAGTGAAATTATTCATCATCTCAGGAATCACTGTTACACCGTCTCCCTGTACATACAAAATGTATTCTTCAGCGAAACAAGCTGTAATTATCTTTTTCATCACTTCATCCGTGGCAGGTGCAAACTCACTTGGTTTTACTACCACACAATTTCCGGCTGCTATTGCTCCAATTAATGGATTTATCAATAATTGAAAAGGATAATTCCAGGGTGCGATGATCAGTACCAATCCCAGCGGCTCTTTCAAAACACTGCTGGAAGAAGGAAGGTTTAATAAATTAGTACTTATTGATTCGGGTTCCATCCAACCGCGAAGATTTTTTATGGCTGTATTCAATTCAGCTATTACCAGTCCGGTTTCTGTAGCCCATACTTCTTCGGCACTTTTTTTCAGGTCTGCATACAATGCAATATTCAATTCCTGTTCATGTTGCAGAATGGAGGCGCTGAGTTTTTTTAGTTGCTCTTTTCGAAAAGCAATGGGTTTGGTGGCGCCACTATTAAAATAATGCCGCATTTTATTCAGGCTGGTAATGTCTGCCATTAATTCTAATTTTATACCAAGTTACTAATTCGTTCAGAGGGTAGGATAGATTATTTCCAGAAATTGAGTTTGTATTATTTTATAAGATATTTCCCGCTGGCTTTGTAGCTTACTATAGATAAAACTCTTTGATCAATGACTGACGAGTATTACATGATGCAGGCTATTAAAGAAGCCAAAAGGGCTTTTGAGGACGATGAAATACCTATTGGTGCAATAGTGGTAGTCAATGAAAAAATTATTGCAAGAGGGCACAACATGACCGAGCGATTGAAAGACCCTACCGCTCACGCTGAGATGATTGCACTCACTTCTGCCTTTAATTTTCTGGGCAGTAAATATTTACCGGAAGCCATTTTGTATGTGACGGTGGAACCCTGTTTAATGTGTGCCGGAGCCATTTATTGGAGTAAGATTGGAAAAATAGTTTATGGTGCAGATGATGAAAAGAGCGGCTATAAAAAAATAGCCGGGGCCAACTGGCCTTTTCATCCTAAAACAGAATTGATAAGGGGAGTGTTAAAAGATGAATGTGGCAAATTGATGAAAGATTTTTTTAAGAATAAGCGATAAAACTAATTGCTTTAGACTTTTACTCTTATTCCCAGTATAATACCTGCATATCCTGCCTCATTTCATTATCTGGATACTAATTGCATTTAAAATGAGTAAAAAACAACATTTTCTGCCGTTTTTCATTGTTTTAGTCAATAATATTTATTAAATTTAATCAAAATAGACAATATTTTGCCGCTATTATGATTTTAGAAAAGAGCACACGAAAAATCAAATCTCGCAGAAAACTGCTGAACTACACTCAAAAAGACATGTCTGAGCTAACAGGTCTTAGTGAACGGACAATCCGTTCCGTAGAAAATGGAGAAGGCAGTACAAGCATAGCGTCTTTCATAAAAATCCTGGATGTGCTGGGCCTTGAAATCAGCATCCAGTTTAAACCGCTTAGTAATGAGGCAAGGCGAAGTGCTATATAACGATTTACTGGCAGGTGTATTAACCGAAACAGATGGAGGTGATTATATTTTTCACTATGCTGATAATTATTTCTTTAATACAACATATCCGGCAATAAGTGTAACACTACCTAAAAACAAACAACAGCACCTGTCATCTTTTCTTTTTCCTTTTTTCTTTAATATGATAAGCGAAGGGGTAAATAAAAAATTACAAAGCCGTATGTTAAAAATTGACGAGGAAGATTATTTTGGTTTGTTATTAAAAACGGCAGCCCATGAAACCATCGGTGCCATAACGGTAAGAGAAATAAATGATTGATATAAATAACATAAAAATTTGCCCCGGCACATTAGCGGAAGGGTTCAGTTCTTATTCTCCAAAATGTATTAAAGAAGTTTTTGGAGGAAAAAGGGTAAGCCATATACTTCCGTTTGCCTCGCCCCAAAAAGAAGGAGAGCAAAAGAAAAAATTTTTGGAAAACAGGAGCCGCATTTCTATTTCAGGTGTACAGGAAAAATATTCATTAAAACTAAATAACAAAACACTTGAATTAACAGACAATGGTGGTGAGTTTATTTTAAAACCCATACCAGCAGATTTGCTGAATGTAAACCAGGCACCCGTCAACGAACACCTCACCATGCAAATTGCCTCGCAGGTATTTAAACTACCTGCTGCAAAAAACGCTTTGATCTTTTTTTCAGATGGGGTGCCTGCGTATATTACCCGCCGCTTCGATGTAAAAGCAGATGGTACCCGTTGCCTGAAAGAAGATTTCGCTTCCATTGCCGGGCACACCAGTTTAATCAAAGGAAAGGATTTTAAATACGAATTCAGTTATGAAGGAATTGCCCGGCTGATAGACCAATACGTTCCGGCCAATATAAAAACAAAAGAGCAGTTCTTTCAGTTAATGATATTCAATTATTTGTTCAGCAATGGTGATGCACATCTTAAAAATTTTTCCCGGATAGATTGTAAAGGCGAAGGAGATGCCTTTCTGGCACCCGCTTATGATTTAATTAATACCCGTATTCACATTGATGATGGTGACATGGCCCTGAAAGATGGGTTGTATGAAAAAGATTATGAACACCCAAGCTTCAGCACTTATGGCTATTATGCCTTTGATGATTTTTATGAATTTGGCAAACGGATCGGGTTAATTCCTGCAAGGGTAAAAAGAATGCTTGGAGTCTTTTTACAAAAAACAGAGGAGGTAAAAGTAATGACGAACAGGAGTTTTCTGTCTGATGAAATAAAAGTATTGTATATTAAACATTATACAGACAGACTCAAAAGACTTTCCTCCTCTTTGCAAAATATTTTATAACAATGGATAAAACAGTCAATCCAACCACGATCCGATCAAAAAAGATAATTGCCACTCATCCTGTTACAGGAACAGAAAAAAAGTTTGACAGGGCTATTTATCAACCCATTAAAGCTGCCATTCTGCAAAGCCTGAAAGGAAGTAAAGGCAAAACCTTTACTGAACTCAGTAAAGATGTCAAAAAAATTATACTGAAAAAATGGCCGGACCCTATAGCTATCGGGATTAAAAAATCAATTTCCTGGTACACTATAACCATCCGGCTCGACCTGGAAACGAAGGGGGTTGTAGAAAGCTTTGTTGAAAAAGGAAAAAAATTAAACCGGCTTAAAATTATCAGGCCTGTAAAATGATATAGAAATAGTATAATTTTTTTGTGAAATTGTTAATGTCTCTATTATAAAAAAAACCTCCCGGCATATTTACCAGGAGGTTCCTATTAAATGTTGATTATCTCAATTAAGGATTCTGTAAATCCCACTGAATTTCAGCATCCGGACGTGACATTTTTTGAAATACAACAAACGTCTGTGTTCCGATAAGGCCTTGTGGTTGAATTTGTGCCAGCAAACCTCTGCGACGCATATCAAACCAGCGATGCCCGTCAAGGAAAAGAGAAAAACGTCGCTGCTTTAAAACTTCATCGATTAAAGCCGCTTTAGTTACAGCACCAGAATAAACTGGCAAACCATATCCAGTCCGGATTTTATTGATGGCGGTTACTGCAAGCGCCAGGCTGGCTACTGTGTTTACTTCTGCGTTTGCCTCTGCATACATCAGTATCAATTCCTCATTCTTGATAATATTACTATTGGAAGTATTAGTAGCAAACATTCTTACTTCATGCGTTGAAGTAAATACACCACTCGTACGGGCAGCAGCTCTTGCCATTGCTTTTGCTGCAGAACCTGTAAAGCGTGTATCACCTGCTTCTACTGCAGCAATCACTTCATTAAATACTACATATGGCTGACCGTTATTATCAGGTGTTACAAATAATGTATTTGTAAGATCATTGGCAGCAGTAGACCAAATGTTCTTAGGGCCATTCGTTAAACTTCCATTGATATCAAAAAAACTTGTACTCAAATTTGTCAGTAATCCTGTCCAATCTGAC
>JANMLJ010000380.1:0-5491 GCA_031372465.1 Chitinophagaceae bacterium | reverse complement strand
CTGGTTGCTGCATCCACACTTAATATTTTCAATAACCATTGTGACAGAGTGCGATTCGCTAATCTTGCTCAAACAATAAATGTGTTGCAGGCATTGATCCTTACGAAGGGAAATCAAATGATTGTAACACCAACTTATCATGTGTTTGATATGTTCAAAGCGCACCAGGATGCAAAATGGTTACCGGTTCAGATAAACAGTCCTTCTTATCAATCTGGTACACAAAAAATTCCGGCTGTTAATGTTTCTGCTTCAAAAGATTCCCTGGGTTTAATTCATTTGACCTTTGTAAACCTTGACCCGGTAAAAACAATCAGTATTAAAACTATACTACAAGGCGCTTCCTGGAAAAAGTTAAATGCAAGTATACTTACTGCCACTAGTTTTACGGATATCAATACGTTTGAGAACCCTTCGAAAATTAAGCCTGTTGAGTTTAAAGCAGTAAAAAAAGAAGGTGAGTATCTATCAATAGCGTTGCCTGCAAAAAGTGTGGTGATGGTGGAATTAAAGTAAACAATGAAACACCAACAGCGGTAAACGTATATTCTGAAGCTAATGGAAAAGAATGGAAAGAGAATGTTTTCCCGGATTATTCCGCCAGCCGGACAATGTATACGTCTGGTAAGGGGAAAAATAAATTAAAATATTTGTTATGAATTGCAAGTTTGTTATTTGCACAATTGAGTTTTACAAACGATAACATTAATCTGAAATGAAAAAAAGACTACTATTTTTTGGTATTTTTGTCGCCCTTTTTTCTTCAAATAGAATCAAAGCACAACAAAAACAAATTCAATACCTCTCTGGTACAGATACAAAAAACACAGTCCAATGGGATTTCTTTTGTACGGATGGTCGTAACAGTGGTTTATGGAAAAAGATTGCTGTCCCCAGTTGCTGGGAACAGCAGGGTTTTGGTAATTATAATTATGGGCGGGATTATAAAACCAACGGAAAGAATGCCCGGTTTTATGATGAGAAAGGAATGTATAAATACCAGTTTAAAGTACCAGCCACATGGAAAGGGAAGGAGGTCAATATTGTTTTTGATGGCAGCATGACAGATACAGATGTAAAGATTAATGGAAAGAGTGCAGGAGTAATTCACCAGGGTGCATTCTATCGGTTCAAGTATGATATTTCTGCTTTGCTAAATTATGATAGACCCAATACACTGGAAGTAACAGTAAGCAAAATGAGTGCCGATGCCAGTGTGAATAATGCAGAACGGTTGGCCGACTATTGGATATTTGGCGGCATCTTTCGCCCGGTTTTTTTGGAAGCCACCCCCAAACAGTTTATTGACTATGTCGGCATAGATGCAAAAGCTGACGGAAAATTTTCAATGCAGGTTTGGACAAAAGGGCTTTCGGGAAATGCTACCGTTGTAACCACCATTACAGATGCAAATAAAAAAATAATTGGTACCATTAAAGCCCCGGTTGATAAAAATGCAGTGAATGTGATAGTGAATGCAAATAGTACAAACATAAAAACATGGACTTCTGAAACTCCCAATCTTTATAATGCAAATGTGGTATTACAAGATGCTGCCGGAAAGAAATTGTATGAACTGAATGAGAAATTCGGTTTTCGTACTATAGAAATAAAATATGGTCGGGGAATTTATATCAATAGCAGTCAAGTAAAATTTAAAGGGGTGAACCGTCATTGCTTCTGGCCGGAAACCGCCAGGGCCTTGAGTGATGAACAGCAATTGCAGGATGTATTGTTATTAAAAGAAATGAATATGAATGCGGTTCGTTGTTCTCATTATCCACCCGATAAATTGTTTTTACAACTCTGTGATTCGTTAGGCATTTATGTATTGAATGAACTGGCGGGCTGGCAGAAATTTTATTCTGCTAAAGCTGGTGAACCGTTAGTAAAGGAATTAGTCTTAAGAGATTTAAACCATCCGTCTATTATCTTTTGGGATAATGGAAATGAAGGTGGCACTAATAAAGAACTGGATGATGATTTTGTAAAATGGGATTTTCAAAAACGTCCAGTTATACATCCGCATCACCGGCCCGGAAACCAGTTCAATGGTATAGATTGTAATCATTATGAAGATTATTACAGCACACAAAAAATATTAAATGATTCATTGATTTACATGCCAACTGAAATGTTGCATGCACAGGATGATGGCGGTGGCGGTTCGGCCATGGAAGATTTCTGGAACCTGCATTGGAAATCGCAAAAGAGCGGAGGTGTTTTTATCTGGGCATTTTCAGACGAAGCTGTGGTAAGAACTGATTTGAATAATGTTTTAGATGCCAATGGACTGAATGCACCGGATGGAATTTTAGGACCGCACAGGGAGAAAGAAGGAAGTTTTTATGCCTTGCGGGAAATATTTTCTCCCATCCGGTTGAATTTGCCAACACAATTACCGGCCAACTTTAATGGACAAATTGAAATGGACAACCGGTTTCATTTTACTAATGCAAACCAATGTAGTTTCTTCTGGGCATTAGTTGATTTCAGCAAACCTTTCGACCGCTATGATGGCTATGTGGTAAAACAAAAAGGAACGATTGTGGCTCCGGATATTGCTGCTGTAAAACAGGGAGTGTTAAACCTGCGTCTACCTGCTGATTACAAAAATTATGATGCATTGATAATAGTAGCCAAAGACCCTTTTGGAAAAGAGCTGTACAAATGGACAAGCGAAATAAAAAATAAACAAGCTCAGCTGAATAACTTTGTTTTTTTTAAAAATGATTCAACATTTTTAAAAGAAACAGACACGGTGTACACAATTACCGGTGGTGAAGTAAGTGTAGTCCTGGATAAGAAAACAGGAAATCTTGTCACTACAAAAAATTCGGCCAATGATTATGTGCTGTCATTTAATAACGGCCCTGTTTTGGTAAAAGGAGAAGCAAAAGTTACCGGAAGTAAAGCATACAGCGAAAACAATAATATGGTGGTAGAGTTTACTTATAAAGGCAATATGAAATATACCAAATGGTCAATCAATGCAAGTGGATGGACAACGCTGGAGTATGAATACCATATTGATGGCGATCAGCCTTTTACCGGAATCAGTTTTAATTACCCTGAAAATTATGTTTTATCTAATCGTTGGTTGGGTAAAGGCTCTTCCCGACAATGGAAAAACCGTATGCAGGGAACGCCGGTCAATGTATGGCAGAATGTTTATAACAATACACATACTGGTTATTCACCGGTAGTTTATCCGGAGTTCAAAGGATATTATGGAGAGGTTACCTGGATGGAACTAAGTACCGTAGAAGGTAAATTTTATGTCGCCAGCAAGGACAGTGGTTTGTTTGTCCGTCTCTTCGATTTTTATGCATTGAGTGCGGCTGCAAAGCCACACCCCGAAATTCCGGTTGGTAATATATCATTTCTCGATTGCATACCTCCGATAGGTACAAAACTGGCTACAGGTCTTACTACCAATACAAAAGTGTATGGTTCACAAAGCGAATTGAATCATGTAAGTGGCAGTAAAAAAAGAACTTTGTATTTCTATTTTGGTATGCCCAAAACGACGAATAATAAAGAACAATATAGCAGACCGGCTGTAGATAATGTATTTGCCCCAAATCCATAAAGGGAAACAAGCTATTTTAATTAATGAAAATTAAATGTCATAAACAGTCAGTTATTTATTGCTTACTTCTCCTATTCTCGTGCCCCCTGTTTTCACAGCAAATTAAAAATGTAAGGATAATACAGGTCAGCAGCGGTTGGGCAAATAATTCTATTAACACAGTGGTGTTCAGAAAAAATTCTTTATGTACATTTAAGAATACACAATACATTTCTTATTATAACAAGGAAGGTTTTGTTGTACTCGGAAAAAGAAAACTAACCGCCAGTAAATGGGAATTAAAAATAACGGATTTAAAAGGTGATGTTACGGATGCCCATCGATCTATCAGCATAATGACAGACGGTGATGGTTACCTGCACATATCATGGAATCACCACGGCAATACGTTGCATTATTGCAAAAGTGTGGCTCCCGGTTCTTTACAAATGACTACTGAACTGCCTATGACAGGCAGCCACGAAAAAAATGTAACCTATCCTGAGTTTCATACTTTACCCAATGGTAACTTATTATTCTTTTACCGGGACGGACAATCCGGACAAGGTAATCTTGTCATAAACTGGTACAATAAAAACGAAAAGCAATGGAAGCAGTTGCATAGCAATTTAATTGATGGCGAGAAAGAAAGAAACGCTTACTGGCAGACATGTGTAGATAAAAAAGGAACTATTCATATCTCCTGGGTTTGGAGAGAGTCGCCTGATGTGGCAAGCAACCATGATATGTGCTATGCCCGGTCTACCGACGGGGGAGTTACCTGGGAAAATTCTAAAGGAGAAAAATATAGTTTGCCTATTAATGCAACAACAGCAGAATATGTTTGTCGCATTCCTCAAAAAAGTGAGCTGATAAATCAGACCAGCATGTGTACTGATGACGAGGGCAATCCTTGTATTGCCTCCTATTGGAAAGAAAAAGGAGATATTGTACCGCAGTATCATATTATTTATAAAACAAACAATCAGTGGCAGGTAGAAAGCCTGGGATTTCGTAAAACAGCTTTTAGTTTGAGCGGTGCCGGTACAAAACGGATTCCGATTTCCCGTCCCCAGGTTATTTCCTGGAAGAATAATGGAAATAATTGTGTGGCAGTTATTTTCCGGGATGAAGAATTGGGAAATAAAGTATCAGCTGCAATGAATAGTAATATCGGCAAGAGTAAATGGACTGTAACAAACCTCACCAATGAATCTGTTGGCTCCTGGGAACCTAGTTATGATACTGAATTATGGAAAACAAAAAAGAAGTTAAATTTATTTGTGCAATACACCGACCAAAAGGATGGAGAAGGAAAAGCAGATATTGCACCACAACAGGTAAAAATAATCGCGTTTAAAATAAATTGACGATTTGTATGAAGCAACAACTAATTTATTTGAACCACCACTCCTTCCCGGTCGGGGGTACATTGAATCATAGGGTTCATATAAAAATCTATTTGTTTCCTTCTATGTGTTCTATATCCTATGTGGTTCCATTTCGAAGTTTTTATATGTATAATTTTTAAATTAAAAAATGATAGCTACTTTTTCTTATAATAGAATTTTTTATTTATCCTTCATAAAGAAATACTGGTGTATACTCTTACCGGTACTTTTTTTTCACCCGCTTATTGCTCAACCAACCGACAGCACCAAATGGTGGCATGATAAACAACGAACACTCCGTTATCATCCGGAAGGGAATGATATTGTAATCATTAATGGTAACAGAAGGTTTACAAGAGCATTGTATGGAACCAATACGGCTTTTCGGGTTGAAGCAGGTGATCTTCCTGAGTTTGCGATATATATGCCTGGTATGGGAGGCAATATAAAGTTTGGGTTAGTGAATGGAGATAGCTGTAAATGGTTGATTAAGGTGGAAAAAATTACAGCCCGTTACCGTGCTGGCAGT
>JANMLJ010000355.1:0-2461 GCA_031372465.1 Chitinophagaceae bacterium | reverse complement strand
GCTTAATGCCAGAACGGGAAAAGCAGTAGCTAAAAAAGAGGTTACTACCGGAAATACTTACGCGACTATTTATTCTACTACTACTCCGGTAAATTCCACTTCTTCTGCAACGCAAAGAAGAGTGGTAAACCTTGACCAGGTACTGGATAAGGCAAATGGGAGAAATGTTAACTTTAATCCGAACGTACATTCCTATGCCAGGGTAGTTGTAATTGGCCAGCCTCAACAAACTGACAAACCTTTTTCTACCAATTCTGCTGCATTGGCGTATGATAAGAAACATGAAAGATTGTACTACACTCCTATGAGCATTAACCAGCTACGGTATATAGATCTGAAGTCAGGTAAAATATATTATTTCGAAGATGAAGCTTTTGGAACAGTTAAATATGGGGATAATACCTCCAATCAAATTACCAGGATGGTGATAGCGTCAGATGGCGATGGTTATGCATTAACTAATGATGGCACTCACCTGATACGTTTTACTACAGGGAAAAAACCCACCATTACAGATCTTGGCGCATTGACCGATGATGGTGCCAATACCAGGTATTCCATTCACAGCGGTGGCGGATATGGCGGCGATATGATAGCAGATGCTTCAGGTAATTTATACCTGGTAACAGCCAATAGAAATGTTTTCAAGATAAATATTGAAAGTAAAATAGCTTCGCATCTGGGTTCCATCAAAGGTTTACCACAAGGCTTTAGCACAAATGGTGCCATGGTAGAAGAAGGAAGTAGTGTATTCATTGCCAGCTCAGAATCTACAACAGGTTATTATCGTTTTGATCTGAACACTTTACAGGCAGAAAAAGTTTCTTCCGGTGCTGATGTATTTAATGCATCAGACCTGGCAAATGGTATCCTTGCCTTTGATAAAAAGAAAAAAGAGAAGAAAAAAGAGGAAACTACTCCGGCAACAGTACCGGATGTAACAGATGCCATTGCAAAAAAAGGTCAGCCTGTTGAAACTATACTGAAAAATGGTATAAGTGTATATCCTAATCCTGTAACCAATGGTGTTGTAAGACTATCTTTCTCGGAGCAGCCTGCAGGAAGATACCAGGTTCAGTTATTAGACATATCCGGCAGACTTATTACATCAAAAGAAGTAACTATCAATGGTGAATCGCAGCTGGAAGAATTCCGTTTCCCTGAATTGTCAATAAAAGGCAATTACCTGATTCGAGTTTCCAGTGAAGTGAACAAAGTAAATGTGACCAATAAGGTCGTTGTCCAATAAATTTTCAACTACAAAATAGTGTAGCCTGATTCAATTCGCTTTTTTATCAGTTTCATTTTTGAAACTACAGGGCTTTCGAAAGAAAGCCCTTTTTTTATAGATAGGCTAATTCCGTTTAGCATTCAGCCGCGAAATAAAAAAACAAAAAATTATCGCTTATTTCAGTAAGGAACATTAAATTACAACTGATAACAATATTAAATTTCAATGCTGATTTGAACAATAAAGCCTGCATAAGCAGGTTTTATTGTTATCATCCATCTGATTTATTATAAGCTAAGGAAAAATTTACTATTGAGATCAATACCAACTGATAGCTAATCCCTGATACCAATCTGCCGCTTAAGTATTTTTTGCAGATGCTTAATTTCTTCCTGCAAGGGATGGGAAAGCTGAAAATTCTACCGACCTTTCACCGGTTAATGAGCAAAATCATTTAATTCAATGAAAAACATCAATATAGATTATTCCTTTACAATTTACTTTAATAAGTAAAATGTCATCCCGCAAGCCAAATATCACCACCGGATATACTACCCGAAATAATGTACAATTAATCAGGAGTGGTAAGCCCTATTTTGACCTACTATTACAAATAATCAATTCCTCCAGAAAAATAATCTATCTCCAATACTATATTTTTTTGGAAGATGAAACAGGTACTGCGGTGATGGATGCCCTCAAAGCCGCTTCCCAGCGAGGTGTATCTGTGTTTCTCCAATTGGACGCATATGCTTCGAATGCATTACCTAAAAGATGTATAGCTGAAATGAGGGAGGCTGGTGTTTATGTAAAACGCTTTGAGCCATTATTAAGAAGCAGACATTTTTATTTTGGAAGACGTCTGCATCATAAAGTGGTGGTGGCAGATGGATATTATTCGCTGGTAGGGGGATTAAATGTTTGCAACCGGTACAACGATATGCCGGGCGAACCAGCCTGGCTTGATATGGCATTATATTGTACTGGAGAAGCTTCACTTGCTGTACAACATATTTGCAGGCAGATGTGGCTTAAAAAAAAGAATTTACCTGTTCAACAAAGCGAATTGACCGAACAATCGGATGAACGGATACCGGTGGCTGCACAAATTCCTGTAATAGTACGACGTAATGATTGTGTAAAAAGGAAAAGTGAAATATGGAAAAGTTATCTTGATATGTTTATAAAAGCACAAGCAACGATTACCATCATGTGCAGTTATTTTCTTCC
>JANMLJ010000343.1:0-3604 GCA_031372465.1 Chitinophagaceae bacterium | reverse complement strand
AATTATAGACTCTGAGTGATACAATGATGTAGACCTGGAAAAAGAATAGCATAAAGTCTATCAGTCGTTGCACATATAATAAATAAAAAAAGTTCTTTTGATAGGACACTATACCCCGAAGGGGTAAAATGTGAATAGCTCCGGGTGAAACCCGGAGAAGAAATAATAAGATGTATTCGACCCCGAAGGGGTAAAATATGAATAGCCTCCGATGCAATCGGGGGAATAAAATGACAAATGTATTAGAACCCTGAAGGGGTTCAATAGAAATATAATATAAAGAAAGTTTCCGATAGAAATCGGAGTCTTCGAAATTGCTCATCTGTGTTACTACAGTACAAGAGTGCGACGCAACGGAAGTTGATAGTAGTACTACAGCCGGGTAAATACATATTTTAAAAAGCGATTGTATGAAACAATTTCTCGATGAAAATTTTCTGCTTTCAAATGCAACAGCACAAAGCTTGTATCAGGAGTATGCCAAAGACATGCCTATTATTGATTATCACAATCACCTGCCGCCAAATGAAATAGCAGAAGATAAAAATTTTGAAAACATCACCAAAGTATGGCTATATGGCGACCATTATAAATGGCGGGCAATGCGGGCCAATGGCGTGGAAGAAGCCTACATCACCGGTGATAAAAGTGATTGGGAAAAATTCCGGGCCTGGTCAGCTACCGTTCCATATACATTAAGGAATCCGCTCTATCATTGGACACATTTGGAACTCCAACGTTATTTTGATGTGCATGATATCTTGAATGCAGATACTGCAAAAAAAATTTATGAGGAGACATCTGCCAAACTGCAATCAAAAGAATTTAGCGTAAGAGGTTTACTGGAAAAAATGAATGTAAAATTAATTTGTACAACTGATGACCCGCTAGACAACCTGGAATATCACCAAAAAATAGAAAAAGACAAATGGTCTATCAAAGTATTACCTGCTTTCCGGCCGGATAAAGCGATGAATGTGGATGATGTAAACACATTCAATAATTACCTGACTGGCTTAGAAAAAGCAGCTGATATTTCTATAAGTACTTACAACGATTATCTCGCCGCCTTAAAAAAACGGCATGATTATTTTGCTGTCAATCATTGCAGCGTCAGCGACCACGGACTGGAAGAAATTTATGCTGAAGATTATACCGCTACAGAAGTAGCGGGCATTTTTGCGAAGATTCGGTCTGGCGGCTCATTGACATTGGAAGAAAACAGAAAATTCAAATCAGCAATGCTGGTCACTTTTGCTGAATGGGATTGGGAAAAAGGATTTGTACAACAATACCATCTCGGTGCTTTGCGGAATAATAACAGCCGTAAGTTAAAACAACTTGGCCCTGATACCGGTTGGGATAGTATGGGTGATTTTTCACAGGCAAAAGCATTATCGAAATTTTTAAACCGCCTGGATAGTGATAATAAATTAACAAAGACGATTATTTACAACCTGAATCCTGCCGACAATGAAGTATTCGCCACTATGATTGGAAACTTTAATGATGGTACTGCTGTTGGAAAGATACAATGGGGTTCATCCTGGTGGTTCCTTGATCAGAAAGATGGAATGACGAAACAAATCAATACGCTTAGTAATATGGGATTGCTCAGTCGCTTTATTGGCATGTTGACTGACAGCCGCAGTTTTTTGTCTTTTCCAAGACATGAATATTTCCGGAGATTGTTGTGTAATTTATTTGGAGAAGAAATTGAAAACGGAGAACTGCCAAATGACATACCCTGGATTGGAAAAGTGATACAGGATATTTGCTTTAAAAATGCGAAAAATTATTTTAACTGGCAGCATATTAATGAACTTGAAAAAACAACTGTGAAAGCTTAAACCACACAGATGAGTTTTGAAAATATCCCTGGTGGGTTTGTGATAATGTAAAGTAATTTCATTAATAAAAATGAGGCAGTGGCAGAAACGTCACTTTCAAAATTTGCATGTAGCAATCAGAATTTAATAAATTAGCATTATTAAATTTAAAAGTATTGGCCAATTCAATTAAACTCACCGACACTTTACAGGTAAGCGAGCACATTAAAAAACTGGATCCTGCCATTTGTAAGATCATTGAAACTATACGAAAAATC
Source organism: Chitinophagaceae bacterium (assembly GCA_031372465.1). GTDB lineage: Bacteria > Bacteroidota > Bacteroidia > Chitinophagales > Chitinophagaceae > JJ008. The sequence continues at coordinate 1,497 of JANMLJ010000343.1, read as the reverse complement.
ATTTTGAGTACTGACGCAGAAATCGGTGAACAAATAAAATGGAATAACCCCAGTTTTTATTACAACGGGGAAATGAAACCTTTTGACCCCAAAGAATATAAAAGAGATCTTATTGTAATGAACCTTCACAAGGGAAGGATAATGCTGGTATTTCCAAGCGGGGCAAAAGTAAATGATGTTTCGGGCCTGCTCACCGGTGATTATAAAGACGGCAGAAGACTTGTCATCTTTACGGATATGAAAGATGTAAAAGCAAAAGAGAAGGCATTGCAGAAAGTGATAAAAGATTGGCTGAAATTGGTTGATAAATAATACTGGAGCATAGTCCCGACAGATACATTTACATTCCCCAATAAAATATCCCCTTACATTTTATTGCTTTCAGCCACAACTATACAAAAGAAGAAAGATGGCTTCTTCAGGTTTTTTATTTTTAAACTCATTCAACAATTCTTTCCAACAAAAAACTCCCACACAAAGTGAAGGAGTTTGATTATTAATTTTCAATTCCCTTACTCTCCCCAAATATTATCTTTCCCTTCCAGCCACAATTTTACCAGATCCGTAGTTACAGATTTTGGTCTTTCCAAAGGGAAATTTAAAGCTCGATCCCAGCACAAACTGGATAATACGCCTAAGGCACGGCTAACGGCAAACAACACCGTATAAAACTCATATTCCACCATGCCATAGTGAACTAACAACGCTCCACTATGCGCATCTACATTTGGCCAGGGGTTTTTAATTTTTGCCATGGATTGTAAAATAGGTGGCACTACTTCATAAATATTCCAGATCGTATTTACCAAGGGATCATCCGGCATATGTTTTTTTCCAAAGGCCATTTGTGCTTCAAATCTCGGGTCTGTTTTGCGCAACACGGCATGGCCATAGCCAGGTACCACTTTACCCTCGCTTAATGTTTTCTTTACGTATTCTGCTATCTGTTCTTTGGAAGGTGTATTAGTTTGTAGCTCTTCCTGCATTTCAAAAACCCATTTAATTACTTCCTGATTAGCCAATCCATGTAAAGGTCCAGCCAGACCATTCATTCCCGCAGCATAACTTAAATAGGGGTCACTTAATGCAGAACCAACCAGGTGAGTAGTGTGAGCTGATACATTGCCTCCTTCATGATCTGCATGAATGGTCATGTACAAACGCATCAATTCTTTAAAACTTTCATCTTCAAAACCCATCATATGGGCAAAATTACCCGCCCAGTCTAGCAAACCGTTTGGCTGAATATGATCACCCGATTTGTATTTTCTTCTGTAGATATAAGCCGCTACCCTTGGCAATCTTGCAATCAAATCCATACTATCATCAAATACGGTATCCCAGTAATCCTTTTTATTCATGCCTGCTGCATATTTCTTGGAAAACTGACTTTCCGTTTGCAAAGCCATCACCGCTACTACAAACTGTGTCATCGGGTGGGTATTTAACGGCAATGCTTCAATCGTTGCAAATACATGATGGGGAACGTGACTACGT
>JANMLJ010000330.1:0-1724 GCA_031372465.1 Chitinophagaceae bacterium | reverse complement strand
TCTGTATGATTTAATTTCCTGTAGTAAAGAAACAGTGAAAGCTGTAGGCGAATGGAACCTGGCAGAGATAAAATCTGTGGGAGGCAAACTTGATCTTTACCTTAATGGAGAAAATGCTGTTTCCACTACCTTATGGGATGATAACTGGAAAAAAATGGTGGCAGGGAGTAAATTTGTCAAGATGCCTGATTTTGGCACCTATAAAAAAGGAAAAATAGCTTTACAGGATCATGGCAATAATGTGTCGTTCAGGAATGTAATAATTAAAAAATTGTAATACCTGAATTTCTATTATATAGGTTATTGTGATTAAATAAGCCCAATTAATGAACCACAATAGACACATATAACACATAGGAAAACACAACTTGTCAGTTCAGAGGCGGGATAGAAAGCCCTATGTGTCAATCCCCGCCTGAATGGCTTAGTCGGGCAGGTATTGTTTTCTATCCTCCTATGTGGTAAAAGCAAAACGATTCCATGATCTTTTCTGCCCGGAGCCGATAGCTATCGGCTCCCTTGCTGTTTCAAAAGAAATTTTCATTGCACCTGAGTTGTACATTTAATAAGAGAATGAGAGGAGACTCCGAGTAGAAAATGAATCCGCAAATGCCGCCTATAAGTAATAATGCGATTTTTTTTTGAATCACTTCTCTAATGCTACAAACAACTCCGCCTGTATTTTCCACTCGCCATCTTTTCTCTTCCATTGTGCACTGTAATGCCCCCCTTTACTGTAGGTATTAAATCCTTTCCAAACTCCACTTTCCCAAGCCATGTCAGGATTATTTTTGCTGATGATGATTTCGGATGGAATCCGTTCAAAATAAGTTTTCGGAGTCTCCTTAAAAAGTCTCTTCCAATTTGTTTTATTAGTTTCTTTCCCTTGTTCAATTACTCCACTTCCACGAATGACCACATAATCATCCAACCAGCATTTTGTAATCCCTTCTACGTCTCGCTTTGCAATTGCTTCATTGGAGCTTTGTCGTGCCTTACGAATTAATTCTTCATCGGTTTGATTTTGCGAGTATGCAAATTGAAAGGAAATAAAAAAGATGGTGAACAGAATTGTTTTCATAATTTATATTTACTTTTCCTTGTCTTAATTATATTGTCCGAAGCATGTTGAGTTAATTATTCACTTTTTAGTGGGGGCTTTCGGCAATTGTTCTTAATGTTGTGCGTTCGTGCCATTTCAATTGTGGTTATTTAAGAATAGACGGATAAACAAAATCCAGGTATACATCATACGATGTTTTCTTTAATTTTTTTTTGAAATAATTTCCGGCTGTAATTACCAGTATTAAATTTTCCTGCTTATTAATTTCAATTTTTTGTCCGCCATTTCCTGTGGCTTCAACGGTTGAAACAATCCTGCTATTTAGGGTATCAACAAGTTTCCAAAACTGATAACCATAACCATTTGGCGCTTCAGTATAAATCTGTTTCTTTAAAGATTCGTTCACCAGGTTTTCAGAAATTAATTGGGTCCTATTCCAATTGCCTTGATTATGATAAAGCAGTCCAAACTTCATTAAATCCCTTGATCGCATTCTTAACCCACCCCAGCCGCATATAAGTCCATTCTTCTCTTTTGTCCATTGATAATTGGTGATGCCCATTGGTTCAAATAAATATCTTGCTGTAAACTCTTCAATGTTTAATCCGGTTACTTTTTCAACAATGGCAGCAAGCAATTGTGTACACCCTGCACTATAATC
>JANMLJ010000304.1:0-4443 GCA_031372465.1 Chitinophagaceae bacterium | reverse complement strand
GAGGGTGAAATCAGGGCCTTGAATTCTGCCTGCCGGTGTTTGCTCATTTCTTTGGGTCCAAAAATATTCAGGTCTTCCATTGCATTCATTTCTGGCGTTTCAAGCCCGATATGAACAACAAATAATTTAGTGCCGCCGGGTTGCAGGGAATTTACTTTTGCCACCAGTGTATCCAGTTTACTGCCTACCGGTGCCGCATAACTGCCTTCCACATCAACTTCGTCATAGTAGCGGGAGATGGCCACTTTATATTCGGCGGCCAGTTTTTCAACGATAGCTCTTGTTTCCAGGGTTTGCACGGCGGCGCCCATATGATAATCCAGGTAATCGATTTTTAATCCTGCCTTCAGTGCTTTTTCAATCTGTGCGCGGAGTTCTGTTTCGATCTCACCCAGTTTTGGATTATTACCAAAGAGTTTACTGCGGGAAGGGAAAAAATTCCCTATCGAATCAACCAGCGTTGGTACCACTGATGCACCGGCTACAGGGCCCCAGCGGTATTGCTTCCATTCAGCATTCAGGGTAAGATGAATACCGATGGAAACATTATCATATTTTTTTAATAATTCCACCGCTTCGGTAAACCAGGGGCAGGGAACCATAACGGACATGGAAACGGGCATACCGGTTTCCAGCACTTCTTTGGCAGCCATATTCACAGCATGACACATGCCAATATCATCGCAGCGGATAAGGATGGGTATTTTATCAGCTTTTTTATTTTGCTGTGAAAAGGAGAGAAAAGAAGAAAACAGGAAACAGATTAGTAGTAAATAATGTTTCATAATTACAAATTTTTAGTTTTAGAGCAATGCCTTTTCAAAGCAAACACTATTCTCCACCTGTTCATATTGCCCGAAGTTTGGAATTATTGCATATCCATTTTTGGTATAAAGTGCTATTGCTTCTGGTTGTTTTCTTCCTGTTTCTAACAGGCATTTCCTGCCACCCAATTCCCGCGCCCATTGTTCTAACTCCTTTAAAATTGCCGATGCAATTCCCTGCCCGCGTTTATCGGGTAACACGTACATTCTTTTAACTTCCATAGTTTCCTGATCGTAATTTTTTATCGCTCCGCAACCAACAGGTAGTTCCTTATCATAAGCAATGACGGCATATTTTATTTTATCAATCTTATTAAATGGAGCATAAAATAAATGGTCATCCCCATCCCGGATCCTTAAATCTGCGTCAAGTTTTTTTACTAGTTTTTGAAAGTCTTCATTCTCAGCATTTGTTCTGATATAGTGATACATATTGTTTGTAACGTTTTTATTTTCTCAATCCTTTTGCCATTTCTTCCACCAGACCGTTCTGCTGCAGGTCTTGCCCCAGTTCCCAAAACATGATGCCTCCCAGTTTTTTACTGCGGATGAATGTTGTTTTTTCACTGATGGATTTTTTATCATCAAAAGTCGCGAATAATTTTTTTGCGGCATTATATTGATACGGAGCTTTTGCTTTATTATCCCAATAGTAAATATAACCGGAAGTATCACTGAAGTAATTTGCAAAATCATTGTATCCAACTCCCCGTTTAAATTTTCCAGACTGGTACAATCCATGATTTGTGTCAGGCACATTTTCCCACACCCTTGCATACATGGCTGCCCCGATGATAAGTTTTTGAGCGGGTACTTTTTTCTCGAGCAGCCAATTGACACATTTAGCTGTTGACTCCTGACCTTGTATATAATCCATCAGTGGCGTATGATGGCCGGTAATGGTGGCATAGCCTCCTACCAGGTCGTAGGTCATCAGGTTTACAAAATCTACCTGGGGCAATACGGCATCCCAGTCAATAGATTGCTCAAGGTATTTTACAAAACCACCGGCAGCAAATGTCAGTAAAAAACCATTACCCATTTGCATACGCAGTTCTTTTACCAGTTCTGTAAAATTATTTTTATCGGATATAGTATATGTATGACCGGGATAACCTTCAATAGCCGGATATTCCCAATCAAGGTCGAGCCCGTCAATTCCATACTTATTAAAAAGAGCAACGGTAGTTTTGGCAAATAGTTGGCGGCGTTTTTTGGATGAAAACATTTCGCTGCAGAATGCACATCCACCCCAGCCTCCGATGGACACCATGATTTTTAATTGCGGATAGTTTTTTTTCAACTCTACCAGTTGCCGCAAACTGTTTTCCTGTTTTTCGTTACGAAAACCAAGTGTATCGTTTTGTACTTTTAAAAAACTAAAAATGATATGCGTCAGTTTATCAACCGGCCATTGGCGGATGGCTTCGCCATTGCCGGTATAGTAGGCAATTATTTTATAGGGTGTTTGTGCAATAATAGAAAAGGAAAGAAAAAGAAAATAAGACAGCAGGATTCTTTTCATAGCTGGAAGTTAGAAAATTTTCTTTCGAATACCTTTAAATAGTATAGCAACAAATTTAATTGTTCAATCGGGCAGTTGTCTGGCATAAAATTTTGACCCAAAAGAAAGTTGGATTAATGAAAATTGGCTATTTTTACGCCTAGTCTAAAAAACATTACATATGAAACTACGCAGTATTATATTTCTCTCCATTGGTATGGCCGCTTTATTTGCTTCCTGTAAATCTTCAAGCAGTAAAAAGAAGGAAGAGCCAAAAATGGATACTGTCAAAAAAATAGCTGTTGACACAACGAGCAGTGTAAAGGAGAAACATGTAATAGCCCGATTTGATGAATTTTCTTTGGGAGATGCCTCGCATTTTATGTTTACCGATGAGTCAGGAGCAAAACTGGACTTTGGCGGAAACGAGGATACTGTTTATAAATTTGCTGAAGAGTTACCGGCCAATAAAGCAAATGAAACCAACCAGGGATGGACTTCCGATAAAAAATTACAGGGTAAACTATTTGATATTACCTATATTACCAGAACACAACCTTTGTATATTGATGGCCCTATTGGTGAAGTGCTCATTATCACTAAGGCAACGTTGAAAGAATAATTGTTAGCCTGCCATTAACTTAATTGGATGGGCATACTCAATTATTGCGTTAGAAAAGTTTACTCTATAGCAGGTGATGAGTATGCCCGGTAATAACAGGGCGTATAATACCAGCACTTCTTGCAGAAATGCCAGATGCAACTATAACTTTCATTCAACTTATTCCAAAATTACTTGCCCTGCCTGGAATATAAATACCAATTAATTATAAAAATTCTGCGTAAGACTATTGGATACAACTTTAAACTCATTATCCTTTCTTACAATCTGGTAACAGTTATTAATGGCCCTGATATTGGGATTAGACATATGCTTTTCGTTATATGGTGCCAGCATATCTTCCTCCAAGATTATTTTCCCGCTTGCATCCACCATCCTGGTAAATACCCGGTAGTGAAAATGCCATGGATTTAAATCTCCCTGCTTATTATCAGAAGTGTACGAATCATTAAAACCTTCAAAAATTAATTCTACCGTGTGTTTGATATGCTCAATCAAATGATCTGTAATATTGATATACACATCCATTTCAGGATCGTCATGAATAATACCACTGTCCCAAACGGTGGCGCCGTTTAAAAAAATAATCATCCGGTTATCAACATGCTTTACATTAATCCAATATTCCTTTTTCATATTTGTTGCTTTTTATATTCAATAATAATTATTATTAAAGCAACAAATTTTACTATAAAAGGAGATAGAACACATGAGAAATATCATATTCGTTTCTGATATGTGTTCATTTTATTATGCGGCTATTTAGCTTATTGTGTAAAATATACCTTTTTAATCTTTCCTTTTTCAATTACATACATTGCTACTGCTTTCAATGGTTTATCACCAAAACCCGTCACTTCTTCCTGGTCAATCACCATATTGCCCTGCACCATACGATTCACTAAACGGCAGTATAAGCCCGGCACCTGGGTTACAAATTGATAATTCTTTCGCATTTCCTTTTTTCCTTTCATCTCCAGTTTATCAGGAAACTGGTAGAGTTCAACATCTTCTGCATATGGCGCCAGAAAAGCTTCCAGGTCATGTGCATTGTACGCATTCAGTTGTTGTTGCACCAGCATTTCCGGAGTAGCCGTGATGAACGATGCAGGTAGCAGTGGCACTCCTTTATTAATCACCCAATCAATTTTTCGCCAATTGCTCAGGTCGTCCAGCGGGTTTGCGGAAAGCACCAGCATATTAGCCAATTTATTTTTGGCAATACTGCCCCATTCATTTTCCTGCCCCACAGCTTTAGCGCCATTGATGGTAGAAGCTTCCAGTAATTGCCAGTTGTTCATTCCCGCCATCTGCATTGCTTTTAGTTCATCAAAATAAGAGCTGGCATGTTGTGTACCGATATTACCGGCATCCGTTCCGGTAGCGATGACCACTCCCGCTTCTACCAATTTTTTCAGGTTGACCCGCATAATTGAATCAGCATGTTGTTCTTTTGCTTTTTGTTGCGCGGAAGCCAAAGCCGGAATATAATT
>JANMLJ010000301.1:0-1532 GCA_031372465.1 Chitinophagaceae bacterium | reverse complement strand
GCAATAGGTGTATTAATGCACATGGCAACTGATTATATTGATTGTTTATTTATCAACTTTAACTGTAAATAAAGCCTTACTCTCATAGATAATGAAAAAAGTCAAATTATTAATAAATCTGCACATGGTTAACTAACGCATTAGCGGCCTGTTTTCTATAAAAAAAAGAATGATGATAATCAACATTAACTGGGATGTAAATCCTGAAATCTTCAGATTGGGTGGCTTTGCATTAAGGTACTATTCTTTATTTTTTGGATTAGCATTTCTATTTAGTTATGGGATCCTGGCAAGAATCTATAAAAAGGAAAATATCCCCGTAGTGTATCTGAACCGCCTCAGCATTTTCCTGGCAATTGGGACTATTCTTGGAGCGAGGTTAGGACATACACTGGTTTATGAATTTTCTTACTATAAGAATCACTTGCTTGAAATCATTTTACCGTTCCGGAAAGTGAATGGGAAATTTGAATTAACAGGATACCGGGGATTGGCAAGTCATGGAGCTGCAATTGGGATAATTATTGCTGTTGTCTGGTATTGCCGGGAATATAAGCAATCTTTTTTATGGGTTATGGACAGACTTGGAATCGTGGTAGCTCTTTCAGCATTTTTTATCCGAATTGGTAATCTTTTTAATTCGGAAATTATTGGCAGGCCGGGCAATGTTTCCTGGGCTTTTATTTTTGAAAGAGTAGATATGATTCCCCGGCATCCTGCACAATTATACGAGGCAATACTATACCTTGTCATTTTTGGTATTCTTTGGTTTTTATACAAAGACAACGTACAAAAACGCAAAGGCGGTTTTCTTTTTGGATGTTTTTTAACTATACTGTTTACTGTCAGGTTTTTGGTTGAGTTTGTAAAAGAGAATCAGGAATCTATTGAAAATATGATGGCAATAAATATGGGACAAATACTAAGTATCCCTTTTATTCTAATAGGTATGTATCTAATGGCTTTAAAATCAAGGTTGGATAAGGATTAGAAGAGAGGGGTTGTTGCTAAAGAAATCAAATATAAATTCTATCTTGTACTACAAAAGTTACTTTAAATCATATCCAAACCATTGAAATTCTTTATATCAAAAATCAAAAAGATTGAAAACAATTTGTATTTTATTTATAGCGGTTTTATTTATCGTAGCCTGCGATAAAAAAAATGAACCTGCTGAAACTATTCGGCAAGAGGATCTCGTTGCTTCTGCTGCGATGACAAGTGAATTATCTGCGATGCAACAATCGGTAAATAACCTTATTGCTGCTTCAAATTCTACCCAACGTCTTTATTGGGATAGCGCATATCATCATCATGATTCTTTGTTCTGGCATCATCATAATATTTACCATCACAGTACTTATACACACGATGATCATGGTCACCAGTGGGTACCTTATGATCCTGCTGTTAATCATCATTCTCATTATCATCATCCTTATCCGGGACATCTGAATGACTCATTGGTTACTGCACCAAACAATCATCAGCATGACAATAACGATCATCATCATCCCGCACATGATTTGAAT
>JANMLJ010000276.1:0-3902 GCA_031372465.1 Chitinophagaceae bacterium | reverse complement strand
ATTATTTTTTAAGCGAAGGAAAAAATCTTCCGGCTGCGTCTTTACTTTCGTAGTCTTTTTTAGTAGGATCATTTTTTGTTAAAAAAAATAAAAGATGATCAGGGAAATAAACCAATTAAAAAAAGGTTAGTCTGAATTCCTTTATTAAGTCCCAATAAATCAGTATGAGAAAAATTACCACCACTCTTGGAGCTATCATCGTCCTTGTAATTATTGCTGTAAGCTGTTCTAAAAACAACAGCGGGTCTGGTACAACGGATCCTTACACAGCTATCAAAGCAGCTTTTGGTACTACTATCGACCCTACCAATCTGGCAAACTATGCCAACCAGGCAAAGCCGAATTATATAGTAAAGGAAAATACTGGCGGAAACCCCATCACCAATGCAAAAGCTACATTAGGCCGGGTGTTGTTTTATGATAAAAGCCTGAGTATTGATAATTCTGTATCCTGTGGCAGTTGCCATAAGCAGCAATTTGCTTTTAGCGATACCGCACTTGCCAGCAAAGGCGTGGCAGGTGGTAGTACAGCAAGACATTCTATGCGGCTGGTTAATTCCCGGTTTGGTGTAGAAGTAAAATTTTTCTGGGATGAAAGGGCTGCCACGCTGGAGCAGCAAACTACCAAACCCATACAGGATCATGCAGAAATGGGCTTTAGTGGCCAGGCCGGAAGACCCGGTTTGTCTGACCTTCTGACCAAACTGCAGGGCATTGGTTATTATAATGAGTTGTTCAAATTCGTGTATGGAGATATCACTGTTAGTGAACCACGCCTGCAGGAATGCCTGGCCCAGTTTGTAAGAAGTATCCAGTCTTTTGATTCAAAATATGATGCTGGTAGATCGCTGGTGCCAAATGATGGGCAACCCTTTCCTAATTTTTCTGCACCCGAAAACCTGGGTAAACAGTTGTTTTTAACTCCACCCGTTTTTAATGCCGCAGGTGCCAGAATAAATGGTGGTGTGGGTTGTAATGCCTGTCATAATGCCCCGGAATTTGATATTGATCCAAATACCCGTAACAATGGAATAATAGGTAGAATAGTTCCGGGTGGAGGAATTGATATAACCGTTACACGGGCTCCCAGCCTGAGGGAGGTAACTAATGCCGCCGGTATAGAAAACGGTCCATTTATGCATACCGGCAACCTGATTACCCTGCAAAATGCCGTTGGTCATTACAATACTATCAATATTGCCCCCGGAAATACTAACCTTGATCCCCGGCTCAGGCCTAATGGTAATGGACAACAATTAAACCTTACCGGAGCCGAATTAAGCGGGATAGTTGCTTTTCTTAAAACATTGTCAGGTACCAACGTGTATACAGATGCAAAATGGAGCAATCCGTTTAAGTAAAAACAGATTCTGCTCTTAGCTAATTAATTAAGCCTGTTATCAATTTTATCTTTTAGGATAAATTCATATTATCATTGTTAGCCTTTCTTTTAATCAATCTTTATATGGGTACTAAGGCTGAATAAGGGGAAAGTTGTTACAAATAACTAAATTTATTTCATATATTTGTTATTATTAACAAATATAAGAAATATTTTGAACTGGATTGAATTCAGAAACACACTTATTGAGTTTAGCGTCTTCAGCACCGGGGACATTAAAAAGTATTTTCCCAATTTTGATACCCGGAGGCTGGTAGAATGGCAGCAGAAAAAATATATCCAAAAGCTTATTAATAAGTGGTATCTCTTTAGTGAAATACCAATGGATGAAATGTTGCTTTACCGTATCAGTAATTGCCTGTATCGTCCTTCCTATGTGTCACTAGTGTCGGCTCTCAGCCATTATCATTTTATACCTGAAGCTGTTTATACGCAGCAAGCCATCACCACCCGCAAAACAATTTTGTATAAAACACCTGCAGGTGCTTTTCAATTTCGTACGTTAAAGCCAGCTTTTTATTTTGGCTACCGGGTATTACAAAAAGATAAATTACCAGTGCTGATGGCCGACCCCGAAAAAGCGTTGCTGGATTTCTTATACCTGAACAGCAGCCTTATCACCATAAAAGATATGGAGGCTGTTCGTTTTAATTATACTGAATTGCAACAAACAATTGATTGGGAAAAAGTTGATAACTATGCCCGGGTATTTAACAGTGCCACATTAAGCAGCAGAATTAAGAAACTGAAAAAATTATCTTTTAATGCTAGTCTTATCTGAGATAGAAAAAAATTATCCGGAATCACTTCGTGGTTTTAAACGTTTTATTCTCCGGGAATACCTGCAGCATAAAATATTACAACTTATTTACGACAGTGAATATGCCCCGCAACTTGTTTTCCTGGGTGGAACCTGTCTTCGAATTGTACATGGTAATACCCGTTTTTCTGAAGATATTGATTTTGATAACCTCACTTTAAAAGATGAAACTTTTGAAAAAATTGCATTACTTATCAGCAAACAATTAGAACAGGAAGGATACCAGGTTGAAATGAAAATAATTTACAAAGGAGCTTATCATTGTTATATCCGTTTTCCTGAATTGTTGTATAAGGAAGGCTTGTCGGGACATACAGAAGAAAAAATACTGATACAACTGGATACAGAGCCTCAACAGTATGATTTTACACCGCAGCGCTATATCCTTAACCGCTTTGATGTTTTTACTACTATGTTCGTAACTCCTTTGGAAATATTATTAGCGCAAAAAATGTATGCAATCATTAACCGGGAGCGTAACAAAGGCCGGGATTTTTATGATACTGTTTTTATCCTGTCAAAAATAAACCAGCCCGATTATGATTACCTGAAATTGAAACTGAATATATCCAATGCAAAGCAATTGAAAGAAGCCGTTTTGCATAAATGCCAGCATATTGACATGAAAGAAATGGCAAGAGATGTACAACCATTTTTATTTAATCCGGCAGATGTGAAGAAAGTTATTTCTTTTGAAGAGTATTTAAAACAGGTAGAATTGAAATAAAGCCGGGCTGTCTTTATCCCTTTTTAAAAATCTTTACAAAAGCTAAATATTCTTCTGTCAATCTGGCAAATTACCCGGCATTGGAACGGCTATTGCTTACCTTGCGCATCACCTAAAAATAAACATGTACTATGATACAGGAGAAAGGCACCATTTCCGTAAATACCGAGAACATTTTTCCCATCATTAAAAAATTTCTGTATTCTGATAATGAAATTTTTCTGCGGGAACAGCTGAGCAATGCGATGGATGCCACCCAAAAAATAAAAAGGCTTGCATCACTGGGACATTATACCAACCAACTTGGCGAATTGCGGGTAAAAGTGGCCGTGGATGCCGTAGCTAAAACTATTACTATTTCCGATAACGGTATTGGGATGACGGCAGAAGAAATAAAAAAATACATCAACCAGGTGGCTTTTTCGGGTGCTACGGAGTTTATGGAAAAATTTAAGGAAGCCAAAGATGCCAATGAAATCATCGGCCGCTTCGGACTTGGTTTTTATTCAGCCTTTATGGTAGCAGATAAAGTAGAGATACAAACGCTATCCTACCAGGAAGGTGCGGAGCCTGCCCGTTGGATTTGTGATGGCAGCACTTCTTTTGAAATATCAGCAGGCAGTAAAACAGAAAGAGGCACAGATATTATTTTATATATCAATCCTGAATCAGAAGAATTTTTAGAAGAACACCGCATCAGTGAAATACTTAATAAGTATGCCAAGTTTTTACCCGTACCAGTGCAATTTGGTACCAAAACAACATCAGAACCTGATGGTGAAGATGCAGAGGGCAAACCGAAATACAAATCGGTAGAGGTTGATAATATCATCAATAACACTAATCCCATCTGGACAAAAGCCCCGGCCGATCTGAAAGACGAAGATTATTTGGATTTCTATAGAGAACTTTATCCTTTTTCTGAAGAACCTTTGTTCTGGATTCATTTGAAT
>JANMLJ010000256.1:0-14651 GCA_031372465.1 Chitinophagaceae bacterium | reverse complement strand
AAAACGGCCGGCCAGCTGGGAAACCACGGTGACTATTAGCATTGTTTTTTCATTAGTGGCCGGTATATCTGATGTTACCTCATACCCGGATTAAGACCTGACCTATTGATTTTTTTACACGCAATTTGGCTAAAATTATTCCAGCAACTTTTTTCTATTCCACTAAATCGGGTTCTGAGCTATAGCTTACAGGAAGTCTGGTATTTATCAAATAATTAAACCAAAATTGCCTCAACTAAATCTGCTGCTGCACTCAATCTTTATACCCATTAACATAAGCAGTCAACTCATCCCTGCTGGCCTGGCTGTTCAGTAAATCATACAATTGATTAAAATTATTACGGTCTGTGATGGTGCGATAAGATAATTTGGCTAACTGAAGACGGTTACTTTCATAAGAGACTAATGGAATCAATTGCTTTACCTGCGCAGTAGTGAAATAATAGCTTTGATTGTTAAATGCTTCGGTGAGGGAACTCATTTGTTCGCCGGGTAAGAATTGTGACTGTAGCGTTTGATAAAAATTAGAGAAGTTGACATCCGACATGGGTACTTTATAAACAATGCTCCCGCCGTTATAATTATTTACATAAGTTGCCAGTTCGTTTTTGCCGGATTGTGTGTTTAACAAATCAGCTACCTGGCTGAAATTAGCCGGGTCAATTATACTACGGAAGGATAATTTGGCTAATTGCAACCTGTTATTTTCATCTGTTACCAGCTGAATCAGGCGTCTTGCCTGGGAACTTGCAAAATAGTAATTGGTATTATTAAATGCACTGGTCAAAGAATTCATTTGACTGCTGACAGGCCATTGCTGTTGAATATTTTGAAATAAAGCATTAAAATTATCATCAGTCATTACTTTATTCGAATTATTGTTCTCTGTATAATTGTTAACATACGTGGTCAGTTCATTCTTACCTGACTGGCTGCTGATCAGATTTAAAACCTGGCTGAAATTATTCCGGTCTACAATACTGCGGTAAGATAATTTGGCCAATGGCAACCTGTTATTTTCAGCATTGACCAATTGAATCAACCGGCTTGCCTGGTAGGAAGTGAAATAATTAGCAGGGAAAGTAAACGCATTAGTTAATAAATTAAGCTGGGCACTTAATGGACTTTGTTGCTGAATGCTTTGAAATAAATAATTAAAATTGGCGTCTGTCATTGCATTATTTGCAGTATTGTTTTCGTTGTAATTGTTTACATACGTGGTCAATTCATTCTTACCTGACTGACTGCTGATTACATTATAAACCTGGTTGAAATTATTCCGGTCTACAATACTGCGATAAGATAATTTGGCCAGTGGCAGCCTGTTATTTTCAGCGCTGACTATTTGTATCAACCGGCTAGCCTGGTAGGAAGTGAAATAATTAGATGACGATGTAAATGCATTAGTTAATAAATTGAGTTGGGCGCTTAATGAACCTTGTTGCTGAATGCTTTGAAATAAATAATTAAAATTGGCGTCTGTCATTGCATTATTTGCAGTATTGTTTTCGTTGTAATTGTTTACATACGTGGTCAATTCATTCTTACTGGACTGACTGCCGAACAATGAATAAATCTGGCTGAAATTATTCCGGTCTATTATGCTGCGATAGGATAGTTTAGCCAATTGCAACCTGTTATTCTCCGTATTGATAATTTGAATCAGCCGGCTAGCCTGGTAGGTACTGAAATAATTATTCGTATTGTTAAAAGCATTGGTTAATGTGCTCATCTGTGTGCTGACCGGCCATTGTTGTTGAATAGTCTGATATAATGTAGTAAAGTTGGCATCCAACATAGCAACATTTGCTTCACTTTCCTCTTCTTCGTCGTCCATGTAATTATTCGCATAATCTTCCAATTCATTTCTACTGGCCTGGCTATTCAGTAAGGTATACAATTGGTTGAAATTATTCCTGTCAGTAATTATGGGATAAGATAATTTGGCCAGTTCAAGCCGGAAATTCTCCGCATTTACCAGGCGAAGTAATTGTGATACCTGGTTGGTGGTAAAATAGTTATTATCTGTATTAAATGCATTTTTGATTACCGTTCTGCGCCCGTTGGTTGACCGCTGATTGCCAACATTCCTATATAAATTATTAAAAGAAGTGCTATTCATTGGAACATGGTTTTCAACCATATCTATTTTCTTTGTTTCAATTAATTCTAAACTGCCATTTCCATTTAATCTTATCAGCATATCAAATCCATATCTCAAATGAAAAATGGCATTAATCCTTTCAGAACTGTTCATAGTACCATTTGTCCGTAAAAACAACAAAGTATGCTGTCCGGTTTCCAGATTATTAATGGTAATTGTCGTTTGACGGTTCTTAGCTGCGTCGCTGATAAGGTTATTTTCCTTTCCATCAACAAATAATTGCAGGCTTTTATTACCGTTCACGGTAATTGTAACATCACTGGCAGTCATTTGTGGATGTGCCTGAACCGATAATGCTAATAAAAAAGTTAAGAAATAAATTACAACTTGTTTCATGATATTTTTTTTAGGTAATTAATTAAATTTATTTGATGATCATTTAAATTATTTTAAACGCTCCATTTTTATTTTCAATCCTTTTCTTTTATCCGATGTGCTTTCTGCTCTTTTGCTGCCTGAGCTTATCCATTTCTTTACCATTTTCAACAATGTTTCCAGCTCAAATGGTTTAATTATATAGTCATCAGCGCCAAGTTCCAGGGCATGTGATTTATCAAATTTCTCCGACATGGACGTGCTGAAAATAAATGGGATGTTATGTGTTTTAGCTGTAGCTAAAAGTATTCGGAGTACTTCATGACCGTCCATACCCTGCATTAAAACATCACATATAATCAGGTCTGGTATAAATGCTGTAGCCAGTTCAATCCCTTTCTTTCCGTTATTAGCTACCAGAATAGTATATCCCTCTATTTCCAGGTATTCAGTCAAATTTTCCAGAATATCTCTGGTATCCTCAATCAACAATATTGTTTTCATTGTCGTTGGTGTTTTATAATTGACTTTATTATTATAATGAGCAGTAATAACATCTTCCTGTGCTACTAAATTTTAATCGCCGGATCAATTACATTATTTCTTTACTATCAGATTCGGACTCCAGTTCCAGTATCAATTCTTTTTTTCCTGTATTAATCAGTTCCACTTCACAGGAAATGCTAACCTCTTCGCCTACCAGTAAGCCTCCTGTTTCCATGGCTGAATTCCAGACAAGTCCCCAATCATTCCTGTTGATTTTTCCGGTAATGGTAAATCCGGCCTTTTCATTTCCCCAGAGATCATTGACAATTCCGCCAAATTGAACAGATAGTTGTATTTTTTGTGTTATGCCTTTCATCGTTAATTCGCCCCACAATGCATGATTATCATCTGCATCCGCTTTTTCGATATCGCCTGAAATAAATGCAATTTGTTTATGGTTTTCCACATCAAAGAAATCTGCCCCTTTTAAATGTTCATCCCTTTTTGTATCCCCGGTTGTTATGGAAGAAACGTCTATCCAACAATCAATTTGGGCAGTTGTAAAATCTCTACCGCTGGTATAAATACTTGCATCAAAGGTTTTAAATGACCCTTTTACATGAGCTATCATGAGGTGCCTTACTTTAAAAGTAATTTCACTATGTGCCTGGTCTATTGACCATTTTGTCTGACTTCTATCGTTTGTCTCGTTTTTCATTCTTTACTTTTTTAAAATTGTTGTAGAAATTATTTTTTATTATTTTTCTGAAAATTGGATGCTGTTACTTTTAGCAAGTACAGGTATTAATCCCCGGCTTGTATTGTCCTTTCTGAACCTTATCGAAAAAGAGTCAGTAACTGGTGCAGTCTTATTCAATAAATTTCCAATTTCTGCCTTATCAGTTGAATCGGATGAGTTACTATAAAGCAGGATAAAAGCTGTAATCAGAAAACTGGTTATCAAAAGTGCTGTAACTGCGAAACCTATAATTTTAAATAATTTCATCGCATTTATTTTATTCTTGCGTGAATTTCACCGATAATAATAACGATTAAACCTACAATTAGTGTTCAGCCACAAATAGAATTTAATCCTTGCGTATTATGATTCATCTTTTGTTGTTCTTACCAGGCCAATGCCGGCGATAAAAAAGACAATTCCAAGTATTCCATAAATAATCAGTGTTTTAACTCCCCTGGTGCTTTCAGTGCTATTGACAAAAAGAACAGCCGCATAAATAAGACCAGCAATACCAAGGACCGTAAGTAATGCCCCGAAAATTCGTTTAATATTCATTGTTAATTGTGTGTTGAATTAAAGCCATCTTTGTTTATACACGAATACCCTTTATTGAGTCCAAAAGCCCAAACGCTTTTAACAGCCAAAGGACAACAATTATTACCACTACTATGTTGAGTATGTTTTTGATCTTACGATCCATGGGAATATAATTGTTGATCAGCCATAGAAGAACACCAACAACAACGAGCACTAATAAAATAGTAAGTAGGGGCATAATAAATAGTTTTAGAATGTTAAAGATTTTTGTGAGGATTTTTTATTTGTTTTTATTTGTTTTTATTTAAAAACAGTTTTTAAACTGTTTCCCTGGTAACTTTTTTTCCATTCACACTATGCTGTTCTATTAGTGCATCATCTATATGATTTTCAATATTATCATCAGCAGTAGCAGCGGTAATCGTTAATAAAAAAATTGTCATTTTATTTGCCTGAATACTATGCGGAATACCGCCCTTTAGTGTAAGTAGTTGCGCTTTCTTTAACTTAACACATTGATCATTTGTTTTAAATTTAAGTTCACCTTTCAGCACCTGCACACTAATCAACCCTTTCGATGCATGTTTGACAATTTCGGCGTTTTTATGTAACGCAATGAGTACAATCCGTAAATCAGTTGTTTTAAAAACAGTCATTGAATTCCTGTCATTTTTCTTCCATGACTTCTCTGATTTGATCTGCTTGATAAAAGAAGGGATGTCAATAGTAACCAGCGATGCATCTATAGCACGTGCTGAACGTGGACGCATCTTGGTGGCTTTAATCAGTATTTCTTCCATTTTTTATTTTTTAGGATTATATACTATTCATCATCCAATTCGCATGCCCGCCTTTACAGCCTGTGAAATGCTAATTGGTGAGCATTAATTTCCGCATATTGAGCAAGTGGCTGATAAACTGATGCACATTCCGGGTAATACCGATAGCCAAGAGTTTAAAAATCAGCAACAAGGAGATAACTTTTCATGAGGCCCTCAACAGCTTATTTCAGTTGTAGATTTGTCACTTTTTTTGTCTTGAAACAAAAAAAGTAACCAAAAAAAATTCAAGGCAAACGCCATTGCTCCGCAGGCTTTGCCATCCCACGCCCCCTTTTCCATTGAATCCCCGTCCTGTTATTTTTATATTCGATAAAGTTGTAAAATGTGCAAGACTATGTTGCACTTTTCTACTTGGAGTCGATTATACGATGCCTCAGGACCTTCGGCTATGACTACAAAATAAAATAGCAAACTGGAAGATTCTTTTCTTCTGCAAATTGCCATGAGTTTAAAAATCAGCAACAAGTAAATAGTTTTTCAGTGCAGTAATTAAGACTTTACATCTATTGATGAATCAAATATCCATTACTAATTAAAAAAATGAAATAGCATTCTATAATTGTCATGTGATTAGATCTGAGTTATATAGATTGTGCATCCGTAATAGTGCAATCGAATTGGCGTAAAAGGCTGCTACATCGGCATTATACCAGAAACAGTTGGACTATTTTATAAATACAACTCGTATAATATGAAAAAAGCCATCCGTCAACGGATGGCTTCATGCTTAGAAGAACTATTTAAAAAAAAATTATTCCTTCATATCATTTGATTCTTCGTAATTCCTGATTTTATTGTATAATGTCTTTCTGTCAATCTTAAGCACTTCAGCAGCTTTTGTTTTATTAAACTTCACCTGCTTCAGCACATTCATAATTGTTTCGTATTCTGCCTGTGATGCAGCATCTTTAAGATCTGTACCAGGTGGTTTTAACGGTAAATAATTTGCCTGTTCACTTACATTAAAGGATGAAGGACTTATTTGCCTTACTGGGTTTCCAATTATTTCCCAGGGCAAAACATTGGCGGTGATCTTTCCTGACATAGATAATAAAGCGGCGCGACGGATAACATTGCGTAATTCCCGTACATTACCCGGCCAATCATAGTTTAAGAAAAGTTGTGTCACTTCCTCATCAAATCCATCCAGCATTCTATTTAATTCCCGGCAAACTTTTTCAAGAAAAAAGCCAGCGAATAATGCTATATCTTCTTTTCGTTCGCGAAGTGGTGGAATTGAAATGGAGAACTCATTGAAACGGTGATATAAATCTTCCCTGAATTTTCCTTTCTGGTAAGCTTCCTGAAGGTTTTCATGAGAGGCAACAATGACTCTTACATCCGTAACAATATCTTTTGTACTGCCTACCTGCCGGAATTTTCTTTCCTGGATCACCCGTAATAAGGTAGCCTGTACATCAAGCGGCAAATTGGTTACTTCATCTAAAAACAACGTACCTCCATTTGCTGCCTGAAAAAGTCCTTCCTTATCAGCAAGAGCGCCGGTAAAAGAACCTTTCAGATGACCGTATAATTCACTGGCGACCAACTCTCTTGATAAAGTGCCACAATCCACAGCAACAAATGGCTTATGTCTTCTTTCACTTTGCTGATGAATTGTTTTCGCTATTACTTCTTTCCCTGTTCCACTTTCCCCGTACAGTATCACGCTATAATTGGTAGGCGCTACCAGTTCAATTTGTTTATATACTTCTACAGTGCGGGGTGAAATACCTACGAGGTATTCTTTTGTTGAAGTGATTGAACTTTTACTTGCAGAAATAGCGGTTTCTGAATTATTAACAGTACCTGATTCCGCAGATGTATCGGATTCACCGAGCCCCCTGTTGATGACATTAATTACTTCTTCCGGAATTAAGGGTTTGGTGATATAATCAAAAGCTCCGTAGCGCATTACTTCCACCGCCATTTTTACATCCGAGTAACCGGTAATAATAATAACCACTACTCCGGAATTGATACTCTTAATTTTTTGTAATACTTTTCTGCCATCCATATCACCCAGGCGAAAATCACATAGCACTACATCAAATTTATTTTCATTGAATTTTGCAATGCCTTTGTTACCGGTGTGTGCGGAATCGGTTTCAAATCCTTTTCGTTGCAGGAAATGTCCCAACAACTGACACATGTCTATATCATCATCAATAATCAGGATCCGCTTCATGATAGTAGTTTTTTAAATGTAACTAAAAGTGAAATTAAATTAGTTTTGTTTAGCTTGTGTCAGATTATTAATCTTGTAGTAGAAAAATTCTATCATTATGGGAAAAAAAATCTACCATTATTGCCGGATTAATACAAATAAAATGCCATTAATATCAGCCAGCGCTTTAAAGTAAGAATTGGCAAACCTTTTGTGCTTTACCCATTAGCATGAATAATTTTTTAACCGTAAATAATTCCGATGAAATCATGTCTGCTATACTAAAAGTACTCATAGTAGATGATGAACCGGATATTTGCTTTTCACTCAGCCGCACCCTGTCTAAAAGAGCTTTTATTACAGCCACTTCTAATAGTATTGCAGAAGCTGAACTACAAATTAAAAGCAATATACCCAACATCTTGTTGCTGGACAATCATTTACCGGATGGTTTGGGAATAGATTTTGCCAGGAAAATAAGCCACCGTTACCCGGAAATCAGGATTATAATGATAACCGCGCATGATAGTCCGGAGGACAGATTCAAAGCATTCAGTAATGGAATTGATTTCTTTTTATCCAAACCTTTTACTATTAATCAAATTAACCATATCGTGGATGAAGTAATAGAAGGGATGTAGAAAATTGTGAAAGATTGCCCGGTTTGGGGAATTAGTTCTACAAAAAATTTAACAGCAGTAAATAAATTTATCCCTACTCCTGTATATACTCAGGAGCACAATGCAATGTAATAGTAAAACTTGTTCCCTTTCCCTTTACACTTTCTGCATATATTTCTCCCAGGTGATTTAAAATCACTTTTTGTGTGTTAGTCAATCCCAGCCCATTGCCTTTTGGTTTGCTGGTAAAATAAGGTTCAAACACCCGGTTAAGTGCCTCTTTATCCATACCAGGTCCGTTATCGCTTATTTTTATTTTACGCAAATCACCTTCTACTTTTGTGTTAAGCGTCAGCACACTGTCATTTTTATTCCCCATTGCTTCCAGTGCATTTATAATTATATTTAAAAGAGCAACTTTTAATCTTTCCTTATCTACAGAAACATCGCAGATACCAGAAGTATACTCTTTTATGATCTGAATATGGCTAAGCGAAATACGGTCGCTGGCATCTATCAGTGTTTCATCCAACAAGTCATTAACAGATATTTTTGTATAAGTAAGTTCTGAAAATTTAGTAGAGTTTAATAAATCAGCAATAAGCTGGTTAATTCGGTTACTGTTCCGGGTTATCATATCAAAAAGAGGTGATGCATTTTCATCATCCGGAAGCAGTTCTGCCTTTAACTGGTCTGCGGCCAGGTTAATATTGGTAAGAGGATTTCTAACTTCATGGGCGATTGTTCTGGCTATACGACCGGTGGCTGCAAATTTTTCATGGCTCCGTACCTGTATCAATTCAGTATTGACTTTGCTCAATTCATCAATTTGCTTTTTTAATTGTAGCTGATAGTCATCTATTTCGCCCACCCCCTTTTTCCTGGCTTTATTTTCCTCCTGATAAGTAATAAATCCGAAAAGAATTAATATTAAAGCCAGTAAAACGGAAACTATAGTAATAGTTTTAACGGATGAAAATGTTTTTTCAAGTCTTTCATTTCGCAGTATCAATAGATCATTCTCTACTCTCTGCAGCAGGGCCACTTTTAAACGAATCTCATCCATCTGATCTTTTCCACCCGACAGTATATTTGTTATTGAGTCGCTGATCTCCCTGTTATTTTTATTAAAAATATTTATCGTCACGGGGAAAAGCGATATACGCTTATCAATCGTTGATTTCAGGCTTATAAGACGCTTCTGTTGATCCTGGTTATCAGCTGTCAACTGATTTATCACCTGGTAGAGCGAATCTGCTGTTGCAGTACTTCCATAGTAAGGTGAAAGAAAATCCTCATTTTTTGTAATGATATAACCTCTTATACCTATTTCAGCATCTTTAAGCTTTGACAGCATTGTTTCAAGGTTGAATATCACTTTATAAGAATGCTCCACATTAGCAGACTGGTTTAGCAATTGCCGGTTAGCATAAAAGGTTACGAAATAACCAAAGAGCAAAAGAAAAAAGGCTATTCCATAACCCCGCCTGATACGTTTATCTCCTTTTGTCCTTTTAATTGTTTCTACCATATCTTATTTGTGTTACCGGTTATTTTTAAATCATATCTTAAATTCTGTCAAATGAAAAAATAGTTGCATTATCATTTTTTTTCCCTGTTACCAGGTCAGTAATAATTTCAGCAGCAATCAAACTGAAGGTAATGCCATTTCCCCCGAACCCCAGTGCAAAGTAACTATTCGCCAGCTTTTTATAGGCACCGATAAAGGGTAACCCGTCTTTAGTAGATCCAAAAGTGCCCGTCCAGCTGAATTCGGGTAGTAAATTTATATGCGGAAAAATCTTTCGAAAATCATTTGTCAGTTTTTTTGTTTTAGCAGCAATTAATTCATCTCTCTTAGCGGGCGAATAAAAATCTTCATCCCTGCCTCCAACGATAATCCTGTTATCAGGCGTGGTACGCATATATAAATATGGATCAGCCGTATTCCATATAAGCATATCATCCTTCCAGTAAGGTCTTTCCAGGCTAAGTGCTTCACTGATAGTGGCGTAGGTAGATTGTAGTTTTACTATTGGTTTATCAATATACTTCACTACTTCATATCCGGTGGCATAAATCAATTTCCTGGCTTTAATCCTGAATCCATTCTCCGTTAGCAAAGCTACCCCTTTGCTGAAATGTGTAATAGTTTTGATCGTTGTTCTATCATAAACTTCAAGGCCTTTTTTACTATTATGCTGAAGCAGACTATGTGTAAAAATATAGGCATCCGTTTGTGCGGCATCTGCAGAAAGTATAGCCGCCGGTGCATGTATACCGGTTTTTCCGAAAACATCATCACCTTCCAGGTATTGTACTTTAAAACCTAGTTTTTTCCTGGCAACAAATTCTTTTTTCAAACCGGCGACATCTTTTTTAGCAGCTGCATAATAAAGACTCTTTTTCTTTTGAATATCAGCAAATCCGATTTCAGCAGCCAGCTTTATTAATATATCAATGGCTTCTTTACAAAGCCAATAGGAACGGGACGCAGCTTCTTTACCAATTAACTCCGTAAGTCTGTATAAGGGTGTATCAATTTCATACTGTAGCAAGGAAGTACTGGCACTGGTACTACCCAGGCCAATACTTCTTGCATCAACAATTACACAAGGGATATTTTTCTGAGTCAGATAATGTGCAACCAACGCACCAGAAATGCCACCGCCAATTATCACCACATCAGTTCGTACATCTTTTTCCAACTTCGGGTAATTGGCTACCAATCCATTTTTGATCAGTGAGAATGGATAACCAGCTTTAAGGTTCATTGGTAAAACTTTAGTTAAGGTATCTTCTCAGTGTCCAGGCTATCGTTTCATGTCCCTGCATCAAACTGGTAAGAAAATCAGCTGTGCCTGTATCACTGAATTTTTCATCACAATTGTCAATGCCTTTGCGCAAAGCAATTATCACCGATTCATGGTCTTTCAGTAATTCCGTTATCATTTCTTTTTGAACAGGATACTTACCCGGTGATTCTTTTAAGGTAGCTACTTCCAGAAACTCTGCCATAGTGCCGGGGGTTTTAAATCCCAGCTTGTTGATCCTTTCAGCAATTTCATCAATAGACTCTTCCAGTTTATTATACTGGCTTTCAAAAAGTTTATGCAGTTCCATAAAACTGTTGCCGGATACATTCCAGTGAAATTTCCGGGTTTTTGTGTATAATACAACGGCATCAGCCAATATACTGCTCAACAGGTCTTTAACTGAAACGAGGTTTTTTTGTGCTATTCCAATGTTCGCCTTCATAAAAAAAATTTAGGATGAAAAAATAATGACACTAATTCCTTTTGCAACTATTATTCCAATTCACACGCAATCAGTTTGCAGGCAAGATATTCCCAGGTGAGCAAAAAAATACACGGTTTTTCAGAGGTTTGTAACCATTTTCCCCCAATAATATTTTGGCACAGAATTTTGTTGTATTGAAACAGATTCTTTTAAACCATTCTTACTTCACTTAAATTTAATTATTATGCTACGCTGGACAGTTGCTTTCCTAATTATCGCCATCATCGCAGCCGTTTTCGGCTTTGGTGGTATTGCTGCAGGAGCAGCATCTATTGCTAAAATCCTGTTTGTGGTCTTTCTTGTTCTTTTTGTTATATCGCTAGTATTCGGCAGAAGAAATGCCGGGTCCGGCCTTTGATCAACCCGGATAATTTTTTCCGATCTATAAATTATCACTATGAAATGAGCCATCCCGCTTTTGGCGCGACCAAAAGATAATTATTTAAGGCGAATTTCATATGGCCAATAAAATAAAAAATAAACAAATGAAATGAGCCATAAAAATTATCGGGCATCCCGATAGTCCTGAGGCATCGAAGGATCGGGAAATACCAACAGGCGATGATAATTTTTAAGGCGAATTCCCATTCTGCCGACAGGCAGGCATGTGACTAATAAAATTAAAAATAAACAGATGAAAAAAATTTTATTGCTGATAAGCAGTTTATTGATAACAATCTGGATAATTGGATTTTTTATCCTGGGGCTGCCTCCTGCTATACATATTTTACTGGCTGCGTCTATCGTTACTTACATCCGATCTGTTTTTACCAGCACCGATTCAGTTGCACAAAAATATTACAAAGCCAACAAATAAATAAAATGATTGGCCTTAATAATTGTTGGCATGATTTTTTAAACCATAATAAAGTAAATTAATTTTTTAAACATTTAAATCCATTTTTATGAGTAGTTCAAAAATTCTGGTAGGTTTTCTGGCTGGGGCATCTATAGGCGCATTAGCAGGTATTTTGTTTGCACCTGATAAAGGTTCCAACACCAGAAAAAAAATTTCCAGTAAAACAGGTGACCTTACTGATTCAGTAAAAAATTCGTTCAATGACTTTATTGATGGTGTAAAACAAACATATGCCGGAGCCAACGAGGAAGTAGAAGAGTTTAGTAACAAGTCAAGAGCGAAGTTAGATGGCGTAAAAAGTGATATGAAGAACGCCCTATCCTGATCAACAGGAATTTATTAACCACACAACAGGCATAAAAACTGCTTACTATGCAATCTACCATCGAACACATTGAAAACCTGGTATCCAAAGCCGGAGATATAGCGGAAACAAAAGTGGAGTTATGGAAACTCCGGGCTGCAGGAAAAATTTCTGAAACAGTTTCATCACTTATTTCAGTAATTGCCATTGTAATCATAACCGGTGCTGCAATTACTATATTAAGTATTGGAATAGCGTTTTGGATCGGGGGTGAAATGGGAAAGATAAGTTATGGATTTTTTATAGTAGGTGGTTTTTATGCCTTTGTTGGTTTGCTGGTGCATTTATTCAGAAGAAGCTGGATAAAAATGCCGTTAAGTGATATGATCATTAATAAATTAATAAAATAGTGGCCATCCCCTTTTCATCTACCAACGAACTGGAAGCACGAATACTGGCATTAGAAAAAGTGCAGGCACAGCAAATGGCCGAACTTAAAATGTCAGCTTCCGGAATTATTGAAAGTTTCAGCCCATCTAATATGCTCAAAAGCGCATTAAATGATGTTGTTCATTCACCGGATGTACGTAGTACCGTTATCAATGCAGCTATTGGAATTGGCGCCGGTTTCCTGGGCAAAAAAATATATGTGGGTAATTCCAGGAATGTATTCAAAAAAATAACCGGCTCTGCGGTACAGTTCTTAATTGCCAATTTTGTAAGAAAGAAAATTCCTGTTATACAGGAAATTAACCTCCTGCATAATCATACGGATTAAACCGGAAAAAGAAAAAACGGACTGTTGGTCCGGGTAAGTTGAAGTATAAATTATTATACTATTGTCCTAATAGTCTTCAGCAAGCCCGGACTGATTAGTCTCTTTATGATACACTGACTTTTAAAATGAACATAGCAAACTGATTAAATCCCCGGAAAGAGCTGGATCGGAAGATTCAGCTCTTTTGTTATTAAAATTTAGCTCACCTTTATAGTGTGATTACTAAAGCAGATTCAGAATAATTATCAATGAATATTACTTTCAACAACCGTATCAAACAGGCATTGCTATTAGCAGCATTGATCTTGCTTATCTGGGTTGCGATTAAAGAATTATTTTTCTGTATGCCCGGATTATTGGGAGCGGTTACCCTGTATATTTTATCCCGGGCCAATTATTTTCAACTGGTCTATAAAAAAAAATGGAAAAAGGGCCGGGCTGCCGGACTGTTTCTGCTTTATTATCTTCTCTTATTAGGCATACCGATATACCTGGCCATCACACTGATCAGTCCAAAAATTAATGCGGTATTAAGTGATCCTACGGTGACCATTGATAGTATCAAGCATGCGGTAATGGAGATGCAGGATAAAATTGGTATTGAAATAGCCACCCAGGAGTCAATATCCAATTCGTTGAATAGGATCACTGCTATTCTTCCTTCCCTGCTGAACAGCACTGCCAACCTGCTCACCAACCTTATCATCATGTTGTTCTTTTTATATTACATGCTTTATCATGGAAGTGAAATGGAAAAAACATTGTTCCGCATTATCCCTTTGAAAGATATTAATACCACGATGCTGGCTGCTGAAACAAAAAAAATTGTAAAGGCAAATGCATTGAGTATTCCGCTAATCTCCATTATACAGGGATTGACCGCTACACTAGGTTATTTTATTTTTGGTATAAAGGAATGGGCATTATGGGGTTTTCTTACCGGTGTATTTGCATTTTTCCCGGTAGTAGGAACTATGATTGTCTGGATACCGCTTGTTATCTACATGTATACCACCGGAAATACTGGGATGGCTATTGGTTTGATGCTCTACAGTATTATAGTGACCGGCAATGTGGATTATATTTCCCGGATCACTATTATGAGAAAACTGGGAAATGTACACCCGGTTATTACTGTACTCGGTGTGCTGGTGGGATTAGGACTTTTTGGTTTTATAGGTCTGATCTTCGGGCCCTTGCTGGTAAATTATATCATCGTGTTGTTTAAAATTTATATGAATGAATTTGTAGAGCCGCTGGCAGAAGAATATGCAGCGGAAAAAGAAGCGGAGAAGGAATGAAGGATGAGAAATTAGAAATAAGGAACGCTAAATGAGAAATTAGAAAGTTGCCCGTTGGTGTTAAACTTCCTTATTTCTTATTTCTCATTTTTTATGGCAATTCAGGTGTACTATTGATGAAGTTGGAAGTAATGAAGAATGAAGAATGAGAAATAAGGAACGCTAAATGAGAAATGAGAAAGTTGCCCGTTGGTGTTAAACTTCCTTATTTCTTATTCCTCCTTTCTTATTTCTCA
>JANMLJ010000241.1:0-1874 GCA_031372465.1 Chitinophagaceae bacterium | reverse complement strand
TCCTGCGCTATTATTCCCTTACCTGATGATCCTGAAAAAATACAATTAGGCTATTCGCTGCGAACGGAACATTGGGGAAATGGCTATGCTACGGAACTGGCAAAAGCCGGTCTTCAATATTTCTTAAAGAATGAACAATTGCCCGAGATATACGGCATTACAGAAATCCCAAACACTGATTCTCAAAAAGTATTATTGAAAGCAGGGTTTCAACCATTTGGAACAAAAAAAGAAGGAGAGAAAGAGTTGCTGGTATTTAAAGTGAAAAGAACGGACTAATATTTTACACAAATGCCCGTATAATTATGCGGCGTTATCTTCTTCAATTCTTTTTTAAGATTCTCTGCAACTTTCAACTTATCAATAAAGCCATGTATCACTTTTTTATCTATCTGTTGATTACCTCTTGTCAGTTCTTTTAATGCTTCATAAGGATTAGGATAGTTCTCTCTTCGTAACACCGTTTGAATGGCTTCAGCTACCACCGCCCAGTTATTTTCCAGGTCATCATAAATTTTTGCATCATTGACAATCAGTTTTCCCGAACCTTTTTCAATGGAACGGAAGGCAATTAATGTATGGGCAAAGGGTACTCCTATATTTCTTAAAACAGTGGAGTCAGTAAGATCTCTTTGCAACCTTGACACCGGTAATTTAGAAGACAGGTATTCAAATAAAGTATTCGCCATTCCCAGGTTACCTTCTGCATTTTCAAAATCAATCGGGTTTACTTTATGCGGCATGGCAGAGGAACCTACTTCGCCTTTCTTCGTTTTCTGCTTGAAATATTCCATCGAAACATAAGTCCAGACATCTTTACAGAAATCAGCAAGAATATTGTTGATTCGCTTCATGCAATCAAAATGAGCAGACAGGTTATCATAATGTTCGATTTGCGTAGTGAATTGTTGCCGGCTTAATCCCAATTGAGTCACAAATTCATTCGCATATTTTATCCAATCCACTTTTGGAAATGCAATATGATGCGCATTGAGATTTCCGGTGGCGCCACCAAATTTACCGGTAAATGGAATGCCGATAAATTGTTCGATCTGGTTTTGTATTCTTTCTACAAAGACCATTATTTCCTTTCCCAGTTTGGTAGGGCTTGCTGGTTGGCCATGTGTATGCGCCAGCATCGGAATATCCCACCATTCGGTAGCCAGAATTTTTAATTCCGTATTCAGGTTTAATAAAGCAGGCAGGTATTCATATTCAATGGCATGTTTCCAGGAAAGAGGAACAGCTGTATTGTTGATATCCTGTGAAGTGAGTCCGAAATGCACCCACTCTTTGGCTGCGGCACCACCATTTTTTTCTAATTCATTTTTCAGAAAATATTCAACGGCCTTTACATCATGATTGGTAGTAAACTCAATTTGTTTTATTTCCTGCGCATCTTCCGGGCCAAAATCTTCGGCCATTTTTTCAAGGTGCTTAACGGTTTTGCCAGGCAGCTTAAAAAATTTCTTTTTTTCCAAAAAAAGTAAATATTCAATTTCTACAAAAACCCGGTATTTGATCAGCGCATATTCAGAAAAATATTCATCCAGGTGCTGAACCTGTTTGCGGTAACGGCCATCGACAGGGGAGATTGAGGTAAGTGAATTCAGTTCCATAAATAGTTTGTAGTTTATAGTTTGTTGTTTATAGTTGTTGGGCTATTCATCCGGTTTTTCAATTTTCTATAAACTTGTTGTGATTATATTTGCTGCAAAGATAACAAACACAAATTGTAGTAATGAGTGACAAAAACTACCTTTTAAAGCCTGCTGCTAATCTACACGAGATCTGGGGAAAGAAATTCAGGGTTGGTATCGTGAATTTTCTGAACACAAAGCCCTTGCTCTACGGGTTGGAAAGATTACCCATTT
>JANMLJ010000197.1:0-14957 GCA_031372465.1 Chitinophagaceae bacterium | reverse complement strand
TGAGTTTGAGAGTACGGCGGAACAAGGTGCTGGAAAAGTCAATTATCAAAAGATGACGACAACCATGGAATAAAACATCGGACTTTAGTCTTCAATTTCAATTGATTAGTTGTCAAGTGATTAGATCTGAGTTATATAGATATAACAAATTAAACAGCCCAATACATTTCACACAAAGAACGCAAAGAAAAGGCTGCGCAAAGAATACATAAGACTAATTAATATTTCACTTTGATATTATACTATCAGTTATGCAAACAGCTTCCAAAAAAATAATCAATGCCTGGGCTATGTATGATTGGGGTAACTCAGCCTACAACCTGGTGATTACTTCTACCATTTTTCCGGCTTATTTTGAAGCGGTAGCTATTGATAATAAAGCCATTTCTAAAACAACCGTCACTTTCCTTGGAAGGCAATTTGAGAATACGGCTCTCTATAATTATGCACTTGCTTTAGCTATGCTGATAGTGGCTATCATGTCTCCTCTTTTATCTTCTATTGCAGATTATAAAGGCAATAAGAAAAAATTTATGAATTTTTTTCTTACCATGGGTAGCCTTGCCTGCGGAACAATGTTTTTCTTTGGCCCGGATAATTTGTGGCTCGGCATTTCATCCATGATCATTGCCTGTGTTGGTTTTTGGGCAAGTCTTGTTTTTTACAATTCGTTCCTTCCTGAAATAGCTGCCCCCGAAGACCGTGACCGGGTTAGTGCAAAGGGATTTGCCTATGGATATGTAGGTAGTGTGCTTTTACAGATCATTTGTTTTGTATTTGTTTTTGTTCCAGGTATTGTGGGTGGTTATGATAATGAAACCGGAACGACCAATATTCAATTCCAGGTCTGTTTTCTACTCGTAGGCATCTGGTGGTGGGGCTTTGGACAATATTCATTAAGAAGATTACCCAATCCAATACCGGCCGGAACGGGAGATTTAAAAAACAAAACACTTTCGAAAGGTTATGATGAATTAAAAAAAGTATGGAGCCAGTTGAGTAAGCTTCCCTCCCTGAAACGTTTTCTTGCTTCTTTTTTCTTTTTCAATATGGGCGTACAGACGGTGATGCTGGTAGCTGCTCTCTATGGAAAAAGTGAATTAGAGATCCCAACTACCAATCTTATTATTGCTATTCTGATCATACAACTTATTGCCATACCCGGCGCTTTTGCCATATCCTGGCTTTCTTCCAAGATCGGCAACCTGAAGACACTCATGTCGCTGGTAGTGCTCTGGATATTGCTTTGTGTAGTTGGTTACCTGCTTCCAAAAGGTGGCATCTATGAATTTTACGGATTGGCCGTTGCAGTTGGTTTTGTAATGGGAGGTACACAATCACTCAGCCGTTCTACCTATGCCAAGCTGATGCCGGACACAAAAGACACTGCTTCTTTTTTTAGTTTTTATGATGTAACAGAAAAAATTGCAGCGGTAGTAGGGATATTCAGTTTTGGTTTAATAACTGAATTAACCGGATCGCAAAGAAGTTCAGTACTGGCACTTGGAATTTTCTTTATTCTTGGTTTACTATTATTGTTTTATGCCAATGCGGTAAAAAAAAATACGGCCCCCTAAATCTCCGCCGCGGCGGAGGACTTTAGAACCCTATAGATTAAATTTTACTACGACTTCAAATAGTACAATCTTTATGGAAATAAATTCAATCAATATCGGATATTTCAAAATCGATGGTGCTGGAGTGTATGATTTGTTCTAAAAAGTATGGAAAAAAGAAATACAGCTTCCTAAATCCCCGCCGCGGCGGATAACTTTAGAACACTATTGATAAAATTTTACGACAAAATTCAATAGCAAATAATTATGAAATTATATACAATCAATACTGGCTATTTTAAACTTGATGGTGGTGCTATGTTTGGAGTTGTTCCAAAAAGTATGTGGAATAAGATAAATCCGGCAGATGAAAATAATTTATGCCCCTGGGCTTTACGTAGTTTACTGATTGAAGATGGCAACCGGTTAGTTTTGGTTGATAATGGTAATGGCAATAAACAAGATGCTAAATTTTTCAGCCACTATTACCTGCATGGTGATGATACGCTGGATAAGTCGTTGGCTAAATACGGTTTTAGCAAAGATGATATTACAGATGTTATCTTAACACATCTGCATTTTGACCATTGTGGTGGCAGCATTGAAAGAGATGGTGATCGCTTAGTTCCTGCATTTAAAAATGCAACTTACTGGAGCAATAAAAAACATTGGGATTGGGCTGTATATCCAAATGAGCGAGAGAAAGCTTCTTTTCTGAAAGAAAATATTTTGCCCATTGAAGAAAGTGGCAAGCTGCAATTTCTTGAAGTAGCTGAAAGTGTTGATGGCAGGCTTGGAGAAACATTTTTTTCAAATAATATTTCAGTGCGGTTTGTTAATGGACACACAGAAAGTATGATGTTGCCACAAATAAAATTTAACGATAAAACGATTGTCTTCATGGCCGACCTCTTGCCATCTGCAGGGCATATTCCTATTCCTTTTGTAATGGCATATGATATGTTCCCGCTTACTTCCTTACAGGAAAAAAAATCTTTTCTGCAAGAAGCGCTTGCCGGTGATTATATTCTCTTCTTTCAACATGACCCGGTGAATGAATGCTGCAACCTGCAACCAACCGAAAGAGGAATACGACCAAAAAATTATTTTAAATTATCGGAGATCTGATTACTGTCCTGGTCCTGGCTCAGGACTATTCTCCACTTTCTTACTATAAATTTTTCTCATCCCCAGTATTAACAAACTACCGATAATTGCCGGTACTATCAGGTTGATGATCCAGATACCTGCGGTAGTAAAATTAACGCCCAGGCTGTTCGTTGTAAATAGTGCCATAATCGTGGTCATTACTTTGCCACGTTGTACTAATTCCACAATTGCAATGGTAGGAATAACAGCCATTACCAGGAAAGATACACTTACAGCCCAGAACACCTGCCACCAGGGAACATCCACATCAAATAAGCGAAACAGCAGGTAATATTGAACAATGAAAACAACAAACCGTAAGGCTGAAAGCAACAATAGTTTAAAAAGTAACCGGGTATCAAAATCTTCCAATGCCTTAACCAGGTAGGCAAACCGTTTACTTCCGGGCAACTTGTCAACCCATCTTATAATCCATGATAACCGGAAATAAAAAAGTACCAGGATCAGCAACACGGTAGCTGTTCCATAAATTATCATTTTCATCCAAATAGAAGAAACCAACCCGCTGGATTCAAAACCCGGACGAAGAATAAGTAAACCAATAAAACCCATCAGCAATGTAATGATCAGCTGGCTGATACTGCCTATAATTGTTATAGAAATTGTTTTTAACCGGTTGCCTTCATCCATGTATAAAACTCTGCCAAGATATTCGCCTATCCTGTTTGGTGTACTCACTGAAAAAGAAACACCTGATAAAATTGCCTGAAAGGCTTTTAAAAAACCCACCTGCTGAATAGGCTTAACGGAAATTTTCCATTTAATCGCTTCTATCGACCAATTAACTACCATTAATAGTATTACAGCTATAAGATTCCAGACCAATGGTGTAGTAAAAGAATCTTTAATACCCTGCCAGGCAGTTCCAAGATCAGGTTGCTTCTTTATCTGACTATAAATAGACCATGACAACCACGCAAAAAGTAGGGGGCCAAGGAAGTAGTTGATGAAGAGTTTGGTATTTTTGTTTAGTTTCATTAACCTGTTGCCCCGCTAAAAGCGGGGTCTTGTAAAAATACAGTCCTGTTTGCAAAAGCCATCTAAAATAATCCTTGGAATTGACCCCGGCACCATTGTTATGGGGTATGGTTTAATAATTGTAAAAGGCAGTGAAGTATCATTGCTGGAACTCGGCGTGCTAAAACCAGGAAAAGTTAAGGACGTTTATAAAAAATTACAACTTATATTTAATACCGTAAGCGGATTGATTACAAAATATCAGCCAACCGATTTTGCAATTGAAGCTCCTTTCTTTGGAAAAAATGTACAAAGTATGCTTAAGTTGGGCCGTGCGCAGGGTGTAGCAATTGCTGCTGCTATGCGGCATGGATTGGAAGTAACAGAGTACTCGCCCAAAAAAGTGAAGCAATCTATAACTGGCAATGGCAATGCAGATAAAGAACAAGTGATGAAGATGCTTCAGACACTGTTGTCATTTAAGGAAGATCCCAAATACTATGATGCCACTGATGCATTAGCTGTAGCCTTATGCCACCACTTTCAAACTAATTCTGTGTTGGGAAAAGTTGGCAAAGGGTTAAAGGGGTGGGATGAGTTTATAAAAAAAAATCCGGGGAGAGTGAAGAAATAGAAATTCCCGGCTTATTTTAAAATTGTATATTTTGTATCGTCTCAACTCCAAATCACACTCAACCTACTTACATAATGCAGCTTTACATATACCATGGTCTATTGAATCTTTTTGGGTCAGTATCTCTTAAATTACTATTAAATCACTTATAATTTATGAAACGCAGAACTTTTTTAATAGACACCACATTAACTGCTTTTAGTATTGCGACAATAGGAGCTATTTATTGGAATGGAAAATTTTTTGAAGGTGATAATGAAACAACCAGTGATATTTTAGGTCCGTTTTACCGACCTGGCTCACCAATGAGGAGTAATTTAATTCCTGAAGGTTCAAAAGGAAAGGTTTTGCATTTAAGTGGAACCATTTTAAATAATGATGGAAAAACACCGCTACCTAATGTACTCATCGAATCCTGGCAATGTGATGAACATGAACACTATGATAATGTTTCAGATGAGTATTTATATAGAGGAGCTGTGAAAACGGGTAATAATGGTAAGTATGCATTTAAAACAATCTTGCCGGTACCTTACAAAGATGGCGACTCGTGGAGACCAGCACATATACATATGAGAATTTCAAGTAGTGACCATCAGGACCTAATCACTCAATTATATTTTAAAGGAGATGTTTTTATTAAAGGCGATGCATCAGCAAATTCCCCGCAATCTGTTAACCGTATTTTAGAAATAAAGAAGAATTCTTCAAATGAAAGCTTTGTGACATTTAATATTGTCATGGGTAAGACATTTAAATTGAATGATGCAGGGTATAATAAAATTACTGGCCTTTACCAATTAAAAACCGGGATGGCTGAATTTACGAGGGAAGACGATCTGCTTTTCTTAAAAATAAACGGTCAGATTATGGAGGGGCTATTTTACAAAGGGAATAATTCATTTGAAGGTGGACTAGGATTTAATAAAGTGAAATTTGAATTAACCGCAAATGGTGATGTAAAAACAAAAATTACCATGTGGGATTTAGGGCCAGCAGATCAGCGATTTTTAGAATTACATGAAGGAATAAAAGTTTTAAAATATGGCAAATAGCCCTGATTGGGATTATGTTGAATAAGTTTTGCCGAAATAGTTCGTGTCCACTTAATCATACAATGTATAGAAAAAATATTATTGAATAATGTTTGTAAAGAACCAAATAAAGGCAATTATAAATGAGCCAGTATCTTTTCCTGCACTTTCTTCAAACTTTCTGCTGAAGCCTGTGGTTTAGCCTGTACAAAATTCAGGTCATTGGCCGAGTTGATCGGAATAAGATGAATATGAGCATGGGGTACTTCCAAACCCACCACACTAATGCCACAACGGTTGCAATTAAATGCTTTTTCAATAGCGTGGGCTATGGGTTTAGCAAACAATAAAATTTCGCTTAAATAGTCATCCGGCAGATCAAATAATTTGTCGGTTTCATTCTTGGGCACTACCAGAACATGTCCTTCCCGCAACGGAAAGATGTCAAGGAATGCAAAGAATTTTTCATTCTCTGCAATTTTGTAAGAAGGAATTTCTCCTGCTATGATTTTTGAAAAGATAGTCATACCACCAGTGATTTTTGTTTTTAGTGAAAGAAGGTAATATTTGATCCTTTTAAGCAATGTTGTAAATGGTTAAATAATGTGATTCTCTTTAAAAATAAAAAAACCTTCATGATCAATGAAGGTTTTTTTGTTTTAACCGGAACGGATCCGATAGCTATCGGATTCCGGTTTCCAAATTCAGGCTGTAATATTTTCAATCTTAAACTTCAATACACCAGCTGGCGCCTGCACTTCTGCCGTATCTCCTATATGCTTACCTAAAATTCCTTTTCCAATTGGTGAGGTTACAGAAATTTTTCCTGCTTTCAGGTCTGCTTCTTTTTCACTAACAATTTTATAGGTCACCTGTTTTTTAGTGCCCAGGTTTGTCAGGGTAACTTTTGTCAATATAGAAACTTTGCTGGTATCAATATCTGCCTCATCCATTACTCTTAACGTTGCCATAGAACCTTCGTAGGCGGCAATTTTAGCTTCCAGAATTCCCTGCGCTTCTTTTGCGGCATCATATTCAGCATTCTCCTTGAGATCGCCTTTTTCTCTTGCTTCTGCAATAGCACGACTGGCAGCGGGCCGGTCTATACCTTTCATTTTTTGCAGTTCTGCTTTTAAAAGTTCCAGCGTTTCTTTGGTCACATATTGAAAATCACTCATGATCGCCTCCTTTGTGATTAGAATAAAAAAAAATAACAACGCCTCAGTGTTTGCTGAAGCGTTGCAATATTGTTTGGTAAAGATAGAGAACTATTTGAAACGAAACAAAATGGATTATTTTTTATTGACGCTCAAATTCATAGATCCGGTCGTTGCTAAGTGAGTAGATTTCGGCCCTTATATTGTTCCAGTTATTTCGAAAACTAAAATCGTCAAACTCCCATTGAAGACGTCGGTTCTGCTGAAAATTTACCAGGTCTATTCGCAGGTACTTCATTGACCTTGTTTCCCAGTCACCGCTGCTGTTGTAATAACCCAGGTTATGACGGTCAGATCGCCAAAAACCTTTTAGCGTATCAGTAGAACTGGCATAAATGGCTTCTCCGTTTTCCAGCAACTTAAAAACACCATTTTCATAACCAGTAGTAAAATAATCTCTTCCAAACAATTGCTTACGCCAGGCATTTTCCAGTTTCCAGCTACCGATCAACCGGTCTTCTAATGATTTAGAACAGGATAGAAAAAACAAGGTGAAACCCAATAATAAAAGGAGTATAATTTTTCTCATAGCAAAAATTTATATTTTTTGCAGAAAGAATTATACCATAAAAACAATAGAAAAAATCTTTAACAATAAATTACTGCCGCTTCAAGGGTTTATTTTTTCCAGTAAAACCGCTGCCATTTTATAAAAAGCTTCATGACTGTAACCGGCAATATGCGGTGTAATGATTACATTGGATTGATCCAACAACCAATGGAGTTGTTTTTTTTCTGGTTCTTCGTAGCTTTCTAAGTTTTCATTCTCCAATACATCCAATCCGGCACCGCTTATTTGATTTGCCTGCAACGCATTCACCAGTTCTTCCAGCCTCACTACTTTGCCTCTTGCCGTATTAA
Source organism: Chitinophagaceae bacterium (assembly GCA_031372465.1). Taxonomy (GTDB): domain Bacteria; phylum Bacteroidota; class Bacteroidia; order Chitinophagales; family Chitinophagaceae; genus JJ008. Next base: position 7,528 of record JANMLJ010000197.1, on the reverse strand, counting down.
GAAAATAGGGCTTCCGTTGCAATAAACTAAAAAAAGCAGTATCTGCCATATGAAAAGTCTCTTCTGTTAGCGGCACATGAAAACTTATTACATCTGCATAGCGGCATACCTGTTCAAGGTTGGCCTCTTTTATATAATCACCACCAAAACCAAACTTGTATTTATCATAGGCCAGAACGGTGACGCCAAATGGCTGTAATAATTTTGCAAAGCTCTGACCAGTATTGCCAAAACCAATAATGCCAACCGTTTTACCGCTCAACTCTGTACCCCTGTTTTCATCCCGTCGCCACATCCCCTGTCTCACTTCATTATACGATGAGGTGATATGATTCATAAGGTTCAACAAAATACACAATACATGTTCTGCTACCGCCGTACGATTACCCTCAGGGCTGCTTTCACATTTTATTCCTTTCGAAGCAGCATAATCAATATCTATTAATTCCATTCCACTTCCAAGACGGCCAACCCATTTTAATACTGGCGCACTATCAATAAGGTTTTTATCAACAGTGATATTTGTTGTTACTATCAATCCATCCGCATCATGCATCAACGTACAAAGTTCATCGTAAGTAATAGCAGGCAGGTACATTACTTCATAGCCCTTTTGGCGAAGGGTATCCATTAAAATAGGATGTGTTTTTCCTGTAATTATTGCTTTCAAATGGTTTATGTTTAATGTACACTTCAGGTACTGTTCAATCTTTGTATGTTAGCGTGCTAAAAATGGTTTATTTATTTACCGCATTTTAAAAGTAAGTTCAGCAAACTGCTTTACCGTTAGCTGTTCTGCTCTCTTATTAAACAATTCATCTTCCAGTATCGCTGCATCAAATAAACTTTTTACTGCATTTCTGAGTGTTTTTCTTCGTTGGTTAAAAGCTGTTTTTACCAGCAGAAAGAAATCTTTCTCCGATCTCATGGCTATTGCTTCCTTTATAGGTAATAATCGTATGACACCACTTAGTACCTTAGGTGGCGGTTGAAAGCAGGAAGGCTGTACATCAAATAAATACTCCACCGTAAAGAAAGCCTGTATCAATACACTGATCACCCCATAAACTTTACTTCCTTCTTTAGCAGCTATCCGCTGGGCTACTTCTTTTTGAAACATGCCAATCGTGCATTCTACGTCCTCTTTCCATTCCAGTGTTTTAAACAGTATTTGGGTTGAAATATTGTACGGGAAATTTCCTATTACCGTAAATTTTCCGGTAAATGGTTTGTCAATTTCCAGAAAACTCTGGTGAATAATCTTTCCATTTAATTGCGGCCAGGTAGCTACTAAATAGGCCACTTTCTCCTCATCCAATTCCACCGCCTTGAAGTCAATATCCTTTAGTTCTAACAGGTGTTTCGTTAATGCTCCCCCACCGGGGCCTACTTCCAGCAGTTGAGTAAACTGATGCTGACCTAATGACGAAACAATTTTGCGGCAGATATTCTCATCTTTCAAAAAATGCTGGCCCAACGATTTTTTAAGGGTAAACATGAGTGCAAATGTAGTTGATAGTCCTGTGTAAAGCTTTAAAACGCAAAGTAGCTCCAAAGCAATAAAAAAACCCCGGGTTGAAACGCTCCGGAGATAAATCATTATTTTTACGGATAATTTTTAACAATGAATCAAGCAAAACCTGTTATTGGTATTTCCTGCGGAGATTTGAATGGAATCGGTATTGAACTGATCATTAAAACCTTTTCTGATCACCGGATAGCTGATCATTGCATACCGATCATTTTTGGATCGAATAAAGCCATTAATTTTTACCGGAAATCAATCCCGGAATACAACCTTACTTACCAGAATATTAAAGATTTCAATCGTATCAACCAAAAGCAGGTATATCTTTTTAATTGCTGGGAAGAAGAAGTGGCAATCAATCCCGGAGAGCTTAATGATATTGGCGGTAAATATGCCGTGTTATCCTTACAAACTGCTGTGGCCGCTTTAAAACAAAAACAGATTGACGGTTTAGTTACTGCACCAATACATAAAAAAAATGTGCAGTCAGCTGAATTCAGTTTTACCGGTCACACACCTTACCTGAAAAATATTTTTGGGGTGAATGATGTGGTCATGATGCTTTGTGCCGGAAATTTCCGGGTTGCATTAGTTACCGAACATGTGCCTGTTGCAGAAATTGCAAAACATATTACCAAAGATATAATTATCAGTAAACTGAAAATTGTTCACCAAAGTCTGCAAAAAGACTTTGGTATTGACAAACCCCGCATTGCTGTACTTGGATTAAATCCACATGCCGGTGACGAGGGCTTAATTGGTAACGAAGAAGAAACAATTATCAAACCTGCTATTAAAGAAGCAAAGAATAATAATATGCTGGTAGTGGGGCCTTTCAGCGCAGATGCATTTTTTGCCCGCCGGAGTTTTGAAAAGTTCGATGCAGTACTGGCTATGTACCACGACCAGGGATTAATTCCTTTTAAAGCATTAGCAATTGGCGAAGGCATCAACTACACTGCCGGACTTCCTTCAGTAAGAACTTCCCCTGACCATGGCGTAGCTTTTGATATTGCCGGAAAAGACAAGGCCGATGCTTCTTCTTTTGTAGCCGCTGTATTTGAATGTATTGATATTATCAACCGCCGGAATGTATATGAAGAGAACAGAAAAAATCCGCTGAAAAAAATGACTCCGGCAATCCTGGCCAATGCCAGGGATGAAATTATTGATGAAGGATAAAAGATTTTATTTATTGAATACCGCATCCGGTACCCCTTTATTAATGATATAACCGGAGTAGCGAATCTCTACTTTTCCTTTTTTATTTTTAAGATTTTCTGCCGCCTGGTCTTTTTTACTGCCATCGTCATAATCAAACGTAATACCCTTCGGCAACTTATATTCTTTTGTATTGAAGGTGAAAATCACTTTATCAGCCAGTCCATATTCCGAATATTTGCCATAACTCATCTCCAGTTCATAGGTACCATTTTCCCGGGTGGTGGTTTTCGATTTTTTAATGAGTGATTGTATCTCATCAATATAAATGGTGGACAGAACAACTTCACCATTGTCATCTTTAGGCAGTAATTTAATGATACGAAGATTTGTTTTATTCTCCTTTCCCATATCAATAATATCATACCCTATTGTGTTAATAAAGAGATTGTTGAGGTTAATATTCACCGACCCTTTCGGTATAAAGGAAATACCGCTTTCATTATTAATCCGGAGTTTATTTGGTTTTTTATAAAAGATCTTTACATTGGCAACAGGTGCTTTAATAAAAATTACATTTGTCAGCATTTTACCTTTTGCTTCGTAGTCATTCACTTTATCCAGTTTTGCCTGTACCTTTTTAAGTATTTCCGCAGGTGTTTGTGCCTTTGCAAACAATGAAAATGTACTAGCCCAAACAATTAATAAGATTCTCATCATTTACTTATAGTTTAAGTCAAAATATCTTTTTTTCTAAATACCCAGATAGCTGTACTAACAAAACCAGCAATATAAATAACCAATATACCAAGACTACGAAGGATAGCCGGCAGGTTTTGAATAGTACCATCAATCGTTTTATTATCTGCATCTGCCTGCACATAAAAAAAACCTTTCCATGCCACCATATGGGTAGTAAACAAATAAGGTTTTACCGTTTTATCATAGATAGGAATATTAAATTCTGATAAAATAGTCAACACGATGACTATACTCATCGTAGCGATGATAGGCCCGATGGAGTTTTCGGCAAATACACTTAATAAAAAGGAAAGAGCTGCTACGGTAGTTAACGCTACGGTAGCAAAACCAAAAGCTGCCAGGTACCGCCATAATACATCATAACTGTTCATTTGTTCAATCACTTCCGAACGAAATATCACCAATGAATTAGTACCAAAAATGAGCATGCTGCCAAACAATGCCAGAATAGCGAGCCAGATCAATAATAAAAGTGTATAGATCACCGAAGCCATAAATTTTACCAGCATATATTCTGTCCGGCTTACCGGTTTTGTTAATGATAACCGTAGTGTACCCATATTGGCCTCGCCGGCTATTGCATCGCCGGCAATTAATGCTACCATCAGGGGCATCTGTATCAGCAGCACATTGAGAATAGCAAAACAAATAAAATAACCATTCAGCAACTTAGATTTAAAATCATCTGATACTTCAAATGAATCATTAACATTGTTCAATATCAAATCGAGGTATGTTTTGCCATCAAATTTCATTCCTACCTGGAATAATAGCACGACAGCCGCAATGGCCCCGAAAGCAATAAAGGTTCGCGGCCGTTTAAATATTTTAAACAACTCAATTTTTAAAAGAATCCACATGAGCAGGAGTAGTTAATGATAAAAAATAATCTTCCAGGGAATGTTTGGAGTGAAATGAGATAACTTCAATATTCATTTCCACCAATTTCTTTATCACCCCAGGAACTTCTTTCCGGTGTAGTTTAAGTAGTATACAATCATTTCTCTTTTCCTGTACGAATTGCTGTAATGCTGATTGTTGTAATTGCTGAAATGTTTTCGCATCATCCAATGTTTTTAATTCCACTACTGTATCGGCCGGGTCAAACAATTCATTCACATTACCTTCTACTACTTTTTTCCCTTTGTCAATAATTATCATAGAGTCTGCAACCAATTCCATCTCACTTAATAAATGAGATGAGATAAGTAAGGTTTTATTCATTTCTTTACTTAAATGCAGAATAAGATTTCTTACATCAGCAATTCCCTGCGGGTCGAGTCCGTTTGTTGGTTCATCTAAAATGATGAGCTTTGGATCATGCACCAGGGCCGTAGCAATACCCAATCGTTGTTTCATTCCCTGCGAATATGTTTTAACTTTACTGTGAGCTCTCTCAGCCAATCCTACCATTTCTAATTGATCCATTAATTTTTTCGCTGAAATTTTTACTCCACTCATAGCAGCAAATATCCTGAGGTTCTCGAGTGCCGTAAGATATTTATACAAATCAGGTCGTTCAATAATGGCACCAACCTGTCGTAAAATTTCTTTGCGGTGCTGCAGGAGATTTAATCCCATAATTTCAATCGAGCCCGATGTCGGCTTGATCAGTGTAAGTAACATACGTATGGTAGTAGATTTACCTGCACCATTTTGGCCAAGAAAGCCATACACTTCACCGGTTTTTACGGTAAAGGATAGGTTATCTACGGCTTTCACCTCTTTAAAGTCTTTCGTTAAATCCCTTACATTAATTATATTACTCATAGTAGTTCTACGAAAATCAAATGTATCATTTATTTTTTTTGCCTGACATTGAATCTATTAGATAAAATATAAAAATTATTTTTTAAAAAGCTTGCAATAGTAAAAAACACCTATTAGCTTTGGTTGCAGAAAACCACATGTATCGATGTAAAACTACGATACGGTTTTCTAAAAAACACCCGTACTTAATCTAAACCCTCTGAAATGAAACTATCCGTACTTACTATGCTTGCCTGTTTGTGTGCCATTATCCGTCTTAATGCACAGGATTCACCTAATCCACCTGCCAATCTTCAGACTTTACCTGCGGGAAGTTATGTAATTGCAATGGATAACACACTTCAGTCTGATAATGTTCTCGGTGCAGGAAATTTTAATTTAAAAGTATATGGCCTTATTGTTCATTTACTGAACTATAATGTAAAATTAAAATGGGTGATCAGGGCCGGCAAATTAAAAGACCAGGCAGACTTCACGGCTATGGCAGAACAATTCAGGCCCCTGTTAATTCCCGGAAGTTTTTCCAGGAGTTTTAAAGCAGCTCCTTTTGTAATATTTGCAGAAGATACTTCCGGTGTAAGTTCGCTGATAAATATATATAACCTCTCACAATCTCTTACAGGAAATCAGAGACCGAAAGTTTACCGGACAACTTCTGCCACTCCGAATGTTGATATCCGTTATAATATGACAGGCTTTATTCCAAAAGCTGCGATCCTTACGGATGGTGGTAATCAAAAAATACATCGTGACTATATGTTAACAGCAGGTATTACTACCGCCAATTTTAGTGAAGTTACCGGTGTGTCTCTAACTGGTTGTTTCACGTTTGCCTCTGAGCCGCATAATGATGAACATGGCCCGGTACTTGATGCCACTGTAGCAGCAGTCAGAAATTTTGTTACTTCAGGAAGAAATTTTTTGGCCGAATGTGCAGCCGTAAGAACCTATGAAAATAATCCTTTTGGAAAATTTCATTCTACTACCGGTTTTACAGATGCCAATGAAAACCTGGGCACCAATGTTTCCTTTCCAAATGCTGATCTGAGCTACTACCAGTTTGAAGGTTCTTTTGATGCAAGTAATGGTGGAAGTTTACAAAACTGGACTATCACTAACAGTGTTGCAAATCCTGCTGACTATGCTAAAGCAACCGGCACGGGTCTGTATTCAACAATCCAGGCAGCATCCGTTTCAAAGATCACCAGCGGTCCGGGTGGACTTGTATTTTATTTGGGTAATCATGAATTCAAAGATAATCAGCCAGATGAGATTAATGGTATCCGGTTATACCTAAATGCTTTTATCACACCTGCCAAACCTGGTATCACTTGTGGTTCCATAAGTGTATTGCCTGTAAAATTGTTGAATTTCCAGGGCAACCTTGCTACTAATAAAGTAACACTTCAATGGACAGTAGCACAGAATGAAGTAATTAATAAATTTGATGTAGAAAGAAGTAATGATGGCACCAATTTTACTGCTGTTTCACTTGTTTCCGGTTCTGCTAAAACAGGCAATGAAAATTACCTGTATACCGAAACTATATTTTCTGAAAAAATATTTTACCGGTTGAAAATGACAGATAAATCCGGTGTTATAACTTATTCAAAGATCCTCGTATTCAAAACCGGCGCAGTAACTAACAATACAATTAAGGTTATTAATAACCCGGTAAATGATAAGCTGACGTTGAGCTTTGAATCAACCGGCAACAATAGTGTGTTAGTAAATGTGTTAGACATGAATGGCCGCCAGGTGATGCAACAAAAGATAAATACATTCAAAGGAACTAACCTTACCAGCTTACAACTTCCGGCTACCATGAATAAAGGCATGTATGTAGCCAATATTGTTGACGGGGGTATTCAGCAGACAGCAAAATTCATTACGCAATAAATATTGTATCAGTAACCAATCGGGCCGATACAAATTATCATATTATTTTTCAAATGGTTCCGGACAAACTATTGAAATTTACTTCGGGTCTTCAACACAATTCTCAATTTTTACGTAGGTTAATAAGACCGCCCAAATGGGCGGTCTTATTATTTTATGTATAGCCAGCTAAAGATTATGCTGAAAGCGTAACTGCAATAAATGTTATATAGTATATAGTTAACTACCAATTAAGAAAAATAAAAGGTAAAAAGTAAAATTCCCATTGAGTAATCGTATAACTACGAAGTAAATTATATTTTTTGCAGCTGTTAAAACCACTCAAAATAAAACGTAAAAACATTATTTTTTTTTCGTTTTTACTTGCATACTAAAAAAGTAATTTGTAGATTTACTCATGAAAACTAC
>JANMLJ010000642.1:0-2634 GCA_031372465.1 Chitinophagaceae bacterium | reverse complement strand
TCAGCCAATCCTAATTCATGGGCTTTTTCAACCGTATGCCTGGCATGTTCTCCGCCAGCTTCCGTTTGAAATATTTCAAGTAACCCTTTTTGCTCATAAGCAAAATCAAAACCCGGAATTGCCAACCATGATTCATATTCCTTTTTACTGATGATGGCAATATCCCGTAATGGCTCAGCCGCGGTTTGTACATGATCTTTAGTCGCACTACGCACAAATTTTAATCCCCAGTTGATAAGGTTCCAGTCAAGCCGGGGCTGTACATAAAAAGGGCTTTTAGAATTCCACATCCATTTCAATCCCTGCTTTACAATTCCAGGTGTGGCTAAAGGTATAAAATGACTGGGGCAGATATAACCACAATTACCATACGAACAGTTGTCGCTGAAGTCGCCTTTATCCAGCACCGTTACCTCCCAACCTGATTTTTGCAAATAAAAGGCTGAACTTAATCCAATAATACCCCCGCCAATAATTACCACTTTACTCATTTGTATTTCTTATTTTTCTTTTATTATTCTTACGCCGAAAACTCTTCCGGCAGTCCTGTTTTGATTAGCTTCAATTCGTACAATTATTTTATCCTTCCTCTTTACTAAATCATCCGGTAACGGGTATTCTTTATCGTAAAATTTTCCTGTTTTACCCCCATTCCATTCCTCCGTTACTAACTTTACTCCTTCTGCAATAATATCAAATTTTCTGTTTTTATCATCCCCAATATAAGTAAGTAATAAAATATTTTTTATACCCGGCGCTATTTCCATTTCAAAAGAAAAATGATTACCGCCTCTTGCTTCTCTTCCCATTCTACCCATTGCATCACTAACATAACTTTTTTCAGTTGCCACTAATTTATGATCTCTTTCAGGTTGCATTTCACCTATTCTAAAGTTATCAATTGTTCGTTGTTCCAGTTCTTGTGCAGCTTTCTTCTCCGCTTCATAGTCAGCTTGCCTGTTTGCCCAATCTGCATTGCTAAAATAATCCCAGTAGACGCTGTAATACTGGTTATACGTTTTATAAAAAGGAATTAATCTGACATCTACTGGTTTAGCGACTCCTTTTATTTCAAATTCAAGTTTATTACTGGCTGTCTTTACCCAATCATTTATATTTTTATTATCAGTTAATAAAACAGGTGTGCCATAAACCGGATCAGGCATTGCGGTACCTAACTGACCAGCTAATACGACAGGCCCGTACTTAAAAGCAATACGATTGGGATTATCGGGCATTGCTTCTGTATATAAATTCATATCAAACTGAATTTCCAGTTTATCATTTTTTTGTAAATTTAACCTTACCGGACTATACCCTTCGTATTTATCCATTTCAGGATTTCCTTCTGAAGAAAGTATATTAAGGTTCTCTTTTCCATTCATTAAAAAATTCAATTTCCCTTTTGACCAAAAAGGTTTTCTTATATATAAAGTAAATGTCCTGTTCTTATCTCCCAGGTAAACAAGCGAAGTTGAATTTGATTCAGGAAAATTTGTTTCCTGTCTGATAACAATACCTTTTTCTTTCCAGGTAAGAATCGAAGGAATAAACAGGTTGACAAATAAATTATTTTCATCATGACTATAGATCTGCTCTGCGTATTTGGAATGGTTTTCAATTCCGCTGCCTACGCAACAGGTAAATGTACGGAAGGAATCACTGAATTCTTTTTTGGTCCCCATCCGCAGTGGCACAAAATAAGTCATCATCCCATTCTCCGGGTTTTGCGAAGCAAGAATATGATTGTATAAAGCTCTCTCATAAAAATCCATCAGTTCTCCCGATGGATTCCAGGCAAATAAATGCCTGGTAAGCTTCAACATGTTATAGGTATTACATGTTTCACAGGTAGCATCGCTTAACCGTTCACTTAAAGAATCCGGCTTACCGCAAGATTCAGAATTACTATTGCCACCGATTACATAACTATGATGTTTCACCATTGTTTCCCAAAAAAAGGAGGCAATTGTTTTATCTGTTTCCAAACCTGTCAGCTCGTATCGTCTGGCACAACCAATTGCTTTTGGCACATTGGTATTACTATGTTTCCCGGGCATTGGGTCAATTTGTTTTGCCAGGCTACCCAACACAAATTCATCATGAAATTTTTGGGAGAGCAATAAATATTTTTTATTCCCTGTAATAGCATAGATATTGGCCAGTACTTCATTCATGCCTCCATGTTCGCAATTGAGCATTTTTAACCGCTGTTCTTCTGTTAAGCCATTCACAACAGTAGCTGTCCAATCGGCAATACCCAGGGATATATCCAATGACAATTTATTATCACAATATAAATATGCATCAAGTAATCCTGCCAGTACTTTATGCAACGTGTACCAGGGCACCCAACCTCCATTCAGATCAAAACCCGCTGTTCGAATTTCGCCGCGGGCAACCTGTGCAAAAATGGTATCCTCATTAGGAACCGCACCCACATAACCTGTTTTGCGGGCCAACTGACAGCGCCTTAATTCATTGACTATATACTCCACCCTTTCTTTAAAAGCAATATTACCGGTACTTGCATACATCATTGCACAGGCTGACAAATAATGACCTAATGTATGACCGGATATACCGTCTTTTTCCCAACCACCATAGATAGAATCTTTCACTGGCAAGCCTGCA
>JANMLJ010000171.1:0-6482 GCA_031372465.1 Chitinophagaceae bacterium | reverse complement strand
CATTACAGTAATTACGCTCTTACTTCTTATGATGAATCAAATATCCCTTACTATTAAAAATACGAAATTGCAATTGCCTAATTTTCAAATTGTTAGATCTAAGTTATATAGATATGATTTATTAAACAGCCCAATACATTTCACGCAAAGAATATGCAAAGAAAAGGCTGCGTAAAGAATACATAAGACTAATTAATATTTCACTTTGATATAAAAGGGCCCCAAAAGAGGCCCTCTATTTAACCAACTATAGAACCACAACTACAATAGCAATAGTTCTTCCTATGTAAATACGGAAAAATAAATAGTTCAGATTGAATAGAGGGAAGCGTTATAGTCCACCCATTACATAAACATCTCCACCGGGTTTGGAAAAATCGCTACGGCCTTTCTTTTCCAGCGTAATGGCAAATGCCTGTGCTGCCTGAGCTTTTTTCAAATGATAAAGCTGGAGAGGTTTTTCGGTTATCTCAATAATGCCCATATCTGTAGGCTTGCCATCCAAAAAAGCCCATAACTGGTATTGTTTATCAGCAGCTGGTTTAGGCATATTATTTATCATCAGGTAAACATCCTGTGAAGTAGTATCCCAATAAACAGTGGCATAGGAGGCTGGTGAAATTTCTTGTCCTTTCATTGCAGCCATCTTCATATTAGGGTTTTGCTGAAGAATTTGAATATCTTTTTCTACATTATTCAGCTTTGCATTGGTATTGTCGTAATTATTCTTTAGAGCTTTGTTATTATTGTAGAGGTTGATATTGTAATATAAACTTCCGGTCAGCAGGATAACAGATGCGGCAGCGGCATATTTTGCCCAGTTTATTTTTTTGACCGGAGCTGATTCAGCCTGCATCGAAACAACTTTACCTGTTCCATTAATCCGTTCAAAGATTTTGCCTTTCAAATCAGCTGGGGGGGCAATAGCATTTTCTAAGGCTTGTTTTTCCAATGCCAGTTCAAAAGCAGTTCTTGCTGCCAGTACTTCAGGATATTGCAAACACTTATCCTCAAACTCACTTCTTTCTTCTTTTGAAGCAAGTCCGAGAATATAGCTCTCTACAATTCCACCTGATATATATTCCTGTATGTTCACTTCTTATTAAATCATTGTTCGTAATTGTATCAAAGCACTTCGTATTCTTGTTTTTACCGTTCCCAAAGGTATATTCAATGCTTTCGAAATTTCTTCATGTGTAAAGCCCTGAAAATACGATAAGTCAATTAAAACTCTTAGCTCACCTTTCAATTTTGTCAGTACTTTTTTAAGTCCAACATCCTCAATCGATGGTACTGTTACAGCTCCCGGAACATCTACGTTTTCACTCAGCGATTGGTTTTTTTGAGAATCCCTGAAACCCTTAGATCTTACTTCATCAATTGATGCATTCCTGGCTATATTCAGCATCCAGGTAAACAACCTCCCTTTCGTGGCATCATAGGATTCTATCTTTCTCCAGATGTTTACAAAAACATTCTGGAGTACATCATTTGCAATCTCCTTGTCAGTAACAATGGAATTAACAATGCCAAACAAGGCACCGCTGTAATTATCGTACAAATAGCCGAAGGCTTTTTCGTTGCGTTGTTGCAGTAAAGCCACCAGCTCCTGTTCGCTGTATGTGGTTTTGGAATTCAAATTAGTTGGTTAAGATACATCGATATACAAATCTATTGTATCCATTTTAAATACGTTAAACAATAGAAAATGGATTTAACCAACAACAGCTTCATAACCCGCAGCATCTAAAAGTGCTTCTACATCTGCAGGGTCATTCACGGTCATTTTTACCATCCAGCCTTCTCCGTATGGATCATTGTTTACTGATTCAGGAACTCCAGCAAGATTTGGATTTAATTCAATAATTGTTCCGCTAACCGGGAGAAATAAGTCAGACACCGTTTTAACAGCCTCTACTGTTCCAAACACAGCACCAGCTTCTAACTGTTTACCTATCGTTTCCACTTCTACATAAACAATATCACCCAATTCTCTTTGGGCAAAATCTGTAATGCCAATCGTAGCAATATTGCCTTCAAGGCTTACCCATTCATGGTCTTTTGTATAACGGAGATTATCAGGAAAATTCATAAAAAATGATTTTGAGCCTGCCTGGCTGTAGGCAGGCAGCAAACCTAAGGGAAAATGATGAAAAACAAAATGCCTTACATTTTTATACCATATAAAATTCTAAAAACCGGATTTTTCATTTCACCGGAATTTTAATGCCGTTCATGGTATGATTTGCACCATTGGTCGGATATCATTTTTACAATAGTATGACTCAGGAGTATATTTGTGCCCAAATCAAAAAAATAGATTGAAAATGAGAAAGTTAGTTACAGTTTTTGCCGGATTTTTATTGATAAGTGCTTCTGTTAAGTCCCAGCAAATAACCGGAGTGGTTAAAGACCAACAGGGAAAAGGTCTTGAAAAATCAACGATTTCCCTTTTAAAAGCTAAAGATTCATCACTGGTAAAATTGGTAGTAACGGGTGATAATGGCAGTTATGCCGTTACTGCGACTCAGACTGGAAATTACCTGTTAAGTGCTTCACATATTGGATATGCCACTGTTTATTCAAATGTATTTGAGCTAACTGGTTCTGGTATAACAATTCCAGATATTACCATTTCAAAAAATACTGGCAATTTAAAAGAAGTGGTAGTAACAGCAAAGAAACCAATGATTGAAGTAAATGCCGATAAGACTATTTTAAATGTAGAAGGTACTATTAACGCAGTAGGCTATGATGCCTTGGAGCTGCTTCGCAGAAGCCCGGGTGTGATGGTAGACAAAGATGATAATCTCAGTTTAGCGGGTAAAAACGGAGTGCAGGTTTTTATTGATGGCAAACCATCGCCACTTGCCGGAGCTGATCTGGCAAATTATCTAAAAAGCCTTCAGTCAGCTCAGATAGAAGCCATTGAAATTATTTCGAACCCTTCTGCTAAATATGAAGCGGCTGGAAATGCCGGTATCATCAATATTAAATTGAAGAAAAATAAAACCTTTGGTACCAATGGTTCTGTAAATGGTGGATTTGTACAGGGTGTTTATCCAAAATTCAATGGTGGGTTAAACCTAAACTACCGGAATAAAAAAATAAACATCTTTGGTAATTATAATTACAATAATGGGAAAAATCTGATGGAGATGAATTCTCATAAAGTACAGTTTGATACCTCTTTTGATCAAAGTAACAAGATGACTTTCAAAAATAATACGCACGGCTTTAAGGCTGGGTTAGATTATTTTATCAATGCTAAAAGCACGGTTGGTGCCACTGTTAGCGGAAACATTGCTGATAATGATATTACCACCGCAGGACCGATGTATTTTACCTATATCCCCACAAATCAATTGGTAAAAATTCTAGAAGCGACCAATACCAATGATATGACGAGGAATAATGTGAATACCAACCTGAATTACCGTTATGCAGTTACCGGGGGTGCGGAATTAAATATTGATGCTGATTATGGTTTCTTTAAAATCAGGTCAAACCAGTATCAGCCTAATTATTATTATCTGGCAAATGGAATTACAGAAACTAACAGGGCTATTTATAATATGCTTTCACCAACAGATATAAAAATATATTCTGTGAAAACAGACTATGAGCAGAATTATAAAGGTGGCCGGTTAGCACTTGGTGGAAAAATAGGTATAGTAGATACAGACAATGATTTTCAACGGTATGATGTTTATTCAAACAATAAAAGACTTGATACTGCAAAAAGTAACAATTTTGGTTACAAAGAGAATATCAATGCTTTGTATGTGAATTATAACAAGCAGTTAAAAAAGGGAATAATGTTTCAGTTTGGTGTACGGGCAGAGAATACACATTCAAGAGGTATATCAAAAGGATTTAAAAAAGAAACGAACAACTGGACAGGTTATGATTCTACTTTTAAAAGAGATTATACCGATCTGTTTCCAAGTGCTGCCTTGACATTTAATAAAAACCCGATGGCACAATGGACAATAGCCTATAGCCGCCGTATTGACCGCCCGGCTTACCAGGATCTTAATCCTTTTGAATTTAAAGTGAGTGAATACTCTTATATGAAAGGAAATACCTTGCTTAGACCGCAATACACGAATAGTTTTAGTATTACTCATATTTATAAATACAGGCTTACTACAAAATTAAATTACAGTCATGTAAACGATATTTTTGTGCTGCTACCTGATACAATTGATAAAACAAAAGGTTTTCTGACCAAAAGAAACCTGGCCAACCAGGATGTAATAAGCCTGAACATCAGCTATCCTTTCCAGTATAAATGGTATAGTTTCTTTGTTACTACCAATGTAAACTATTCTCATTATGTAGCAGATTTTGGGGGGGGAGCAAGGAAAGTTGATTTCAAAGTATTTAGTGTTACCTATTTTATGCAAAACAGTTTTAATCTTGGCAAAGGCTGGACAGGAGAATTAAGTGGTTTATTCCTTTCACCATCTGTTTGGCAGGGAGTAATCAGAACAAAATCAATGGGCACTGTAGATCTTGGTTTACAAAAAACAGTCTTTAAAGGAAAGGGTACAGTAAAAGCAGCAGTAAGCGATGTTTTTCAAACAATGAAATGGAGCGGAAGTTCTGACTTTGCTGGTGTATACAGTTCATTTAACGGACATATGGAATTACCACTGTTCAAACTGAATTTCAATTACCGGTTTGGAAGCAACCAGGTGAAAGCCGCCCGTCAACGGAAATCAGCTGTGGAAGAAGAAACGAAGCGTACGGAGAATAACGGAGGAATGCAACAGTAATAATCCATACTATAAAAATAAAAAATCCTTATCCTTTTATAAACAGGATAAGGCTTTTTTAATTGGGAGCATCAATTTTTATATTTTTTTCTTTTGATCAGTTTTGCTTTAATTATCCGAACATCTGTCACTGGCCGGTCCCTGTTTGTTGGCACAGCTGCAATTTTATCAACTGTTTCTATTCCCTTTACTACTTCACCGTATACGGTATAGCTAAAGTCAAGATGCGGTGTGCCGCCAACTGTTTTGTAAGCGGCCCTGTATTCCTCAGGTATTTTTTTTCCAATCCTTCCTTTTTCTAAAGAATCAAGACCGGCATCTGTAAAGATTTTTCCCTGTGTGATGTAAAACTGGCTGCCACTGCTTGCTTTAGTGGGGTTTATATTATCTCCTGACCTGGCTGCAGCTATAACCCCTTTTTTATGAAATAAAGCGTTTCTGAATTCAGCCGGAACAGTATAGCCTGGCCCACCATTACCTAATTGTACTCCGGCCTTTGCATTTTTACTGTTGGGGTCGCCTCCCTGTATCATAAAATCTTTAATCACCCGATGAAACAGCACACTGTCAAAAAATCCAACTTTCGCCAACTTCAAAAAATTATCCCGGTGCAGGGGAGTGGAGTCGGATAAACGAATGATAATGTCTCCCATACTTGTTTGCAACAGTACATTTCTTTTTCTGTCTTTTTTAGTAACGGTTGAATCTTTTTGTGAGAAGGAGACAGTAGCAATAAAGAAAAACGGCAGTAAAAAAAGTGTTTTTTTCATATAGAAATTTAATCGTTGAGGTCATGATCTTCAAAATAGAGCAAGATATGATCTTTTAAAAAATTTTCCTGTTCAAAGGCATTCATATCGGGCATGGCCTTTAGTTGTTTAAAGTGAGGCCAGCCATCCTGGTCTACACTTTCCAATTCATAATATCCGCTGGGGGAAAGTAAACTGCATACGGCAATATGCATCAGGTCTTGTTTTTGTTCTTTGGTAAATTTTTCTTTGATATCACCAAATTCCTGGATGCCAATCAGGAACAGGACTGTTTCTACATCTGGTTTTTTCCCAAACCGGTCTACCAGTTTAGCTTCCAGGTTCCACCAGCGTTGTTGTAAGTCATCGTTTGCGATCATCCTGCAAAGATAAGTCTGTGATTTTTAAGGTCCCTTCTTCGCTTAAGCGATCCGTGTAAAATTGAAAAGGCTGCCACGAAGACTCGAAGACACTAATATTTGAATTTCAACTTCTCTTTACTTTGTGACTTTGAGCCTTAGTGGCAAAAAAAATACTTTTGAGACAGCCTCCTTTATCTTTGCGGCAAATTTAAATTAAATGTTGCAGTTACAGGTATTAAGGCAAAACCCTACGGAAGTGAAAGAAAAACTGGCGATTAAACATTTTACAAACGTCCAATTAGTAGATGTAATTATTGCGTTAGATGATGAAAGAAAAAAACTCCAGGGGGAGTTTGATAATAACCAGGCAAAGGTGAATAGTACTTCTAAAGAAATTGGCGCATTAATGGCTAAAGGACAAAAAGAGGAAGCCGATTTGAAGAAGCAGGAAGTAGCAGCATTGAAATCTACTTTACAACCAATAACAGAAAAATTAGCTGATGTTGAAAAACAATTGCATGATGAACTGGTAATACTTCCTAACCTTCCATCAGTATTAGTTCCGGCAGGTAAAACACCTGCAGATAATG
>JANMLJ010000138.1:0-2259 GCA_031372465.1 Chitinophagaceae bacterium | reverse complement strand
TATTATGAGTTAACCAAACTAGGTTTAAAAGTCCAACGACAGTTTTTGCTACCTATCCAATATGATGAATTATTTATAAAAGACGCTTACAAAATTGATTTGCTTATAGAGGATAAACTGGTTCTTGAGCTAAAGTCCGTTTTCCCGTTACCCCCGGTATATTTTAATCAAATTCATACTCACTTGTCTTTATTAAATCTTAAACATGGAATGCTCATTAATTTTAAAGTGCCTTTAATGAAAGAAGGAATTCATAGGGTGTTTAATAACTTCGGTAGAGAAGAATTGACGTAGTCGACTCCCTTCTTTTCTCTTTCTCTCCTTTAGTCTCTTAGCTTTATTTCTCTTCTCCCGTTACACCCGGTATATTTTAACCAAATTCATACACACTTTTCATTATTAAATCTGAAGCATGGAATGCTCATTAATTTTAAAGTGCCTTTAATGAAGGAGGGCATTCATAGGGTGTTTAATAACTTCGGTAAAGAAGAGTTGACGTAGTCGACTCCCTTCTTTTCTCTTTCTCTCTTTTATTCTCCTAGCTTTATTTCTCTTCTCCCGTTACACCCGGTATATTTTAACCAAATTCATACTCACTTGTCTTTATTAAATCTTAAACATGGAATGCTCATTAATTTTAAAGTGCCTTTAATGAAGGAGGGCATTCATAGGATGTTTAATAACTTCGGCACGGAAGAGGATGTCTCAAAAATTAAATATTGCCGGGAAGACGGAAGGTCGGGAAGAAAACAGTAGTTGAATTTCAACACTTACCGTCTTATCGCCTTACCGGCATTTATTCTTGAATTGACTTTTGGGACAGCCTCCCTTCTTTTCTCTTTTACTCTTTTATTCTCCTAGCTTTATTCCTCTTTTTTTAATATATGCATGCCATAATATCATCGCAGCGATTGTTCTATATGGCCTCCAGGACTCCGCTAGTTCCAGCATCTTTTCCTTACTTATATCTTTTGGCAATTGCTTTACTTCTTTTAAGCTATTGACTAATGCAATATCGCCCAGCGGAAACAGATCAGTTCGTTGTAATGCATGCATCAGGTACACATCAATCGTCCAGTTTCCGATACCTTTTAACTGGATAAGGATATTCCTCACTGCTTCATCAGGCAGCAGGGATAATTTTTTCAGGTTTATTTTTCTTTTTTTAATAGCGATAGCGAGTTCTCTTGCATACACAATTTTTTGACGGGTAAAATAACAGGCTCTCATTTCTTCATTGGTCATTTTTAAAATTTTTGCCGGAGTTACATACCCGATTTTTTCTTTCAGCTTCCTGAATGCAGCATAAGCGGAAGCCAGCGAAACCTGTTGCTCAAGAATAGTGAGAATAAGCGTTTGGAACGTAGCCGGCCTTGTCCACATTGGTGGGTAGCCATGCTGCAAAATAATTGCTGCTAAATCCAGATCCTGGTTGCTAAGCTTTTCACAAATCCTTTGAAAACTGGTTGCAGTAAACGTAGAAATTTTATGCGGCATTGAAATAATGTATACTTTTAGTTACTAATAATTAAACCCTTTATGAAAAATATTTTTATCCTGCTTTTTATTGCATCGTCAATTAAAGCATCTGCCCAAAGTAACGATTATCTGGTAACAATGGATGGGATAGGTTTATTAAAGATTGGCTTACAAAAAGCTGAGCTGGAAAAAATATTGAATAAAAAAATCACCCTGAGATATTTATCAGATAATGATTCTGGTTATGCAGATACGATAAAGACGAAATATAAAAACATTGATGTTATCCTATACCTGGCAAAGCAATACACCAACGAAAATAAAGCAGCCATTTATTTACATGGTATAAAGACAAGCAGCCCTTTATGCCAGACCAGATCGGGCATTAAAATCGGTGATGACAAAATGAAAATTATTACTGCGTATGAAAATAGTATACTGAATATCTGGCCGGAGTATGAAGATGAGAAATATACCCGGCGGAGTAAAACCCGGTCAGTTGTACTGGTATCATCTGATGACAGTAATAACACAATAATTTTTTACCTGAATAATAAAAAAGTGACAGCTTTTGAGATAACGTATTATGAAGGAGAATAAAAAACTATTTTTTAGTTTTAAATTTTGCAATAGCGTCCCGGGTAAATGAACTAAGCACCAACCGGCCGCTGATAGCTGCTCTTTCTATCAGTAATTTATCCCAATGTTCAGTTCCTTTCCAGAATATTTTTTTCATTTCCGCCATTGCATCAGGGCTGGAATGCATTAATATATTGGCAA
>JANMLJ010000125.1:0-6485 GCA_031372465.1 Chitinophagaceae bacterium | reverse complement strand
GATTATGATTTGTTGGTTATTCCACTAACATTTATTTTCTTTTTCATTTTGGGAAAATCAATCAGTAGTAGAATTCAATCAAGGGAGCTCAAGAATTATTTTATCTACGGGTTGACTTTAAAAATGGCAGCTACTATTCTTTTCGGGTTGGTTATTCAATATTATTTCAAAGGTGGTGATACGAATCGTTATTACGTAGCCTTGCTGGATCTTAAAGCGGCAGTTAATGACGATCCAGCGAATTTAACTGCAATATATGGTCAAGTTCAGTTGAAGTTCGGTAGTCCATTAGTGCCTTTTATTGTTAATGATAAACTGGGCGACAACCTTGGGTACCTCGTAAAAGCCAGTAATTTCCAGGTGCCACGTTTTGGGTTGTTTTTCTCCTATATTTTTGGAAATAGTTATACGTCCATTTCCATGTGTTATAGCTTTTTTGCTTTCTGGGGTTGCTGGAAAAGTTTTACGGTTTTTGCTTCATTGTATCCTCATATCAAAAAAGGAATGGCCATTTGTTTTTTATTTTTCCCTTCCGTGGTATACTGGGGTTCAGCTATTACAAAGGATTCTGTATGTCTTGGTTCTCTTGGACTTTTTGTATATAGCTTCTATCAGCTTTTTTTTAATAAAAAATTAGTTCTTCTTCATGCAGCATCACTTATATTTTGGGGCGCCATTTTATTCTTTACCAAGCCATACATTTTGTTGTCAGTGGTTCCGGCTTTAGCACTTTGGTTTTTTTTACAGGTAAATAGTAAAATAAAGGATAAAAGCCTGCGGTATGGTTCATTTGTAGTTCTTTTCGCAATAATTGGAGGATCTGTAGTGTTTTTAATTCAGTTTATGCTCCGTTCGGAGTTTCTTGAAGCAGGTCAGTATAAGGCCCAGAATATTAATCAGTATGTTACTACTGCACAGCAGGGTTATAACCAGGCTGGAGGCTCTGTATTTGATATCGGAACCCTGGACGGATCCATTAGTTCCTTACTGATCATGTTTCCCAAAGCGGTGAATGCAAGTTTGTTCCGCCCCTATATATGGGAAGTAAATAACCCGGTGATGCTTATCAGTGCTGTAGAATCACTTATACTATTCTATTTATTTCTTTTAGCAATAATCAAACTTGGATTCAAAAAGTTCTTTTCCAGCATTTTTAATTCCCCGATTCTTGTATTTATGTTTGTCTATTCCTTTTTTCTATCAGGCTTAGTGGCAATTACTACTAATAATTTTGGATCACTGGTACGCTATAAAATCCCGGTGATGCCATTTTTCCTGGCTATGATAATTATTTTAGTGGCGCAGATTCCAAATATAAAACGTAACAGGTTTGTTGCAAAATATTTATTCAGCAAAAATTACCGGTGATTTTATTTTCTTCACTTCTTGATAGGCTGTAACTATGTGTGGTATTGCAGGATCTATAAATTATAAACTGGATATTCCGTTACTCACCAAAGATCTCTGGCATCGTGGGCCGGATGAGCAGGATACTTTTACAACTGATAAACTTCAGTTGCACCACCATCGACTGGCCATTTTGGATATAGCTTCCGGCAAACAACCGATGAAATATAAAGACCTGACCATCATTTTCAATGGACAGATATATAATCATCTGGAGATTAGGAAAAAATATAACCTTGATTGTACAACGCATTCAGATACGGAAACAATTTTACATGCCTATGCAAAATTAGGACCTGACTGTTTGCATGATTTTGATGGAATGTTTGCGCTGGCAATTTATAATAGTACGTCACAAAACCTTTTCCTTGCCAGAGACAGAGCAGGAAAAAAGCCGCTCTACTACTTTACTGATGATAAAAAATTTGTATTCTGCAGCGAATTAAAGGCACTTCGTAATCAACTGCCACTTTCTATAAATGATACTAATATTCAGGAATATGTAAGAATGGGGTATTTCTACCATGGAGCTACGGCCTATCAGCATGTTTTTGAAATTCCTTCCGGATCATATGCTAATGTTTCGTTGACAGATACAGTCGTTAAAGTAAAAGAATGGTGGAACATTCATTCTTACTATCAGCAAAAAAATACGGATGATTTTACTACCGCATTGACAAAAGTTGATGACATGTTGCATGAAGCGGTAAAGAACAGGGTTGAATCCTCTGACCTGGAAGTTGGTTCCTTTCTTAGTGGTGGTATCGATAGCGGTATTGTAACTGCGATAGCCAAAG
Organism: Chitinophagaceae bacterium; assembly: GCA_031372465.1. Taxonomy (GTDB): domain Bacteria; phylum Bacteroidota; class Bacteroidia; order Chitinophagales; family Chitinophagaceae; genus JJ008. Next base: position 4,281 of record JANMLJ010000125.1, on the reverse strand, counting down.
AGTATAGCTCCACACTAAAGACATTTACTGTTTCATTTGACGGAGTATATGATGAAGCCCCACTGGCTAAACTGGTGGCAGAGAAATACAAAACCAATCATTATGAAATAAAAATCACCTATGATAATCTTATCAATGATGTAGAAAAGATTATGACGAATTACGGAGAGCCCTTTTTTGACAACTCTGCTATCCCAAGTTATTATGTAAGTAAAGCAGCAAAAGAAAATCTAACGGTTATTTTAAATGGTGATGGAGGCGATGAGATATTCGGAGGTTACCGGCGTTATGTGCCATTTTCAAAATATGATTTTTTTAAATCAGGTAAATTAGCCCGGAAATTTGCCTCAGGTATTCATTCATTGATGCCCGCATCTCACAACAAGAAAAGTAAGTATAATTTTTTATACCGCCTTACCGATATTGCCCGCAAAAATAACCTTGATATATACCTGACTTCTACAATTGATATTTTTGAAGGATATGAAAAGTATTTGCTGGGTAATGATGATTTCCTGGGGCCAGTGAAAAAGGATTTTGATGCAATGAACGATTCAGGCTTATCCGGACTCCAGAAAATAATGAACCTTGATTTTGACAATATTCTGACCGGAATATTATTGGTAAAGATTGATATTGCCACCATGGCCAATTCTTTAGAAGGAAGAAGCCCATTACTTTGTAAGAAAATATTAGAATATGTACCCGGTCTGCCGGACAATTATAAAATACGGGGCGTACAGACAAAATACCTGCTCCGGAAACTGGCTGAAAAATACCTTCCTCAACTTTTAATTAATCAACCCAAACGTGGTTTTGAACCACCCTTGAAAGAATGGGTGAATAATCAATTGCGGCCGGTAATAGGAGACTACCTGATGAGTAGCGATGCTTATTATACTTCATTTATCAGTAAAAAATTTATCGAAGGCCTTTTTGATGATAAAATAAAAGTTCCGGCAGAAAAAAGAATTAAGATGTTGTGGTTGGCGTTTACCCTGGAACTCTGGTATCAAAAAGTTTATAAACAATAAGTGGGACAATGAATTCGGGGACCTTTGTCATATCGCTTGATTTTGAAATTCATTGGGGTGTTAGCGATACCCATACTATTGAAAGTTACAATGAGAATTTGCGCAATGTTCCGGAGATTATAAAACGATTGTTACAAATTTTCAGGGAGAAAAATATACATGCTACCTGGGCTACGGTAGGAATGCTGTTTTGTAAAAGCAAAGAAGAATTATTTGCTTATGTAAAGCCGGAGCATAGACCGGATTATGTACGGAAAGAAGTTTCCAATTATATAGTGGCCGAACAGGTGGGTAATAATGAAGAGGATGATCCTTATCATTTTGCTCCGTCATTAATCAGGAAAATTATCGATACACCCGGCCAGGAAATGGCTACACATACTTTTTCTCACTATTACTGCCTCGAACCCGGACAAACACCCACTGCGTTTTTCCATGATCTTAGTGCAGCAGTTGCCGTAGCTAAAAAAGAAAATATAGATTTATACAGCATTGTTTTTCCTGCTAACCAGTTTAAGACAGACCATTTAGAGGAATGTAAAAAACAAGGCATTAAGTGTTACCGCGGTAATTATCCTTCCTGGATGTACCAGTTAAAAGCAAAAGCGGAAGAAGGTTTGTGGAAACGATTTTGCAGACTTTTGGACAATTATTTGCCTGTTAATGGAAGCAGATTAGTGAAAGTTACCATGAATGATGGATTGATGAATATCCCCTCCAGTTGTTTTCTTCGGCCATATAGTAAAAGACTTTCTTTTTTGGAAGGACTTAGAGTAATACGTATTAAAAGGGAAATGACGGCTGCAGCCAGGAAAAAGAAGATTTATCACCTTTGGTGGCATCCGCATAATTTCGGGCAAAACATGGAAAAAAATTTTTCCATCCTGCTTAAAATACTGGAGCATTATCAGCTACTTGAAAAAAAGTATAATCTGCAAAGCCTTACCATGGCAGAAATATACAAAATGACAACTGCATCCGGCAAATAAGCGGGTAAGCGTGACATGAATAAGAAAATTATTTTGCTTTGCACGGAATGTTATTCTACGACCGCTCTTTATAACTATCTGGATAAAGATTTTCCGATAGCAGCACTTATTACAGAAGAACCGCTTCGGGGAATGGCATTGGCCAAAAGAAGATTTAAACGGCTGGGGTTTTTCAGGGTATGCGGACAAATAGCCTTCTCCCTGTTGATTGTTCCTTTTTTAAATTTATTCAGTAAAAAAAGGATACAAGAAATAAAACAATTTTATTTGTTTGACCAGACAGCAATTCCAAAAGAAAAGTTTACGCATTTTCAAACGGTGAATGAAGAGGCCTGTATCTTATTATTGGAAAAGATGAAGCCCGATATAGTAATTGTGAATGGTACAAGGATCATAGCAAAAAAATTATTAGACAGGTGCAGTGCTGTTTTTATCAATATGCATGCGGGCATCACTCCTCAATACCGGGGTGTTCATGGCGGTTACTGGGCAGTAGTAAACAATGATCCTGAACATTGTGGTGTTACCATTCATTTGGTTGATAAGGGAATTGACACCGGTGGCATTTTATATCAGAACAAACTAATTGTAAATCATCAGGATAATTTTACCACCTATCCGTATTTACAACTTGGTGAAGGATTGCCGTTGCTGAAAAAAGCAGTAGAGGATGCAGTGTATGGACAACTTAAGCCGGAAATTACGTCAACAGCGCCCAGTAATTTATGGTATCATCCAACTATCTGGCAGTATTTATATTACCGGTTGTTAAAAAATAAGAAGTAAAAGATAAGATGAGCGAATCCAAAAAAAAGATAGCCCTGATAGAAAATCATGAGTTGGGTGTATATTCTATCCGGCATGAACTGGTAGTAGAGCTGTCTAAAAGATATGAGATTACGGTATTGACAGAAGTGGATGATTCTTTTAAGAATGGAGATTTAGAAGGAATAGTAAAATTTATTGATGTTGGAAAAAGTGTATTGAATCCACTTTCAGCTGTAAAATATAATTCAAAACTGCATACAGCATTGAAAGAACTAAAACCGGATGTTTGTCTCACCTTTACCATTCGCCCGGCCATTTACGGAAATATAGTAACAAGAAAATTAACTATTCCAACGATATCAACTATTACAGGCACTGGCCCTCTATTTGAAAGTAACAGTATCTCATATGTTGTTGCAAGACAATTGTACAAATGGGTGCTTAAAAAAACAAAATTTGTTTTCTTTCCCAATTTTGATGACCTCGAAGCGTTTGTTGAAAGAAAATATATTAAAAGAGAACAGGCAAAAAGAGTACCTGGTTCCGGAGTTAATTATGATAAGTTTACTCCGCTGCCATCAACCCGGAGTAATGATGGAAAATTTATTTTTCTGTTTATCAGCCGTTTGGTAAAAGATAAAGGGGTGATGGAATTTGTTGAAGCGGCTTCCTTACTAAAAGAAAATTATCCCAATGCCGCGTTTCATATTATCGGACCGTTATGGGCAGGAAATACAAAATCATTAACGGTTACTGCAGAAGAATTGAGTGAGTGGATTGAAAAAAAATGGATAGTTTATCATGACAAGCAAAAAGATGTAAGGCCATTTATGGCTGATGCTGACTGTGTGGTAATGCCTTCCTACAGAGAAGGGATGAGTAATGTATTGCTCGAAGCCGCCAGCATGGCACGTCCGTTGATTGCCACCAATGTTACCGGGTGCCGTGATATTGTGGAAGATGGGGTGAATGGGTTTCTTTGTAATGTAAGAGATGGTAAAGACCTTGCTGAGAAAATGAAAAAGATGATAAACTTGTCAGCAGCAGAAAGAGAAAAAATGGGAGCAAAAGGAAGAGAAAAAATGATCAGCGAGTTTGATAAAAAAATTGTTGTAAAAACTTATATTGAAGCAATAGATCTGGTTGTCAATGGAAAATAAACAACATGCATTTACCCTTTCTATTGATTGGGAGGATTTCGGACAGCTTTTAGGAAGAGATAGAAGCGGTGTATTAACGCCACCCTTACCTGTTACCATTGACCGGCAGACAGATATAATGCTGGAGATGCTGAATGATACAGATAAAAAAGCCACCTTCTTTATATTAGGAATGCTGGCTACCCATCGCCCTGATCTCGTAAAAAAGATTGCAGCCGAAGGACATGAGATCGGTCTTCATGGTCAGCATCATATAAATATGCGGACGCTTACAAGAGAACAAGCTTTTAATGATATAAGTGATTCACAAAAATTAGTGACTGATATTAT
>JANMLJ010000109.1:0-2789 GCA_031372465.1 Chitinophagaceae bacterium | reverse complement strand
TGCCCAGGTATTGGTTCTGTTTGCGGAAGTTCCGAATGCTACTTTAAGTGCATTTTCGGGCAAAAAAAGGAATACCGGTAGCAGGAGGGATAGAAATTTCATTTCATACTTTTTAAAAACAACAATCATTGCAGGATATTGTTTGAGAAAAGTAGGATATTCTGGTTCTCCTGACGAGTGTCAGATGGCATTGTTGCACTGGCTGTACTACGTAGTTCAGACAGAATTACGTCGAGCAGATTAGCAATCGTTTCCACACTACTCATAAAGGCCGGGCAATAAAGCATCGGCTGACAAACGGTGAAGACATCTGGCAGGGAAGAACAACATTACAGACAACAGGGAACACCCGCTACGGCCGAGGACTACGGACAACAGGAATCGTTTTATTAATTGATTTTTTTGCTTCAATTTTATTCCAGACATCTTCTACCATATAGGGAATGGAACTTTCAGGAAATGGTGACACACAACTGGCATTTACCTCGCATAACGTATATTTTTCTTTGGTGTTTTTAGTATTGATTTTATTAATAAAAAAATCTGCATCCCATATTACTGGCATCATTTCATTTGGTATGCCAGTAATTTTCTGTAAGTCGGGTACCCAACTGGTTTCCATGATATCTTTTAAATCCTGAAACAAACCGCAATCTTCGCTGAAATAATATCGTTTGCCAGGTTTTTTGGGAATTCCACCTGCTTTGGTATTTGGATAAAGTGCATTTATTTCCTGATAGCCAAAGCCAGTCACTTTAGTCCCCGTTAAATAACATCGAACCATTCCATTGATGATGTGGGGGTTCCATTCCTGGTCTATAAGAAACCCATTATTTGTAAAATAAAATTTCATCTCTTCTACAAAAATAGCTGTTGTCAATATTCGTTCTCCATCATCACCTGTAGCATGTGTAATTCCTATCTTGTTATTTTTAAGATAACCAGTATCAACCTTAAAAACGCCGTTTCCACCATTTCCCCTATATTGCTTCAAAATTCTTATGCCCGGTGGATTGTCCGGATGGAGAAATTCTTCTTTAAATTTTTCAAAGGTGTGATACAAATTAACATTTCCACCAAACTCCATCTCCCTGGTTTTATACAATATATCCTTTGTGCCGATTTTTAAAATTACTTCAGGATGAGCAGAAACAAAACAACCTTTATTTGACAACTCCATTAGTAATGCATCCAGGGTTTTCCTGTCCTGTCCTTGTTCAATTGGATTTACCCAAACCAATATACCATCATAGTGGAGCAATTCCCTGGCAAGATTATCAGTCAGCAAATCATTATAAATAACAGCATCAACACCGAATCCTTTTTCCTGGAAAGCGGATACAAGACCTCTGTACTTATCCTCAGCAAGAGCATTTCTTTTTGAATCTGATTCCCCAAAAATCAGAATGGCGATGGAATATTTTTTCATGATTTTCAATTTGACAATATAACTTTTATCAACATGTCTATATCATCATTGTTTGCATTGCCGTAATGGTTTGTATTAAAGCTACCTTAATATCAGTTTAAATTAAAAAAATTTTGAGATAAGTTTCCAAGATATGTGTCAGATGGCTTTGTATGCCGGACTATGGCATTCCAATTTTCATGGAGACAGGCTTCGGCGAATACGGAGTTTCATTAGAAAATAATGAGCAACCTTCCTTTGCGGTATCAGCTGCGAAGTGGTGAGAACATTCAGCAGGTAAGAAGGCTTACTTTACGAATATGCACCATGGCGGGGAACTAAAGCTGGCGTTATCACACTTGCTTTATGATAACCTGTTTCAGTTTTTTCTATCAACTCTTTCACATCATCTATATTTATTTGCTCAACCACCTCATCCGGGATGTCAATGGTAAATTCAAATGCAGGAAGCAGTATGCGCAAGCCGGGCATTAGACTGAATCCGTCAAATAAGTTGATAAACTGTTGTGCAATTAGTGGCATTGGAATTCTTAGCTCACTATCGATTCCGAATGGAAAAATAAAAAGATTGGTAACATATACTTTTGGAAAAACATCTGTCAGGGCAATAGCAATGGCACAATTATTCTCAACCAGGCGGGCATCATTATCCGTTCCACAATTTTTACATTGTGCAATGATTTCTTTTGAAATGGTGATCTTAAATTGTGTTGGCATGACCGATTTTCTCATTATCAGGTAAAGCTAAAGCATTTTTAGTCATATTTTCTTATTTACAGGTGACTAACTGCTGCCATTTATCATTTTTTTTGAAAACACTTTGGACATCCTGGCCTATAAAATGATCAGTCATTTTACAGGATTTTCTTAACAAAATAGTAAAGCAATATCCGGTAAGGAAAAAGTGTATGACTTATCTATATTATTTTGCTGTCTAAAATATTGACAATGATTTTTCCTTGTATATTTCCGGTGCTAAAATATTGAAATGCCGCAGGTACTTCCTCTAACCGGTAACATTTATCTATAACAGTTATCAGTTTGCCTTCTTCCACCAACTGGTTAAGGTATTCAAGATCTTTCCTCGTTGGCCGATATCCCATTAACCCCAACTTTTTGTTGCTGAATTTTGAAAGTAAGGGCCAAATGAAAATGAATTGTAATAAAAGACCACCCATAGATCCACCAATCATCGCAAATATGCCTCCGGGTTTTAGTGCCCGTTTATAATCAGCAACATTACGATGTGCAATGACATCGAGTATCCGGTCATATTGCTTACCACTCCTGGTATAATCTTCTTTTGTGTAATCGATAAAATAATCGGCACCTAAAGAGCGGAGCATTTCAAACTTTTCTG
>JANMLJ010000103.1:0-3378 GCA_031372465.1 Chitinophagaceae bacterium | reverse complement strand
AGCATCATTGTAAGGGGAACAGGCAGTTTAAAAAGTCAGAACCCTCCGTTATTTGTTTTGGATGGGTCAATTTTTAATGGAGATATCGCCAATATCAGTCCGCAGGATGTAGATGCGATCTCCGTGTTAAAAGATGCAGCTACCACTACGGCAAAAGGCGCACAGGGGTCGGCAGGTGATATACTTATTACCACCAAAAAAGGGAGCGGTGTAATGTCCAATGCGGTGATAACTGATTATCACAAATCGGCTTATACCTATTTTATCGAACATAAAACCCCGTTGAAAGTAATCGGATTCAAGGATGAAATCATCATTGAAGGAGTCATTCAAAAACAGCAAGACAGCGTACTCGTTTTTAATAAGAAAAAGAAAGAGCTATTGGTTTTGATAAAAAATATCAAAAAGGTAGAGATGATTAATAAATGATTGGCCATTTTTAAACCTGCAAACAGAAAGTTTGCAACTAATATACTACATCGTTTTCGCAAATTAATTTAGCCATACAATTTAATCCCTGCCAAAATAAAATCAACTTTGCTGAAAAAATACTTGCCATGCAATCACACCAATTGTACTCTTTTCTATTCAATCAGGCTATTGCTGATTATACACTTTCAATCGTTAAATTAATCAATATGAAAAAAGTTTTAGTACTCGGACTTATTTTGTCTTTACATTTTATACCTGTGCTGGCGCAAAAAGGGGAACAATGGGAAAATTTATTCAATGGAAAAGATCTTAAAGGTTTTAAACAACTGAATGGGAAAGCCCGCTATACAGTTGTAAATGGTGAAATCGTTGGCACTACCGTATTCAACGAGCCCAATTCCTTTTTGGCCACCGAAAAAGAATATGGTGATTTTATTTTTGAAGTAGATTTTAAAGTAAATGACCGTATGAATTCAGGAATTCAGTTCCGAAGCGAGATCAAGGATGCCAACGATACATGTAAAGTAAATGACAAGAAGACGCCGGAGAGAGTACATGGTTATCAAATGGAGATTGATCCAGCCGATCGTGCATGGAGCGGTGGCATTTATGATGAAGCCCGCAGGGGCTGGTTATATTCCATGGAAAATAATCCGGCTGCCAAAACTGCATTTAAGCATAATCAATGGAACCGTTACCGGATAGAATGTATCGGGAACAGCATCCGTACCTGGGTAAATGGTATTGCCTGTGCGCACCTGATTGATGATATGACTCCAACCGGTTTTATTGCATTGCAGGTGCATGCTATCAACGATGCAAAAAATGCCGGGGAAGAGATTCGCTGGAAAAATGTACGCATCCAGACAAAAAATCTGAAACCATCTCCTGTTGATGATGTGTTTATTGTAAATACACTTATCAATGATATTTCAGCAGATGAAAAAAGGTTAGGTGTACGGTTATTATGGGATGGTAAAACCACCGCTGGATGGAGAGGTGCTAATAAAGATTATTTTCCGGATAACACCTGGTATATAAGTGATGGCGTATTGCATGTAAAAAAAGGGAGTAATGCAGAATCGCAAAACGGGGGTGATATTGTAACTGTTGAAGAATTCAGTGCATTTGATCTGCAGTTTGAATTTCAATTATCGGATACAGCTAATTCGGGCGTAAAATATTTTGTAACAGAAAAAGTAAAGACATCGGGCTCTGCTATTGGTTTAGAATACCAGGTATTGGATGATGATAAACATCCTGATGCCAAACTGGGTTCAATTGGCAACCGGAAACTGGCTTCGCTGTATGACCTGATCCCTGCAAAAAAGAATGGCCGGGAGAAGATCCCTATTGGAGAATGGAACCGGGGCAGGATAATCGTATTTCCTGATGGGCGTGTGGAGCACTGGATCAATGGCTGGAAAGTTGTGGAATACCAACGGGGAACTCAATACTTTTATGCATTGGTGGCTAAAAGTAAATATGCCGCTATTCCTGATTTTGGTATGGCAGCAAAAGGCCATATCTTACTACAGGAGCATGGCACGCATGTAGCTTACCGGAGTATTAAAATACGGGAATTAAAATAACTTTTTCACACATAAAAATTATAAAATGTCAAAAACAAGAAGGGATTTTATCAAACAATCCGCCAAAGCAACTGCCGGCGTCTATTTTGCTACCATGGGTTTTAGTGCAAAAAGTTATGCAAATATTATTGGGGCCAATGATCGGGTAAGGGTTGGCGTTATAGGATTTTCGGACAGGCACCGGAGTTCGCATATTCCTCCATTTATGAAATTTTACAAAGAAATGAATTTTGATATTGTTTCTGTTTCTGACCTTTGGAAAAAGCGGAGAGAGGAAGGTGCCGCATTCCTTAAAAAACAAATGGGGCACGATATCAATGCTTACAGGAACAATGAGGAATTATATGCTTCTAAAACCGTGGATGCTGTATTTATCAGCACGGCAGATTTTCAACATGCATTGCATACCATTGAGGCGGTAAAAGCAGGCTGTGATGTGTATTGTGAAAAACCTTTTGCTGAAACTATGGAAGATAACCGGGCTGCATTAAAAGCAGTTAAAGCTTCCAAGAGTATCGTTCAGATAGGATCACAACGCAGAAGTGGCCCTAATTATACAGCGGCTGCAGATTTTATTCAACAGGGAAAATTTGGTCCTATCACTATGGTTGAATTAAACTGGAATGTAAACCAGCCTGGTCGTTGGAGAAGACCTGAACTGGTAGCTCAGTGTAAAGAAGAAGATCTTGATTGGAAGAGATACCTGTTAAATCGCCCATTCGAAAAATTTGATCCCAGGAAATACCTGGAATACCGTTTATTCTGGCCATATTCATCCGGTATGCCGGGTCAATGGATGAGTCACCAGATAGATACGGTACATTGGTTCTCCGGTTTAGGTCATCCAAGAAGCGTAACGGCTAACGGTGGCGTGTACATGTGGAAAGATGGAAGAAGAAACTGGGATACTACTACGGCGGTTTTTGAGTATGGTCCTTCCAATGACCCAACAACTGGTTTCCAGGTGGTATTTATGTCGCGGATGCATAATGGCGATGAAAACCCCAGTGAGATCTATTATTCCAATGGAGGAGAATTGAACCTGATCACCAATAAAGTTTCTCCAAAAGGTGGGTTAAGAGCGAATGCAGCTGCAGCGATGAAAATGCAGCCGAATCTTTTACCTGAATTAAATTTGAGTGATATAGCGATCAAAGTAGAAGCAGGTGCCAATACGGGTGGTGATGCATTAACCACTGCACATGTACGTAACTGGATGGAGTGTATCCGCAGCAGGAAGCAACCGAATGCACCGGTAGAAGCAGGATACAATCATTCTATCGCCACTATTATGACAAATGCAGCAGCACGTACGGGAGCAAAAGTGACTTTTGATGAAAAAACACAGGAGGTA
>JANMLJ010000097.1:0-5000 GCA_031372465.1 Chitinophagaceae bacterium | reverse complement strand
TAATTACCTGGCAAGGATGGAATGGGCCGGTAATAATAAAGAGATCATGGCCGTACAGTTGAACAGGAAACAAAATGAAGCCAATCTTTATCTCTGCGACGCTGTTTCCGGGAAAGCCAATAAGATTTACACTGATAAAGACGAAGCCTGGGTAGATGTGGTAAAACCTTTTGTTTGGGATGGTCCTTCCTGGACCTGGGTGGAAGACGGTAAATCATTTTTATGGAATAGCGAAAAAGATGGTTGGCTGCATATTTATAAAGTGTCGAGAGATGGAAGGAATGAACAACTGCTGACCAAAGGAAATTTTGATGCGGATATGGTGGCCTATGATGCTGCCGGTGGAAATATTTATTTCCAGGCAAGTCCTTATGATGCTACCCAAAAATATTTATACCGAATTAATTTAAATAATACGGATACCATACGGGTGACACCGGCGATATTCGATGGCACCAATTCATACCGCTTATCTCCCGATGCAAAATTTGCCACACAGGTAAATGCAAGCATCAGCCGCGTTGCCAATGTAAGGTTGGTAGTTCTTCCGGAACATAAAAAGATCTATCCTTCTGCTGATGATAAATTTTCTGCCCCGAAACTGGGTTTCGGATTAGAAAAATTTAAAGTAAAAACAGTGGATGGGGTAGAGATGGATGGGATCATGGCCAAGCCAACAAATTTTGATCCTACAAAAAAATATCCGGTGTATTTCTTTGTCTATGGTGAACCTGCTTCATGCACCGCCAATGATCAACCGAATTTTGATCGTTTTATTTCACAACTGATTCCGGAAGGTTATATTGGTATCACGATGGACAACCGCGGTACTCCTGCATTAAAAGGAAGAGAGTGGCGAAAAAGTATTTACCGGAAATTAGGAGTACTAAACACCCGCGACCAGGCAATGGCCGCCAAAGAAATATTGAAATGGAATTTTATTGATACCAGTCGTGTGGCAGTGCATGGATGGAGTGGTGGTGGTGCTATGACATTGAACCTGCTGTTCCGCTATCCCGAGATCTTCAAAACCGGTATCGCGGTATCAGCAGTGACTGATCAGCATTTCTATGATAATGTTTATACAGAAAGGTATATGGGTGTGCCACATGAAAATGAAGAAGATTATAAACAGGCATCACCCAACACTTTTGCCAAAAACCTTCGGGGTAATCTTTTATACATGCATGGCACCGGTGATGATAATGTGCATTATAAAAATGCTGAAGTATTGATCAATGAACTGGTGAAGAACGGAAAAACATTTCAGTTGATGGCCTATCCCAATCGTTCACATGGAATTTTTGAAGGTGCTGGAACAAGTCAGCACCTGAATGCCACTTTAATAAAATTTTTGAGGGAGCATTGTCCGCCGGGAGGAAGATAGTTTACAGTTTTTCTTATTCAGCATAGGCTTCGCAGAGATAAATTTGTTCTATTATACATTCATTATCTTCAAAGAGTCTATGCGCCGGAAATTAGTCATAACATTACTTACTCTTTGTTTTGGCAAAATAATTTTTGCACAGGAGCCAAAACTGATGTTGCCGATTGGGCATACCCGTGAAGTGATTTTTGCCACATTCAGCCCGGATGGGAAAAAGATCGTTACCACGTCTTTTGATAATGTAAAAGTCTGGGATGTTGTTTCGGGCAAGCGTTTGATTGACCTAAAAAACAATACCGCCAGTATCACTTCCACTCAGTTCAGTCCGAATAGTCAAAAGATCATGTCGACGGACTTTTATCAAACACCAAAGATCTGGGATGCTGTAACAGGAAACGAGTTGTTAGATCTTAAGACTAAACCTGGCAACCATCCCGTCAAATTCAGCCCGGATGGGAAAAAGATTATTGCGCTTTCTGGCGATAGTATCGCTAAAATATTGGATGCTTCAGCCGGTAATCTTTTACTTGTCTTAAATAACCCTGCCACCATCATTCGAACTGCCGAATTCAGTCCGGATAGTAAAAAAATTGTAAGCGCCTGCGGTGATTCTACTGCAAAGGTATGGGACGCTATCTCGGGCAATATCTTATTTGTCTTACGCGGGCATACTGATGAAGTCTGGTCTGCTGTATTTAGTCCTGATGGAAAAAAAATTCTTACCCTTTCTTCAGATAAAACGACTAAACTATGGGATGCGACAAGTGGAAAAATATTGAAAGAATTGTCGGGTGCGAAAAATGGATTCCGGTTTGCTTTGTTCAGTCCGGATGGGAAAAAAATTGTTACCACCACCCAGGATAGTCTCTTACAAAGGAGGCCAAAAAAGGTCGATACGGGTATTCCTGGAGAAATAGTATTCTATCCTGTCGGGAATATTACTACGATTTGGGATGCCGGTTCAGGAGCACGCATGGATCTGAAAGGACTTACAGCGGCCGTCCATTTTTCCGAATTCAGTCCTGATGGAAAAAAAATGCTGACAGTCACGGAATATCTTACGATTAAAATATGGGATGTTGTTTCCAGTAAGATCTTAACAGAACTAAAAGGACATACCGGGTATATCTATTCAGCACATTTCTCACCGGATGGAAAAAAGATCGTTACTGCTTCGGAAGATAACAGTGCTAAAATATGGGATGTTGAATCTGGTAACCTCCTCGCAGATCTTATGGGTCATACGGAATTTAATTACTCGCAAGGTCTTAGCGGTGATAGTAAAAAAGTCTTTACAACTACCAGGGATGAGGCAGAAATATGGGATCCAGCTTCAGGAATGCCTCAGGCTTATTTTAAAGCTGATACCATCACATGGTCTATTGATTTCAGTAAGGATGGAAAAAGAATTGTAACGTTATCGCGCACCAGTTCTTTTGCATGGGATGCGAATGCAAGAAAAATTGTTCAAAAAAAGATGCCGGTTAATTCTGTCGGAGTATGGGATCTCCATACGAAAACGCTTATTGCCAGGTTGAGTATTGGCATCTCATTTACTTACTGTGCTCTGGATAACGATGGAAATAAGGTTCTTACCATCTCGAAGGATAGCATGATCAGGATTTGGGATGCTAATAACGGAAAGCTGTTGGGAGAACTAAAAAAATTCAAGGAAGCTATTCAGTCCGCACATTTTAGTCCCGATGGAAAAAAAATACTAATAGTTTCTTCAAAGGGTGTCGCCAGGATTTGGAACATGGCTGATAGTTTAATTTCGATCGGAGCGGAGGGAATAACGATTTATGATGCTGAATTTAGTCCTGATGGTAAAAAAATTCTTACCCGTTCTTCAGATAAAACGGCTAAAATATGGGATACTCAATATGGTTCACTGGTTGCGGTCATAAAAGATATTAAGTCATCATTTTCTATCCTCCACTTTAGCCCCGATGGAAAATATGTTTTTACCGCGTCGTGGGAAGCTCCCGCAAAAATATGGGATGCTCAAACCGGGACATTCCTAACTGAATTAAAAGGAGGAAGTTCATTCATAGAATATGCATCTTTCAGTGGGGATAGCAAGAAAGTCATAACAGGCAATAAAGATAATATTGTAAGGGTATGGGCAACCCGTACCGGTGAGCTCGAAATTGAATTAACAGGTCATTCCGGTCCGGTATTATTTGCTGAATTCCTGGATGATGGTAAGAAAATATTTTCATCCTCGGCAGACAATACCAGCAAGATCTGGAATGCCCGGACAGGGGAATTACTCTACACCCGCATCGCTTTGGAAAATAACGACTACCTCGTCGTAGATAATTTCAACCGTTATGATGGTACAGAAGCAGCCCGCAAACTACTTTACTTTACCTGCGGCACAGAGATCATCGAGCTCAGTCAGATAAAAGACCAGCTTTGGGTACCCAACCTGGCACAGCGTATCATGGATGGGGATTCTATCAACGCTCAGAAACTTACCGATCTCAATATCTGCAACCTCACCCCACAGGTGGATATCATGGACAATAATGCGTTGCATTACCGATTCAGAATAACACCTAGAATAGGTGGGTTGGGTGTGACAACCATTTATGTGAATGGCATCGAAGTAAAAAAGTATACACCGGCGCAATTAAAACAACAGAACGGGATTTATTCGCTGTCTGTTGAGAAAAAAGAATTTGAGAAATTTTTTTTGGGGACAAAAGAAAATCAGATCCTCGTAAAAGCCTTGACCGCAAAAAATTCCATCAGCTCCCGTTCTGTATCCATTACTGAAAAAGGTAATGAAAAATCTGCAGTGCTACCAAATCTTTATGCCATTATAGTTGGTGTAAGTGATTACAAAGGAGAAGAACTTGATCTGAAGTTTGCCGCCAAAGATGCCGTTGACATTGGTAATGCCATTGATGCCAGTGCAAAAAAATTATTGAACACCGAAGGTAAGGAACATGTTTTTATTTATAAAATCAATACAGGAACGGGAAGGGATAAATTTCCGGAGAAAAACAGCATCCACCAGGTATTTACAGAAATTGCCGGCAAAGCCCAGCCCAATGATATTTTGCTTGTCTTCTTTGCCGGGCATGGCGTTATGGAGTCTGAAAATAATAAGTTCTATTTTCTAACGGCTGATGCTTCCAATACAACGGTTAGTGGTGCGTTAAAAGACGTCGGCATCAGTACTGATGAACTAACCGAATGGATCAGACCACAGGTGATGAAAGCGCAGAAACGTATCCTCATTTTTGATGCCTGCAATAGCGGACAGGCTATTAAAGAAATGATCTCCATCGGACAAAAAGGACAAAATTTTTTAGCTGCAAGAGGTGGTGATAAAAGTAAACAGATAAAAGCCGTGGAGAAATTAAATGAGCGTTCCGGTCTGTTTATTCTATCTGCTTCCGCCAGTGATCAGAAAGCTTATGAAATGGGAAAGTATAACCAGGGTGCATTGACCTACTCTCTTTTAAAAGCCATCAAAGAAGAACCGGATATTTTAGAAGATCGGAAATATTTAAACATAAGCCGCTGGTTTAATGCCGCTGAAAAAACAGTTGGCGAATTATCAAGAGAAACCGGGGCCAGGCAACAACCACAAATAGTAAGC
>JANMLJ010000069.1:0-6249 GCA_031372465.1 Chitinophagaceae bacterium | reverse complement strand
CTGGTTAAGGAAGTGAAAATTATGAATTTCCTGATTTATTTAAATGACAGGCAAACTTATTGATTTTAGGCTATAGAGAAGGTTGTCTTTTAAACAGCCACAGCACTATTGAAAATATGGGTTCCGTCAAGTGTCCTTATTTCCCGCTTTTTGTGGTGTGGTTGGTGGAGATACTTCGATAAACTCAGTACACCAACCACGGCTTGAGTTTCAATGCTATGCCAGCACACAACATACCGCAACATCGTGAAGCTCACTACACCAACAAAATGAATTGAGGACCCAACTAGTGCGATATTGTTGAAAAGAATTAATGTATGAGTTAACTAAAGTTCTGTTGCTGGTAGTAGATAGCTTGTCGAACTATGACCGGCGGCTATGCCTGCACACAACACAAGCAACGGCGTGCTTCTTTTTTTGGGAAGACCAACAACGGCGAAAAAATTTGCAAGACTGGGCAGTGAAGAAATATCCCATGTCTAAACATATGTCTTTACATAGAGAAATGGACGGAAAAAAGATGTATAATTTTTTCAGATCACCACGCAGGGAGAACCGGTTACCGTTTGCTTACTCAGCATACATAACAATACCATTTTTTTTCAGGGAATAACCACTTTTTATCTCAAGTGTCCATACAGAGTTCATCCAGGGTTTTACATCGTCTGAACGAATAAGAACTCCGGTAGATTCGTTAGCAGGCAGCAATGCCTCTGCTTTGTCGCTATTACCACTAAATACAAGGTAAGCCATGCTGCTTTTGTCACTTGCTCCATCCTGTGGTTTCAATTTGAATTTTACATCAGACAGTTTTACACAATCTTTTTTTAAGGCAGACCATTGTGTACCCGCGGTGGATTTACAATCGTCAGCAGATTTACTGCCACCGCAGGAAGCAAATGCAACAAAAAGTAATAGAATAAAAAAAGGATTTCGCATGTTTTTTTATGTAATATAAATTATTTCTGAATAAAATCAAGGTATTTTTTTGGAGGGAAGGCTATGGACAAATGTGGGTGAAAGGCGTTAGTGAGACGCTGGGAAGAAAAAAGGTTGTATATTTTAAATCATTAAATAATTATGGCAAGTCAGCAAATTGAAGTTTTCAAAAATGATGCGTTAGAAAATATCTCCAAATGAATGAATTCAAATACATGGAGGGGTAAAGAACATGATTGCATAAATATTTTTTACTCATGAATTTCTTTTCAGAAAAATTGCAGAAGACACAGTAAAATACCATCCTACTCAAATATGTATTGAATGTGGTATAGAGCAGCCTAAGAATGTGAAGTATAATAAAAAATTTGCACGGAAAGACTTGGTATTTTGGGGCAGCCTTTTCTGCCCTTGTTGGTATTGTAAAACCATTGAGCGGCCTTTGATGGTGTTGTGTGATGGCTTTGTGAGAAAGCATAGTTCGACAAGGTCACTACACCAACAAAATGAATGGAGGACACTCAACTACTGCGATATTGTTGAAAAGAATTAAGGTATGAGTTAACTAAAGTTCTGTTGCTGGTGGTAGAGAGCTTGTCGAACTATGCCTGGCTGCTATGCCTGACACAACACCAGCAACGGCGTGTTGCGTTCTTTTGAACACCAAAAGCGGCGAAGAAAACGAGTGTTATTTTTTAGAGCACCCGCCAACGCGGAAAAGGTTAATTATTTTGTTTGTATCATTCCGCAACCGATCCTTTCACCTGCATTGCCGGTAGGCTGTGTGGTATAATCGTCTGCTCCGCCATGTACGATGAGCGCTTTTCCTATTATATTTTTAGTTGAAGTTCCTCCAAGCGTCCATAAATCTGTAGTGATTGTAAGAGAACCTTTGCCTTTAGCATCTAGTTTTACATTCCCGATATCGCCTGCATGAAAGGCTGCTGATCCCCATTTTCCATGTGGTGCATTCGCTGGGTTCCAGTGACCATGTGACGCTTTACCATTATCACCACAATCACCATGCTCATGTAAATGGATGCCTACCGTTTTATTGGCTTTTGCTGCCACGGTAATAGCAAGTATCATTTTTATTTTGCCATCTGTAACGGTTTCAAAGGTTGCCGTTCCGGTTACCACTGTATCAGGAAAGGTGCCACTGATCATTGCTACTGCAGCAGTAACCATAGGAGCCGTCATTGTATCCTGCACGGTATTCATGTCGTGTATGGTGGTATCCATAATAGTAATGCTATCGGATGATCCGGTAGTGGTTGTTTTCTTTTCTTCATTATTGCAGGAAAAAATCAAGCTACTGCCCAGCAGGATGCAGACAACAGGTAAGATGTTTTTATAAATGCTCATTGTATATAATTTGATGTGAAAAATTGGAGTAGTCCGATTAATTATTTAAAGTTGATTTCTATTTTATCAAGCGATGATTGCCATCCTTTTTTGCAATCATCAATCATTTCAGCAGGCAAGCCTTCATGTTGCAGCTTCATATTTGTTTTACCGTTCACTTCTTCAAATTCTACTGTTATTAATAACTCCGGTTCCCAATCACCCGGCATATTATAATACGATGGAGGTACGATGTTACCTTCGCTGTCAGAAAAGCTGTCGGTATTGACAATTTTTTTCATCGGTATGATTTCTCTGTAAGTACCGGTTGACCAAATCTTTTTTCCATCTTCACCCAGCATAGAAGCCAGGAATTTCCCACCCACTCTAAAGTCAATGGTGCAATCGGGACAAGTATATTCCTTTGGCCCCCACCATTTTTTTATATTTTCCTGTTCCGACCATGCTTTCCAGACAGTACGAAGCAGCCGATCAAAGGTTCTTTTTATAGTGATTGTTTTTTGTTTTTCAGCTGTGGAGATGTTGTTGCCTGTTGTCATGATATTTATTATTGGTTGTAAAATCCTCAACAATAATCACTCCGAAAAGAATATCCTTTGAGATAGTAAAAAGAGTTACACAATCTGGGGAAGGAAATACATGATTTTATTGGAACTAACGGCAGGGTTACCCCACCCTGAAACATTGGTTGAAACAACTTAAGTTCTGAGGCTGGTGTCGGATGGCTTAGTAAGTTGGAGTTGTGGCACCCGATTGCTATCGGGATATATTCATTTAGCCGATTTTAATTTAGCAAGAAAGGCAGCTTTTTCAGCAGGGGTGAGGAGTTTTATTTTTCAGCCTTTTTCCATTTCTTTTACAATAGCGGTATCTTCTTTTTCTTCTGTATAAAAACCAATAGAAAGTCCTTTGAGTATTGTTTCCAACACTTTTTCTTCTTTTTTATTTTTGGGGTTTACAATGTAAGTCATGTAGTAAATTAATTAAATTTTACGATTATTAATTTCCTTTTTTCAGGGCCAATGCAGAGAGACTTCGATGCTTAATGATTGTTTTTTGGTTTTGTATTTGCCCAACCGGCGGTTGAAAACCTCCGATTATCCGTAGCAGGCTCTGGCGGGGGTGGTGCAAGAAAAGGATTCCCTACAGTAAGGGTTTCCTATAATTCTGTTGCTGGTGTTTTTGCCCGGCTGCTATGCCTGCACACAACACACAGCAACGGCGTGCTGCTTTCTTTGGAACACCAACAGCGGAAAAAATTGTTACTGCTTCTTCAGTATCTCCATCAGTTGAAAATTCAGGTACAATTTTTCTTTGCCGGCGGTTATGCTTTTCAAAAATCCTTTTTCCTCCAGGCTTTTTAAATAAGCTCCCGATGTTTTAATATTTCCCAGGCCTGCTGCTTCTATAAAATTTCTTTTTGTGTATGGCAGCCGGAACAGCACTTCTACTAAATCTTTTGTATATATTTTGGGTAATTGTTTTTTTATTTTCTCACTCATTGCTTTCATCAGCATATCTATTTTTTCTATCCGGATTCTGCTGTTTACAGAAGTTACTTCTATCATATCAAGCATATAAAGCACCCAGGCTTCCCAATTGTTTTTCTCGGTTATATTCCGCAGGTTGGTGTAATACTCATTTTTATTTTTCAAAATATAGTTACTTAAATAAAGTGAAGGATGGTCGGTGAGACCGGCAATCTTCAGGTATAGTAAAAGAATTATCCTCCCGGTTCTTCCATTGCCATCAAAAAAAGGATGTATGGCTTCAAACTGATAATGTATCAATGACATTTTAACCAACGGATCAAAGTCATCGTTTGTATTGATAAAGTATTCCAGCTCTTTCAATTTGTCCCGTATAATATTTTCTCCTTCCGGCGGGGTGTATATTATTTTTTCTGTCGCAGGATTTTTTAACTGTGTGCCGGGTAAATTTCTTATGCCGGATTGATTTTCTTTTATTATCCGCATGATGGCAATAAACAGGTTGGTGGTAAGCAGTGGTTTCTTTTTTATCTGTTCAAAGCCAAACCATAAGGCATCTTTATAATGTAGTACTTCTTTTGTTGCCGGGGATTCAATTTTTTTTTCGGCCACGGTTGCCTGAAACAGGTCGTCCTGGGTGGTAATAATATTTTCTATGGCAGAACTGGCCTGCGCCTCCTGTAGATTGACCGTATCAATAAACAGGAATGGGTTGGGTAAATTTTTAATAGCTCCTTTTAGTTCTGACAGCGCCCTGCTTGCCGTAATTATTTTTTTCATAATTACTTTTGTTTCCAGGTCTGCACTTGGCGGCAGGCCTGGCAAATCATTATACGGCTTAAGCGGATTATATTTCATAACTGTTTTTTACCTGATTTGAACGGGGCAATCATTGCCCTCATAAAGTAAACGAGGGCAAAAATAACGATAATTTGCCCTCGTTTTAAAAACAGGGGCAAACTTTGCCCACGTAAAAAATTCCTGTTGAACTGGTAAAGCCGGAGAAACCATAACACTTACCTTTGGCGCCCTCCTTCGCTAATTTATCCTCCGGAGTTTTAACATAGGAGGAAGCTTCGGAGGGCAGGCCTTTAAAGATTATTCAAATTATAAACGACTAAATGCCCCTTTAGGGGTTGGGGTGTATGAAATATCACAACGAAATAGAAAGACGAAAAACATTTGCGATTATCAGTCACCCGGATGCGGGGAAAACGACACTGACAGAAAAGTTTCTACTCTTTGGTGGCGCTATACAAGTGGCCGGTGCAGTTAAAAGCAATAAGATAAAGAAGCATGCTACCAGCGACTTTATGGAGATAGAACGCCAACGGGGTATATCTGTGGCTACTTCGGTAATGAGTTTTGAATATAAGAATACGCTGATAAACCTGCTGGATACTCCCGGTCACAAGGACTTTGCGGAAGATACTTACCGTACACTAACGGCCGTGGACAGTGTGATACTGGTGATAGATAGTGTGAACGGGGTAGAAGCACAGACCCGCCGCCTGATGGAAGTATGCCGTATGCGGGATACACCAGTGATTGTGTTTGTCAACAAAATGGACAGGGATGGTAAGAACCGTTTTGATTTGCTGGAAGAAGTGGAAAAAGAATTATCGCTCGCACTGCACCCCATGACCTGGCCGATCAGCAGCGGTAAAGAATTTAAAGGCGTTTACAATTTGCATGATAAAAATTTAGTCTTGTTTACTGCCGGTACCAAAGCAGCGGATGAAAATGTGATCACTGTCTCGGATCTGAATGAAGAAGTGGTCAATAATAAATTGGGAGAAAGAGATGCTGCTCAACTACGGGAAGATGTGGAACTGGTGGATGGTGTACATGGAGAATTAAAAATTCAGGATTACCTCGATGGTAAAGTAGCGCCGGTGTTTTTTGGTTCTGCGGTCAACAATTTCGGCGTAAAGGAAATGCTGGATACTTTTATCCGCATTGCACCACACCCGCGGAGCAGAGAAACTACCGTTCGTCCCGTGAATGTGGAAGAAGATAAAATGAGTGGCTTTGTTTTTAAGATACATGCCAACCTGGACCCGAAGCATAGGGATAGAATTGCATTCTTTAGAGTTTGTTCGGGAAGGTTTGAACGGAATAAATATTTTCACCATGTGCGGTTAGATAAGGATGTTCGATTTAGTAATCCTTACTCATTTATGGCCCGTGATAAGAGTGTGATTGAAGATGCCTATGCCGGTGATGTGGTGGGTTTGTTTGATACGGGTAATTTTAAAATTGGTGATACACTGACGGAAGGAGAAGATTTTTATTTTACGGGTATTCCTTCTTTCTCCCCCGAGATATTTAAGGAAGTGGAGAATAAAGACCCGATGAAGGCGAAGCAACTGGAGAAAGGTTTGTTGCAATTAACCGATGAAGGGGTGGCGCAGTTGTTTACCCAGTTTGGCGGGAATAAAAAAATAATCGGTTG
>JANMLJ010000052.1:0-5308 GCA_031372465.1 Chitinophagaceae bacterium | reverse complement strand
CATTATTAAAGCAGCTGAGGGCAAGTATAAAGCACCTGCTGGTTATGGAAGAAAAAAGAAAAAAGGAATGGGTATCAGCACCATCATTTTTATTATCATTATTCTGATTGTAATTTTTAGTGGCGCTGGTCCTGGAGGTGGAACCTATCTTTCAAGAGGCGGCTTTGGTGGCTGGAGTGGAGGCGGAGGTTGGTCAGGCGGTGGCGGCAGTAGTGGTGGCGGTGGCTTTGGCGGCTTTGGAGGTGGCAGTTTTGGAGGCGGCGGCGCCAGCGGTAGCTGGTAAGAAAATGTGGAAATGTGAGAATGTGAAGATGTGGAAATGCCATGTATTCATTCCCCCATTCCCACATTCCCGGATTCTCACAATTGAAAAATTATTCATTTCCACATTTCCACATTTCCACATTTCTCACATTCCCACATTCCCACATTCCCAAATTCCCAAATTCTCTCATTTTCACATTTCCACATTTCCCACATTTCCACATTTTCTTAAAACCCTTTCTTATCCTCTTCCGGTAATTTTGATTTAATATAATCAACCAGTTCTTTTAATGAATCATTTCCTGCAGTTGCTTTTGCCTCTTTATCTTTCTTATTTAAAATTCCTTTTAATATCATTCCATTTATAAAAGGATCTGTTTGTGTTCTGTAATTTACAGGTACGCCGTCTCTGAATTTTACGATCTCATCAATTCCCCATTTTACTTTTTGTAGATTTTTAATGGCTGATAAATAGATACCCAATGTATTCAGCGTTTGAAATTTATCCTGGCTCATGGGCATTTTTGCAAAATCTCCAATTATTTTATCGGCCAGATTCTCATCACCTGATTTTACCATCTCGGCCATTACCACTTCTTTCAATACACCTTTGGCTGGTTTATTGGCCAGTTGTTTTGCAATAGCTTCAGCCAGTGCTGGATCAACTTTGCCCAATGCTGTTAAAGCATTGCCAGCAACAGTATAGGATGAATCATTGGTAGCAGCTTTAAATAAAGCTATATATTCAGGTTTTTTGTATTCACCTAATTTCTCCATCGCATTTGCCCGTACAGTAGCATACTTATCTGTTTTAGCAAGGATTAGGAGTATGGGTTCGAAACTTGTTTTTATTGTTTCTTTTTTCAGATCAACTTTGCTGATAGCAAGATTGCGTAATCCCTGGTATTTGTCATTCAATGCTGTTTTTAACAATTCAACAGCTTTAGGGTCATCTAATTTTTTGGAGGCAAAATCAATGGCTTCCCTACGGTCCAGATAATTACCGGCATAAGTGTATTGATGAATATAATTTTCAAGTGACTTATTATCTTTTTTTGTCCAAAGCATTATTTTATCTCCATCTACATTCACCAGGTCTGGTCTTTTGGTATAGCTGAAAGTAAATGTATCAATAGCATTATTAGCCCATACATTGTGACGTACTTTATTAGCTCCATCGTAAATATCAATAGCAAGTGGTAGCCTGAAAATTTTACCGGTTTTCTGTGTTTGCTTCACAATTGCATTCACTTTACCCGCTGCATCATCATACAAATAACTAATATCTACACTTGGATTACCGCTTCCAAAGTACCATTGGTTAAAGAAGGGATTCAGGTCACGGCCGGTAACTTCTTCAAAAGCAAGTCGTAACTGCTGGGCCTCGGCCGACTTAAATTTATTGGTGCTCAAATAATTATTCAACGATTTAAAAAAAGCGCTGTCACCAATCTGGTTTCTTAGCATATGAAGGATTCGGCCACCCTTATTGTAACTTACTGCATCAAATACATCTTCTCTATCATTATAAAAAAAACGAACCAGGTCCTTTTTTTCGCTTCCACTCATCAGGTATCCCTGCATGTCATTATAATTCTGTTCATCACCGGCATCTTTGCCATATTTATATTCACTCCATAATGTTTCACTGTAATTGGCAAATGATTCATTCACGGTAATATTGCTCCAGCTCTCTGTTGTTACATAATCGCCAAACCATTGGTGAAAAAGTTCATGGGCAATGGTACTTTCCCAATTATTGCCATCTACCAATTCTCTTGCATCCTGCTGGGCACCTTCCTGGTGCAGGGTGGCAGTAGTGTTTTCCATGGCACCTGCAACAAAATCTCTTCCCGTCATTTGAGAATATTTTATCCAGGGATATTCAACGCCTGTTATTTTTGAAAAGAAGCCAATCATTTCCGGGGTGTTGCCAAAAATTTTCTTAGCTACTGACGCATATTCAGGTTCTACATAATAGTTAACTTCTTTGTCTTTGTACTTGTCTTTTATTACGGCATAATTACCTACACCTACAAAAAATAAATAAGGGGCATGTGGCAGATCCATTTTCCAGTAGTCTGTTCTTGTACCATCTGTATTTTTCTTTTGCGATACCAGTTTGCCGTTTGAAAGTGTGACATATTTATTATTAACGGTGACGGTTAATTCCTGCGTACTTTTTTGATTTGTTTTATCAATAGTGGGAAACCAGGCCGAACTGGATTCTGTTTCGCCCTGCGTCCAAATTTGTGTTGGTTTGTTTTTATCTTCTCCTGTTGGATTGATAAAGTACATTCCTTTTATCCCCAGCATTGCACCCTTACCGTATTTTTCGTCATATTCATCTGGTTTGGCAATATAATCGATGAATATGGTATAGCTTTCATTGGCAGTATAGGTCTTATCGAGTTTTATCCGCAGGTTCTGCTCATCGTACGAATAGTTTAAAGGAAGCTGTTGCACTCCTTTTACGATGGCCACTTTTTTAATCTCCATTCCCTTCGCATCTAAATTAAGTGTATCCGTTGGATAGAAATGAGGCTTTAGGGTTATCCAGGCTTTGCCATAGAGATAGGATTTGCTGAAATCTGGTTTTATTTCCAATTTGGTATGGACCAGGTTATTGATTTTTGTAGCGGTTTCCCGGTATACTTTTTTCCAGGAAGTATCTGAGGCAGTTTGAGCATTTAGCAAATAACCGAAAAAGCAAAAGAAGGCTATCAACAATATATTTCTCATATTAATATTTTTGTGCTGCAAATGTAGAGTGTAAGATGATTTCCAGGGTGTAAATGGAAAAAGGGTAAACGTATTTAACAAGTTGTTTTGACCATACTTGGCTAAATCGAAGGATTTCAAGTATTTTTGATGTATTAACCCAATTCCGAAAAATGAAAAAGATCCAACTATCCATTTTATTTTCATTAGCGGTACTAACCGCTACATCTCAGAAAATTTATTTTATTTACATTCAAGCGGAGCCGCAGCAGCCCTTTTTCGTAAAGATTAATAAAAAAATTCTTAACTCAACAGCTTCGGGTTATATCATACTTCCAAAACTGGTAGATAGTACATATAGTTTCAATATTGGGTTTCCTCAAAGTAAAGGGATGGAACAACAGTTTTCTGTAAAGGTTGGCAAACAGGATCATGGGTACCTGCTTAAAAATTTTGATACGAAAGGATGGGGTTTATTTGATTTACAAACCATGGCTGTTCAAATGTCATTAGCTGGAAATTCTGGAATAGCTGTTAATGGTAGTAAAGATGAGTCATCCTTTACTGACATTCTTTCTAAGGCAGCGGATGACCCTTCATTAAAAGAAAAACCTGTTCAGCCAAAAGTAGAAGAGAAAAAACCAGTAGCAGTAGTACCTGAATTGGTTAAAAAAGAAGAACCAAAAGTGGAAGAGAAGAAGCCAGTAGTGGTAGTTCCGGAGTTGGTAAAAAAAGATGAACCGAAAGTAGAAGAGAAAAAACCAGTAGTTAAAGAAGAGCAGGTTGAACCAAAAAAAGAATCTATTGAGCTTATTGATGAGCCCTATAAAAGATCACAGGTAAAAAAATGGTCAGAGAGCTCAACCACAGAAGGGTTTGGTCTTGTATTTATTGATATATATGAAAACGGTGTGATAGATACTATCCGGCTGTTAATTCCAACTCCTAAACCTGTTATTAATGTAGTAAAAGAAGAACCAAAAGAAGAGAAGAAATTTCTTGAAATAACTCCGGAGACTACAAAAAAAGAAAACCCGCCTGTTGTGAAGGAAGAAAAAACTACTGAAGTAAAACCAATAGTTACCACATTGCCGGTTGAAAAAGCGGTAGTAAAAAATAATTGTAAAGAGATAGCAGTAGAAAGTGATTTCTTTAAACTGCGTAAGATACTCGCTGGAGAAGAGAGTGAAGATAATATGACTACTGCAGCCAAAAAATATTTTAAGACCAAATGCTTTAGTACGGCACAAATAAAAAATCTCGGTACTTTGTTTTTGACAGAAGAAGGCAAATATAATTTCTTTGATGCTGCTTACAAGTTTGTTTCAGATCCTGCTATTTTTGTTTCATTACAGGAAGAATTGAAAGACCCGTATTATAACAGTCGTTTCAAAGCCATGCTCCGCAATTAAGTTGCTATGCCCCGTTATTTCTTAGAAGTAGCCTACAAAGGGAGTGCATACAGCGGTTTTCAATCGCAGCATAATGCTAATACGGTACAGGCCGAAATTGAAAAAGCATTTAATATCCTGTTGCAGGTTTCTTCTCCAGGTAATAAAGAGGGTGTGGGTTTTATCCTAACAGGTTCTTCGCGTACGGATACGGGTGTGCATGCATTGCAGAATTTTTTTCATTTTGATTCCATGCTGCCTCTTCATCATTGGAAAGGTATAGTTAGTGCTGCCAGCTTATCGTATAAAATGAATGCAATACTTCCGGATGATATTGTAATTAAAGCAATCAATGAGGTTGCTGACAATGCACATTGCCGGTTTGATGCAATAAGCCGTGAATATAATTATTATATCTATCGGCAAAAAGACCCTTTTTTGAAAGAGAGGGCTTATTTCTTTCCTTATAAACTTGATGTTGAAAAAATGCAAGCCGCAGCATTGCTATTAAAGGAATATGTTGATTTCACTTCATTCTCCAAAAGGAAAACGCAGGTTAAATCTTTTATTTGTCAAATCACTGAAAGTAATTGGATTCAGGAAGATGATTGCCTCGTATATAAAGTTAAAGCAAACCGTTTTTTACGTGGGATGGTTCGGGCCTTAACAGCTACGATGCTGAAGGTGGGCCGGGGTAAAATATCATTGGATGAATTCAGAAATATTATAGAGGCAAAAGATTGCACGAAAGCCAGCTTTGCGGTACCTGCGCATGGATTATTCCTGGTGGAGGTATGTTTCAATCGCTAATAATCTTCATGTGTTTTACTTGATTCCTGAATCTTTAACTACAAAAAGACTCAACAAGCAACACTCAATATTCAATACGCAATTACTTCGTCCAGAAACGTTTTTTTGTATATTGTTTGTTG
>JANMLJ010000049.1:0-14721 GCA_031372465.1 Chitinophagaceae bacterium | reverse complement strand
TTTCAACCTGCTACTGCCAGTTTAAAGTTTCCGGATAATACGGTGATAGCAGAACCGATTACAGTAGCCCCACGGGGACATTTCAGAAGGGAATACTGCGATGTTCCTCCGATACTTATTGACTTCAAATCGCTTACTTCTCCCCGCCTCTCACCACTTGGAAAATTAAAGTTGGTCATAGGCTGCGGCTCCAGAGGCAATGATGAACAACTGTTGATAAAAGAATACCTTATTTATAAAATGTATAACCTCCTGGATGATAAAAGTTTCAGGGTAAGGCTGCTGAAGGTTAACTATGTGGATACAAGAAATAAAGTAAAACCATACTCACAATATGCATTTCTGATTGAAGATGATAAGGATATGGCAACCAGGAATAACTGTATCAGAAAACCCGGGGCAAAGTACCAGACAGAAAGTACCGATAGAGACCAGATGACAAAAGTTGGTGTGTTTGAATATATGATAAGCAATGGCGACTGGTCAGTACCTAATAATCATAATATCAAAATAATATTTGATAAAAATAACGAAGCAGCGTTGCCTTTTGCAGTGCCCTATGATTTTGATCATTCCGGATTTGTTAATGCAAGCTATGCCACCCCAAATGAATTGCTTGGCACCGAATCAGTAACCGAAAGGGTTTACAGGGGGTTTCCACGGCAAATGGCTGAATTACAGGTAATGATGGATTTTTACCGGAGCAAGAAAGATGCAATTACTGCGCTGATCAATAACTGCGCTTATTTGCTTCCGAAAATTAAAAAGGAAACAATTGATTACCTGAATGATTTTTACAAAACGATTAGTGACAAGCGACAAGTGCAAAGTATTTTTATTGATAATGCCAGAACTAAATAAGACCAGTAATAAAAAGTAGCTTTTCAGGTATACTGATTTTATAAGGCTTATAATACTTCAATTAATAGAGAAATATAAAACCAGAAACATTTCTATATTTGAGTTTAAGGCGAAAGGTTATCTTGCATACTGAATCGGGTTAAGCGTAAAATAAAAAAACCAACTATGGAACTAAAAGAACAGTTTGAACAGGCCGCCGCTGATAGTAAGAATTTATCGGCAAAACCAAGCAATGAAACCTTGCTCCAACTCTATTCGCTTTATAAACAAGGTAGTAGTGGCGATGTCAACGCTGAACCTCCATCTAATCCGTTTGATTTTGTTGCTAAGGCCAAATATGAAGCCTGGTCAGCATTAAAAGGAAAATCATCAACAGATGCGATGACTGAATATATAGATCTGATACAAAAATTAAATAGCTAACCCCTGTTTGAAATAATAGTAGAATAAACCTCATCTAACTTTTTGCCGATCACCGGATAGCTGAACCTGCTTTTTGCCTGTTCAGCTATTTTTTTTCTATCATACATTGTATAATTAGTCACCATAGATGCTAACGCCACAACCAGGGCTTCTTTATCAAGTGAATCGATCAGCAGACCGTTATGCTCATCTAACAGTTCCGGTATACCACCAACATTTGTTGCAATGACAGGTAGCCCGCAACATAATGCTTCAATAATAGAACAAGGGCTATTCTCGTACCTGCTAAACATTACCAGGGCATGTGCTTTTTGCATTTCCCGCGCCACGCCAACATAACTTATTTCACCAATGAGAAAAATATTTTTATCCTTTAATCCGGTTTTCTCTACCAGTTGAAGTATACTATCCGGAATTGGACCTACTATCACTAACTCTGTAGCAGGAAATCTTTCCAGGAAACTACAAAAGGATGCGAGAATTCCCTCCGCATTTTTCTGATAGGTCATAGTAGAAACATGAATAAAACGAAAAGGGGCCTCCTTTTTGAAGTTATCAGTAAAATAAAAGTATTCTTCATTGGCTACATTTTCAACAACGGAATATTTTTTTTCTGTAACCAGCTTATTTATCAATAATCCCAGGTCATTACTAACAGGTAAGAACAAACTGCACCCATTTATCGCCCGCTTTATTATTGATTTAAACAACGGTTTCTGCTGCTCATATTTCACCAAATTCTGAGGTTGATAAATAGTCCAATGTTCGGTAATAACATAAGGGATATTATGTATTTTCTTTATCCACCCCCCTAAAAGTCCTGCTTTATAAGGTATATGAATATGAACCAACTCAGGTTTTCCATATTCCGAAATATATTTCCTGATCGCATGGCGATATAATTGAAGCCAGGAGTAGTGAGATATTAACCGGCCCATTAAAGAATTTATTGCCGGGTAATAAATAATTTGCTCCGTTACGCCGGCTACTATATTAAACTCTTGTTTTTTCCTGGAAATTTTACCACTTGTATCTCCCACTACATGTATTACATGAATATCATTGTATAACATCGCTGCTGCCGCATGGCGTTGAATAAAGTCGCCATTATAAGGCGCCAATTTATCAGGATACCAACTGCAAAGCCAGAGTATTTTTTTTCTTGGCATCAGGTTTTAATAACTGCTTTTAAAATTCAAGTTAACAAAGAAATTGTGGCAATACTGGTAAAAATAAACAAGCCGGTACAGCTAACAAAATCTCCCTTTTGCAGAATAGCTTCAGCAAAATAATTGATACATTTGATAATGGCAATTCTAAAAAGGTTCCGGAATTTAAAGTCAGAGATAAACACAGGTTTTGGAACAAACAGCAGCAGTACCGGTGGTCGGTTTATTAATAAAGATGGTAAACCAAATGTTATAAAGAGAGGGGTTGGATTGCTTGACAGGTATAGCTGGTACCATACTATGCTGGGTATGAAAGCAGGAAGATTCCTAGTCCTCATCTTCCTTTTGTATATTTCTATTAACCTTTTTTTTGCCGGAATTTATTACCTTATCGGTATTCAACATCTCGCCGGCGTAAACACCGGATCTCCGTGGAAAAATTTTACAGAAGTATTCTTTTTCAGTGCCCAAACTTTTACCACCGTTGGATATGGTCGTATAAGCCCCACCGGATTTACGGCCAGCGCTGTTTCCACTTTTGAAGCCTTTCTTGGATTGCTGAGTTTTGCCATTGCTACCGGGTTATTTTATGGACGATTTTCTCAGCCACAAGCTTTTATTAAGTTTAGCCGGAATGCCCTTATTGCACCATTTAAAGAAGGAACCGCCCTGATGTTTCGTCTGGCTCCATATAAAAACAATAGCCTTTCAGATGTGGAAATTAAATTGACCATGTCAATCACTACTGAAGAAACCGGTAAGCTTATCGATAAATTTTTTGACCTTCAACTGGAATACGCAAAAATAAATGGGCTGGCTTTAAGCTGGACGATTGTTCATCCTATAGATGAAAAAAGTCCATTTTTTGGTATTAGTAAAGAGGATATTGCCAATACGGATTTGGAAATAATGGTGTATTTAAAAGGCTTCGACCAGGTTTTTTCCAATAATGTAGTAACGAGAACTTCGTATGTAAATTCGGAAATAATCTGGGGCGCTAAATTCAACATGATGTTTCATCCCAGTGAAAACATGAATAAAACTATTCTCCATCTTGATAAAATAAATGACTACAATTTAGTGGATTTAACAGAATCAGTTACAATTGCTGGTGCTAATTAATTTAACACCGGAATTAGCCGTATAAACTCTTTCCTGTTCAGATAATAGAAAAATAATAAATAAATAAGCGGCATAAAACTGAAAATTTTTAATACAAGTAGTCCGGTATACATTCCTGAAAGATACAACCCGGTGAGCACTAAAAATCCTGCCATTAACTGCCTGTCATTAATGGCGCAAACAACGTTGAAACAATACACCGGCAACTCTTTATATACCAGCTTTAGTGGTGTTGTATAATGATAACCATCTGTAACAACAATTCGAGGATTATTTTCTGTTACAGGTATTACTACTGGCTTTGTACTAAGTAATGGATATATTTCTTTTCCATTTACTACAGCCCTTATCTTTAAAAAGCTGAGTAATACCTGGTTCTTACGTTGTAATACAATATGGTAGGGTGAAGAGATGTTTTTGAGTTTTGAGTTTCGGGTTTGGGGTTTGGGGTTTCGTGTTGTACCGATTTCTCACTACCAGTAGCAAGAGTTTTTTATTGATAATATAGAATCTCCTGCTCTTTACATATACTATGCAATAGAAGTAGTAGCATTACACTAAACCCGTAACATTACACCCGACACCCGTAACTAATTCAATGCTTTAATAATCTCGACAAAATCAGCTGCTACCAATGAAGCCCCTCCTACTAATCCGCCGTCTACATCCGGGCAACTGAATAATTCATTGGCATTATTAGCTTTCACGCTTCCCCCGTAAAGAATAGGGATTTCATTGGCTACTTCTGCACCATATTGATCCGTAATCACTGAACGCAGAAACTGGTGTATTTCCTGTGCCTGTGCGGTAGTAGCAGTTTTGCCGGTACCAATCGCCCAAATGGGTTCATAGGCTATAACGATATTTTTAATCGAATCTGCCGGCAAATGAAAAAGAGATTCTTTCAATTGTGTGGCAACAAATTCGTTATGTGTACCCGCTTCCCGTATACTTAATGGCTCCCCGCAACAAAATATCGGAGTAATAAAACTTTCAAAACAAAGATTGACTTTATCAGCCAGTATACTATTTGTTTCTCCGTTATACTCTCTTCTTTCACTATGACCTACCACACAATATCTAATATTCATGGAGTGAAGCATTTCTACTGAAACTTCTCCCGTATAAGCGCCTGCTTTTTTATGATGGCAATTTTGAGCTGCCGCATAATAATTTTGCTCTTCTTCCAATTCACTTCTTGTCATTAGTAAATAAGGATAAGGAACAGCGAAAACTGCAAACTGATGACTTAACAATTCGATTTCAGCGTTCAGAATATCATCCAGTAATTTTTCTCCTGCCTGAAACGTGCAATTCATTTTCCAGTTAGCCGCTGCAATTTGTTTTCTCATAATTCTTAGTTATTGAAGCCTCCTAAATCCCCCGCAAGGGACTTTAAGACGCAGTTTATTTATATTTTCCAATTTTACTTTAAAACACTTTTTACCATTTATCAAAAATATACTTCAAAATACTTTTTTCCTCTTCTGATACATTTTGCCCCTTTAATTTTTTCCACCCATCAATATCCAATAATGCTTTTTCAAATTCATACCGCTTCACACCTTCGCTGCCCCAACTAAAATTGGGAATATATTTAGGCGTTAGCCCCAAACCAAATACATTGCAGCAAACACCTATCACTGTTCCTGTATTTATGGCCGTATTCACCGCCGTTCTGGAATAATCACCCATTAGTAAACCGCATTTCAAACCGGCATTCATTTCCCCTTTTACTGTCCATATCTTTACATCACTCGCATTGTTCTTTAAATTAGAATTGGTAGAACCTGCACCTAAATTACACCATTCACCTACCACTGAATCACCAAGATAACCATCATGCGCTTTATTACTGTAACCAAATAGTACGGAATTTTTTATTTCTCCTCCCACCACACAACGGGGACCCAGTGTAGTAGCTCCATATACCTTTGTTCCCATCTTTAAACAAGCACCTTCCCCCATCGCAAAAGGGCCCCGGATGATACAACCCTCCATCACTTCTGCATTTTTTCCGATATAAACTGGCCCTGTATCCGCATTGATGATGCTATATTCTACTTTCGCCCCTTTCTCTATAAAAATATTTGAAGAATTGATAACGCCATTTGTTTTTGAAATGCATTGTGACTTTCTTTTTTTTGTAAGTAATTCAAAATCCTGTCTGATCGCCCAATCGTTAAGTTGAAAAATATCCCATGGATATTGAACTTGTTTTATTTCTTCCTTTATGGTAATCGACCGGCCAACTTTTATATTATGACGGCCTGCTATTTCGTTTTTGGTAACCCTGAAAACTATACCTGTTCCGCTGCTGGTAGCAATAAATTCTCCATCCTTCAGTTTCTTGATTGCCTTTACCAATCTTACGGTTGGAAGCACATTTCCGTGAATAATAAAGCAGACCCCATCCCCCACGGCCTCATCAATATTCACCGAACGATGGAGGTCCTTGTAATCATCTTCCTTTTTGTCATAGGAAGACAGTTTCAACATCATTTCCCATTTTTCCCGGATAGTTAGAATACCTATTCGGATATCCTGCATCTGCCGGGTGAGTGTAAAAGGATGAAGGTTTTCCGGTTGGCAAAATTCTTCTGTAAAAATTAGTTTGTCCATTTGCTTGTTGTTGTAAAAATAAAGAAAGATTTCTTCCTATATTAGCGACAAAAAATTACTTATGTATAAACTATTTATTGGCGCAATAATGGTTATCGCTGTAAACACAACCGGGGCACAGGATATAAAAGTTCCAGCTGAAGCCAAATCCTTTATTATAAAAGATTTTGAACCGCTTGATTATATTGCAGGTGACCTGAATGGTGATAAAAAACAGGATGCCATCCTTATCCTGAAAACACCCGGAGAAGATACAATGATGGATCAATTCCTTAATCGGCCTTTCCTGTTACTTGTCAGGCAGGCCGATGGAAAACTGCAACAGGTGGTGCGCAATGACTCAATAATATTGTGCCGGCAATGTGGTGGTGTATTTGGGGACCCTTATAACGGCATTAAAGTAACACCTTCAGGATTTAATCTTTCATTTTACGGCGGAAGTAGCTGGCGATGGTCTTCTGATTACCAGTTTGTTTATCGTTCCACTGGAAAATCCTGGTTCCTGGTAAAAGAAAAACAAAGTAATTATCATGCAGGTGACCCGGAAAAAACAATGAAAAATATAGTCATTACGGAGGCAGAAGCCGGTCCGGTTACTATTGATAAATTCAATGCAAGCCCTTCAAATAATGGCAGTGAATGGAAAGTAAAAGTGGCAAAAACGTATTTCTATGACAGTCCTGTACTGGGAAGTAAACCCCGGAAAGGATATTTAGTAAAAGGCAACGAAGTAATTTGTATCCGAGAGTTGAAAAATTTTATTGAAGTGACATATTCAGATGGAGGATACAATACGACCGGCGGCTATATACTACGTAAAGATCTTCAACAGGTATCCCCTTCCGCAAAGTCTTCAGGTGACAAGTAAAAAACAGACCCGCTGAAGAATCAGCGGGTCTAAAGTATAGCCATGAAAAACAATTCTTTGATAAGCTCAGAATGACAATTCCGGCAAATCAAAAGAACAGTTCACAATATAATATTATTATGCCTTTTTAGCGTATCTCTTATTGAATTTATCAATACGACCAGCCGTATCTACCAGCATATTCTTACCGGTAAAAAAAGGATGAGATGTATTGGAAATCTCGAGCTTTACCAGGGGATATTCATTGCCGTCTTCCCATTTTACCAATTCTTTGGAAGCTGCAGTTGAGCGGCTAAGAAATGAATGACCATTACTCATGTCTTTAAAAACTACTAACCGATAACTATCGGGATGGATTCCTTTTTTCATAACTTGATGATTTTGAAGGCTGCACGGATTTTGCCGTACAGATTAAAAGATTATTTTTCGGGCGGCAAAGATAGGCCGGGAAAGGTTTACAGCCAAATCTTCTAGAAAAAATACATTTTAGCCACAGATTTACACAAATGGACACAGATTAATACAAAGACTAAAAAAAATGGCCTTTTCTGGGCGACTTAGTTATAATTAAAGATTCGGCTAAAGCAAGTTCATTCTTGGTTAATCTGTGTTCATCTGTGACTAACTCCCTAAAATACGAAAGCACCAATTTAGGGCCGGAAAAATAGGATGGGAAAGGTTTACAGCCAAATCTTATAGAAAAAATATATTTTGGCCACAGATTTACACAAATGGACACAGATTAATACAAAGACTAAAAAAAAATGGCCTTTTCTGGGCGATTTAATTATAAGTAACTATCTGGATAACTGAACTTATGATCTATTTGAACCACATAGTTCATAGAAAACATAGGTTTTCACATAGAATTCTATGTGTTTATTCCTTCCCGATAGCTATCGGGAGTGGGCTATGTTTCTATGTGGTTCCATTTTCAGGTTGCTTTAAACCGATAGTCACTTAATTATAATTAAAGATTCGGCTAAAGCAAGTTCAATCTGTGTTAATCCGTGTTCATCTGTGGCTAACTTCTTAAAATACGAAAGTACCAATTTCGGGCGGGAAAGATAGGCTGGGAAAGGTTTACAGCCAAATCTTCTTATAGAAAAAATACATTTTAGCCACAGATTTACACAAATTGACACAGATTAATACAAATAATAAGGGCCTTTGCTACGCGATTTAGTTATAATTAAAGATTCGGCTAAAGCAAGTTCAATCTGTGTTAATCCGTGTTCATCTGTGGCTAACTCCCTAAAATACGAAAGCACCAAATTAGCTCTCTTTCTGGCTTGCGCCTTCTGTTTGCTTATCTGATGCTTTCTGGAGTCCCTTCTGCCTTTTGACGGGCTTCTGTTTCCCCGCGGAGTTACTTTCACCTTTTGACGGGTTTCCGTTTCTCCAGCACTAATTTTATTGCTAAAACTTCGTGCAGTTGTATATCAAATATACTATTCCTGAATACCGTTTTCCAAATTTTTGGTCACTTTGATATGCACGCCTTTTCCACTCAGTTATTAACCAAAAAGGGGCTTAAAAGCAGGTTTATTCAATGATTAATCACGCATATTCACAAATTGTAAAGGTATTCCCAAGTTCCCTTCTTTACAAAGCTGGATGATGGCCTGCAGATCATCAATTTTTTTGGCTGTAACCCTAACCAGGTCATCATTTATAGATGCCTGTACCTTCATACCTGAGTCTTTTATAAGCTTGACAATTTTTTTTGAATCTTCCTGCACCATTCCGTTTTTAACTTTCACTTCCTTTTTCCATGCTTTACCGCTTTGGGCACCTGCTTTTGAAATATCAAATGCTTCAGGGGCAATACCCTGCTTATGTGCACGGCTGATTAAAACATCTATGAGTTGCCCCATCTTCATATCATCATCCGTTTCTAATTTGATTTGAAATTCCTTTTTATCAAGATTGATAACAACATGCGAACCTTTAAAATCAAACCGGTTGGTGATTTCTTTGGTAACAACATTTATCGCATTATCAAGCGCTTGTGCATCCACTTTACTTACAATATCAAATGATGGCATATATAAAAATTTTAAAATTATACCTGATATATATCAGGATGACTAATTGGAATTCTCAAATGTAAATTCTTTCTGCTAATTAATTCGCATAAGTGTCAGGTAATAAAAAAAAATCCTCCCCCGCTTGTCGCAGGAGAGGATGATTAATATTCATGGCTATTCCTTTAATTATCCGCTTTCACCCGTTGCTGTTCTTCTGATGCGCCCCCTGCCCTCTTACCATTACCTGCTTTTAATTTCCCTTTATTAAACCTATAGGTAAATCCTATTGCTACTTGTCTTGAATCCCGCCTTTGCTGGAAAGCTGCATCTATATTACTATAAACAATAGTGCCTTTGGCTTTTTGCGATAATAAAATATCTTTTGCTGAAAAACGAATGGTTCCCTTGCCTTTCATTATTTGTTTGCTTAACCCCATATTCAATGCTCCAAGACCCTGAATTTTAAACACGCCATCAAAAGCAGGTGATTGATAAAAGCCGCTTAGTTCTGCATTCCAGGTCTTACTTAGTTTAAACTGGTTAGAAATATTTAGCTGACCCGTAGTACCGCCAACTGAGATATAATCGTTATTGACAATACCCTGAAAAAGATTGTTATAAACATTAATATAGATATTACCAGACCACCATTTTTTTAACTGGCCACCGGCAGCAACAGAAATTCCATACTGACGTTGTGAAGCAATATTTGACTTTTTTACAAAAGTTTCATTCTTAATCGTATTTTGTTCAAGCACTTCCGTAATAATATTTGTTGTTTTGCTGTAATTCAATGTCGTTGTGAGGAACCCTCTATAGGTGTGACTGAATTCAATATTATGACTGAATTGCGGTTGTAAATTAGGGTTACCCTGCTCAAAAGTATACCTGTCAAGAAAATGAATGAAGGGGTTCAGGTCTTCATAATCAGGGCGATTAATCCTTCTGCCATAATTCAGCACAAATGAATTTTTCTTATTTAAATTAAACTGTACATAAGCTGTCGGGAATAACTGCGTATAATCTCTTTTAAAATATTTATTTATATACGTAAATCTGTTCTGTGATGAAGCAAATTCATATCCTGCAGAATGACCGTCAGACTGTGTATTTTCCACCCTAAGACCAAATTGTCCTGTCCATTTCTTTCCGAAAGGCCTGCTATAATTAACATATGCTGCATATACATTTTCTTTATATATGAAATGATTGCTGCGGCCGCTATCAAGAATGGGTTGTTTGTTGATAAGATTATTATACACACCATCATTATCAGTCTTTACACTACTTGTTTTTATGCCAGCTTCAAACTTTGCACCTTTCTTCAAAGGATGAGAATAATCTGCTTTTCCAGAATATATAGTAATGTGTTGTGGCAAACTACCCAATAATGTATCCGGTTTAAATGTTGGAACACCAACTGTATTAAAATAAGCGTTTACAAGGTCTTGCATATCTGTACTATTATAGACCAGGTAATCGGCATCCATTGTTAATTCTCTTCCGGTAGAATCAAATACATGGCGGAGATTTAGATTGGTGCTGAAATTTTTCCATTTTTTATCATTATTCGTCTGTGCAAGGGTTTGGCTTTGTAATACACCTGATGGATTTAAAATAAGTACATTACTCCTGTTGCTGAAAGTTCCCGGATTATAAAATCCATTTACCACCGCACCCAAAGTTGTCTTCTTAGAAGCAAAATAATCCATTCCGATTTTAGCATTATAAGATTCTCCGCTTTCCCTGATTCTTGACTCCTGGTCAAAAAGCGATTTCACTTCTTTTGAACCAATGTCAATGAATTTTCTTTGAATATTCAGGTCTTGAAAATTTTTACGGTTGCTATAACCTATATTGGTAAAAAGGTTCACCTTATTTTTACGGTAATTGAAATTGAATGACTCGCTTACTTTAGCATAACGGCCCTGGCTCCAGGTAGAAGATAAACTTCCGTTATAGCCAAATTGCTTTGTCTTTTTTGTTTTGATATTGATGATCCCGCTATTGCCGGCTGCATCATATTTAGCGGGTGGATTCGTCATTATTTCGATCTGTTCAAGTTGGCTTGCATTCATATTACGCAATAGGTTTGCTAAGTCATTACCTCCTAAATAAGAAGGACGACCATCAATATAAACCTGCACCCCTTGTTTTCCTTTCAGGCTTATATTACCATCTTTATCAACAGAAACTCCCGGAGATTTTTCTAATACTTCCATGGCTGAAGCTCCAACATTGGTAACGGATGCTTCTACATTCACCACCATTCTGTCGAGCTTCTGCTCAATCAGCGGTTTTTTTGCCGTTAAGGTTACCTCACTCAACGACTTTGCAACCGGAATCAATTCTATTGTTTTTACTATTACATCAGATTTGGCAGCAGATATTTCAAAAATTTCAGAAAATCCTTTGCTATGACCTGAAGCGGTTATGGAAACTATGTACTTTCCTTCCGGTACAGCTTCAAATTCATACTTTCCTGCTTTATTGGCTACACTTAGTTTTACTACGGAAGAGTCTTTAGATCTTAATAATGTAATGGTTGCTGATTCAATTGTTTTGACGTTTCCATCAACGACCATTCCACTTATTTTCCCGTCTTTTACTTGCGCCTGGCTAACTAATGAAAAACTCATTAAAGCGGCTGTCAACATGGTGATAATTTTTCTCATTTTCCTGGTTTTTAATTTTATGTACCCTATTTTGAGTATTACAGGTCAAAAGTAAGTACTATATATTGCAAAGTACAATGTTTTGTAGTAAGCGGCCTATTTTAGGGATAACCGGCCTTTTAACTGATGTGAGTGTGACGCCCGGCTTAAAATTTGGTTACTTGAGAATCCGCTTTTCGGATAAATGGCAAGAAAAGACTATAAACGGAATAGACATCCGAAAAACAGATTATTTGCCAAAAACAGGAGTTGGAACACTAAGAATTTGCAGATTATAAGCCAAATTCTGCCCGAATAGCATCATGGTATGTACGGCCAGAAGTGAGCCGGGTAGCCAATTTATCATCCATAATAAATAAGTAGCGACTGTTGAAATGCCGGTGCATCTCTTTTATCCTGTCCTTATTAATAATATATGATTTCTGGATTCGATAAAATGATGCAGGTAATTTTTCTTCTAATGCAAGAAGCGATTGATCTGTAATATGCTTTTGTCCTTCTATAGTATAAATAAAAACATATTTATCATTGGCTTCCAGGTAACTGATATTTTCAAACCTGATAAGATTTATTCTGTCGCCGGTCTTAATGGGTAAGGCCGTTGCTTTCTGCGGCATTTGATATTGACGAATGATTTCCTGCAAACCTGCCAGATCAATCGGCTGTTGCAGTCTGCCAAATTGTTGAAGCTTGCTAATACTATTTGCCAGCCTTTCTTCTTTAACAGGCTTTAATAAATAATCAATAGAAAAAGTTTCAAAAGCTTTTATGGCATACTGTTCATAGGCGGTTGTGAAAATAATATTAGGTTTTATTTTCAATTTATCAATGACTTCAAAACCGGTTAGATCCGGCATCTGTATATCCAAAAAAATAACATCGGGCTTCAATTCCTCTATGATAGCAATAGCATCTCTCCCATTTCCGGCTTCTCCTATTACCTGCACTACATCCTGGTGTTCCTCCAACAAGCTTTTCATTAGCCTTCTTGCTGCAGGCTCATCATCTATTACAATAGCTTTAAATAGCTGATTCATCTTTCATCAGTTTATGTATAAACAGAGAAACCCGCTTTGCCGGGTGATTAGTAAAATGCATTTCATAGTTACCGGTGAAAAGCAGATCCAGCTTGTCATAAACACTTTTTACTCCGTAACCCGGATTTAATTCATCGGGGAATGCTGGCCCGTTGTCTTCTATATTAATCACTAATCCCGCTGCGTTCTTCTTTACTTCCAGTTTAATTTCAGTCAGTTGCCCGGTTGCTTTCAAACCATGTTTTACAGCATTCTCTACCAATGGCTGTAGCACAAATCTTGGCACCAGGTAATGATTCAAATCCTCTTCTACTTTTAATGTATAATTCAGCTGATCTTCAAATCGTATTTTTTCAATTTGCAGGTAAACACTGGCCATTTCCACTTCATCTTTGACCGTTGTATAATTATTATTGCTGTAATTAATACTGTACCGGAATAAATCAGATAAGGCAATAGTCATTTTTCTAGCCTTTTTGCCATCTGTAACAGAAAGGTCGGCTATTGAATTCAATGCATTATATAAGAAGTGTGGATTAATTTTAGAATGTAATGCATCTAATTCAGCCTTAGTTTTTAATTCCCGTAGTCGGCTCAGTTCAAGTTCTTTTTCATCTATTTTTCTTTTTCTTTCTATATCCAGATAACTGATAATGGCATAAACAATACCAGTAGCACTTCCCAGGTAAATACTTGAAATGACAGAGAATTTAATAAACTGGCT
Organism: Chitinophagaceae bacterium; assembly: GCA_031372465.1. Lineage (GTDB taxonomy): Bacteria > Bacteroidota > Bacteroidia > Chitinophagales > Chitinophagaceae > JJ008. The sequence continues at coordinate 1,190 of JANMLJ010000049.1, read as the reverse complement.
TTCACCACCATAAAATAAATAGGTAACCGGAATATTTACGGCCAATGTCATCAATACCAGGGATACTAAAATCAGCAACTTATGTTTTAAGAAGGAAAGTTTTTTCAACTTTTTATTCTCAGCAATTGCACTGACAACATTAAATATTATTAACGTGCATAAAGTAGCAGATATAACTTGCCCGCCTATGGCCCAAAACCATCCAAACTTAGCCAGCATATAAAAAAACCCACCGCTCATTGGTGTCATACCAACTGATATACAAAATATAATCAACCAGGCGGCAGCGTTTCTTCTGAGCAGTTCATTCTTTATACTTCCCCGGAAAATTCGCCTGAAATTGGCAAGCAGGTAAAGTCCTACCATTGCAAAAAGCAGGGAGACAGTAAGAAGTATGGCATAATCTAAATTGCTAGGCTCTTTCATACAGAATGCCAAATTAAGGATTACTGTCTTTTTCAGCTAACCTAGTTCGCCAAATAGCAAATTTCAGGAGCGAACTGATTATATTGCAACCAAAATTACCTGCATGATTATTGATTTCCGTTCTGATACCGTGACCAAACCTACTCCTGCAATGCTCGACTCTATGATGACAGCTAAAGTAGGTGATGATGTGTTTGGAGAGGATCCCTCTATTAATGAACTAGAAAATATGGGTGCTGCTATGTTTGGAATGGAAGCTGCCCTTTTTTGCCCCTCGGGTACTATGACCAACCAGATAGCTATTAAATGTCATACCCAACCCGGTGATGAAGTGATATGTGATGAAAGCTCACATATTTATCAATACGAAGGCGGCGGAATTGCCTTCAACTCAGGCGCTTCTGTAAAGTTATTACAAGGTAATTATGGCAGGATTACTGCACAACAGGTAAAAGCGGTGATTCAACCAGATGATGTACACCGGGCACACAGTAGCATAGTGGCATTGGAAAATACATCGAATCGTGGTGGTGGAAGTTGTTATGATTTTGAAGAAATAAAAAAAATACAGGAAGTATGTAAAGAAAATAAACTGGCACTTCATTTAGACGGAGCCCGGTTATGGAATGCATTGGTAGCAAAAAATGAAACGCCCTTACAATATGGTGGGACATTTGACAGCATTTCTATCTGCCTGAGTAAAAGTTTGGGTTGCCCTGTTGGAAGTTTGCTGTTGGGTAAAAAAGATTTTATAAAAAAAGCCA
>JANMLJ010000041.1:0-3211 GCA_031372465.1 Chitinophagaceae bacterium | reverse complement strand
TCACCGGATGGAAGGGTGTTGTTACATCCGGACGTATAGTGGAAGTAGAAGCGTATAATGGCAGTAATGATAAAGCTTCTCATGCATATAATGGCCGGAGAACAGCCCGTAACGAGATGATGTATGCAGCCGGGGGAGTAGCCTATGTCTATTTATGCTATGGTATTCATCATTTATTTAATGTGGTTACAAATAGTAAAGAAGTGCCTCATGCAATTCTTATCCGTGCAGTAGAACCTTTAAAAGGGGAAGAAAGTATGTTAAAAAGGTTTGGAAAAGCCAGCTCCGATGGAAACAGGGTGGATAAGCTTTTGACAAAAGGACCGGGTAAATTATCCAAAGCTTTGGGAATAACGACCTTGAATAGTGGCTATTCATTGGTAAGTAAAGAACTTTTTATTGCTGATGATGGATTTTCTTTTGCAAAAAATGAAATTGCCGCATCTCCGCGGATAGGTGTTGATTATGCGGGCAAGGATGCATTGTTGCCTTACCGGTTTTATATAAAAGGAAATTTATTTGTAAGTGGCAAACCAAAATAGGTTGTATTTTCAGGTCAAATCTGGTGGCTTGTCCAAACAACAACTTAAATTCATTTCACTATTTACAGGAATAGCGGTTGCGCTGTTACTGTATTTTATCAATCCATTTGGCGTATCTCCTGCTGCAGCCAAAGTATTGGCCATTGCAGGATTAATGATTACCTGGTGGGTAACAGAGGCATTGCCTATGCCAGTGGTTGCCATGGTGCCCTTGATTCTTTTTCCATTACTTGATATTTCCACATTGGAGCAAACAGCGGCACCTTATGCCAACCCGATCATTTTTTTATTTATGGGTGGTTTTATGTTGGGGCTGGCTATTGAAAAATGGAATTTGCATAAACGTATTGCTTTGAATATTGTACGGGTTACAGGAACCAGCGGCGACAGAATTGTTCTGGGCTTTATCCTGGCTACCGGTTTATTAAGTATGTGGCTGAGTAATACCGCTACAACAATGATGATGTTTCCTATTGCTTTATCAGTAATTCATGTAATGAAAGAAAATCACCGGCATGAAGGAAATATGCGAAATTTCTCCCTGACAATCATGTTGTCTATTGCTTATGCTTCCAATATCGGTGGTATAGCCACCATTATCGGAACACCGCCCAATGTGGCTTATGTTGGGTATATTCAGAAAAAATATAATTATACTATTGACTTTGTAAACTGGATGCTTATATGTACTCCATTGGCCATTTTATTATTGATGAGTCTATATTGGGTAATGGTAAAATGGCTTTTTCCAAACCGGATTAAATCAGATGATGGTACTAAGCAACTGATTCGAAATGAGCTGCAGCAATTAGGGACATTATCTGTTGCAGAAAAAAGAGTGCTTTTCATCTTTATCACAACTGCTTTGTTATGGATAACAAGAGTAATTATTAATGATGCACAGAATTTATTTAAGCTGGATGATACGATTATTGCGGTAATGTGTGCCGTCGCATTATTCATTTGTCCATCTGGTAACCAGACCAGCGAGGTTCAGGGGATTAACGATACTGGTTCTTTATTAGAATGGAGTGATACCAGCAGAATGGCCTGGGGCATATTGTTGTTATTTGGAGGAGGTATTTGTTTGGCGGGAGCATTGGAGAAAGCCGGGCTGATGCAACAACTGGGTTTATGGTTGGCTCAATTTTCGGGAAATGGATTTATATTGGTTTTAGTGGTTGTTACTGTTTCACTTTTTCTGAGCGAGGTAATGAGTAATGTGGCGCAGGTAATTGTTTTTGCCCCGGTAGTTTCATCATTAGCGGATGCAATAGGGATGAATCCGCTCTTGCTTGGAATTCCGATGACGCTGGCTGCCAGTTGTGCTGGTATGTTACCAATGGGTACACCACCTAATGCTATAGTTTTTGCAAGTGGTCATATCAAACTACGGCAGATGACCAGGGCAGGATTTGTGATGAATATTATTTCAGTAGTATTGATCACACTTTTTTGCTGGTTCCTTTTACCGGTATTGATGAAACTATAAAACAGTTTAAAATTTCCAGCCGGCACTTATTCCAAACCGGGTAATAAACCCTTCGCCCACTTCCTGACCTTCCGTTTTAAAATTGCTTTGTATTCCTGATGAGATAGTTGGGGAGATAAAAAACATATCATTGATTAGAAACATATAACCCATTTCAGCCGTGGGTTGTAATGCCCATGTTTTTGTTTTGCCGGTAGTAGTTCCTTCCTGCCAATCAATGGATAATCTCCACGCTTGTGCATTGACGCCTAAAAAAAAACCATGTGGCCGGACTAAAAAATAATAGCGGTATCCTAAAGAAGCGCCGGGGCCGCTGCCTTTTTCACTATCATGGTTACCTTTTTCTTTCCAGTTACTGTTATTATAACCGGCACGAAGTATAAAAGCATGATGAACCGGTAAGTTATAAGCAAGAAGCACGGAGGTGGTATTTCCTTTGGAAGAAGTTAAAAATTCTGCACCAACATCAATTGTTTTGTAACCGAAGTCCTGCGTTGTTGCATAAAGTGTAAAGGATAGAAAAAAAATAACCAGGAGTATATATTTTTTCATCAGCTTGTTTTAGTGATAAAGATACTCAATGAGAATAATAACTAAATGCAACATCAGTATTTGGTATTGCTTATCAATTATTTCAGGAACAATAAAAAAGGGATCAGAATCTCGGGCAATTCAATTTTTTAGTATTCGGATCAGATGGTTTCTTTATGAAGATCAAAGAAATCTCATTGCCACCTACAGAATTAGAAGCGGATTTCAACGGGCTAACATTTATATCATAGCTATATCCAATATGGATGGATTTAAATTCAAGTCCGAAATAAGGAATAACGGCATCATTATAAATACTGCTGATTCTTGTCCATGCGCCTAAAAATACATTGGTCGGGTTTTCGATATTACTATTTACATTATAAGAAAATGTACCTCCTGCCACAAAATTTTTGGCATTAGCCTGAAAGCTATAATTGGTACTAATATTAAAACTGTGGTAGGAACCTATTGGAATTTTTCCACCAGCCTGTAATGTTACTCTTGGTGTTAGTAGAAAATCAGCGCCCAGGAAACTTTCTTTTGGCCGGTTAATATGGTACATCGAAGCCCCCAAATAAAAATTATTATACCCGTTAGTGCTTCCATTGTACAAAAACCCTGCATTGATATCAACATAGTTTAC
>JANMLJ010000026.1:0-2744 GCA_031372465.1 Chitinophagaceae bacterium | reverse complement strand
AAAATCATATTCCCATTCAATTCCCGGTATCGGTTCATTGATTAAAAAATTATTGATATACTCATCTGCATATTTATACGATTCTTCTTTTTCCCGCTCATTAAAAATGCGGTCATAAAAACTCTGCATTTGTTTTTTTTGCAAATCAAATTCAGAAGGAGTAAATCCATATAATAAAACCCGGCGATTCTCCTGTATAAGTGCATATAGCGAACGGGACATACCGGTATCACTGGTATTGGCAAAAAGCTGGTATGCATCTTTGGTCCTGGCAATGCTATTGCCATAAAATGATCCGGCACCTACAAAAGGGGGATTTGACTTCAGGGTCATTTCCCTGAATCGATTGTTCAACATCCCGGTGAAAAGTGTCCGGTTCATATATCGGCAATAATCACCGATAAGCGTTTCGGGTTGAGGTTCTTTTTTATATAAAATTTCTATGGAAGGAAAGGCGGTCTCTTTATCCTTTGCTACCACCGTTAAGGTTTCTGAATGGTCGGGAACATTGAATACTTCTTTTTTCCTGGGTGAGGCGACGGAAGGAATATTGCCAAATGTTTGTTTGATCTTTTGCTCCATATCATTGATATCAATATCTCCGACTACAATTACAGCCTGCAAATCGGGGCGATACCAATCTGTATAAAAACGTTTCAGCGCAGCTGGCGAAAAATGCTCCAGGATTTCTTTAGTTCCAATAGGCAGCCTTTCTGCATATTTCGATCCCCGGTATTGAACTGGTAACGTCTGTTTCATCATTCTTTCATCAGCGCCACGGCTTAGCCGCCATTCTTCAATAACCACTCCTCTTTCTTTTTCAATTTCTATTGGATCAAGTAAGGCATTATGTGCCCAGTCTTCGAGAATTTGTAATCCTTTATCAACCAAACCAGGCTTATCTGTTGGAACAGGAAGAATGTAAACAGTTTCATCAAAACTGGTATATGCATTCAGGTCGGCACCAAATTCTACACCGATACTTTGCAGGTAACTTACCAATTCGTTTTTGGGAAAACGTTTGGTGCCATTAAAATTCATATGTTCCATAAAGTGAGCAAGACCCTGCTGATCTGCATCTTCTAAAACAGAGCCGGCATTTACCACCAACCGGAGTTCCACTCTTTTTTCGGGAAGTCTGTTTTGACGGATATAATAAGTAAGTCCGTTTGACAACCGGCCTATTTTTACTTTTGGGTCTAGCGGCATTACCTGTGTCACATCTATCTGACACAAAGCAGCAGGAATGAAAGCAGCTGTTGTCAGTAGAAATAATAAGACCTTTTTTATTACTTGCATACAATTCTTTTGGAAACGTAAATTTATCTGAATGATGTTGCTTGAAAAAATAAAATACCAGCTTTTGGATGAGAGGAAATTTTAGCAATTTAAGGGCAAAAGCTCTACAATAGGGTTCTCCCGTTTTCTTCCTTTGGTCTTAATGGGTTAAATAAAAGGTATGCAAATCAAGCTACTTCTATTTGGAAGCTCAAATTTGCAGTTTTTTATAGGAAATTATTATAGCCTCAGCTACCACTTTCTGTTGAATTTGAGGAAGGCGCATTAAATTTTTTTTCTGCTTCTATAGCTTTCTCAAAATCCAGTACAACGCCGTTAATGCAATAGCGGAGGCCTGTTGGAGGCGGGCCATCATCAAAAACATGGCCAAGGTGCGATTTGCAACGGCCACATTGTACTTCCGTTCGATGCATACCATGCGCATTATCGGGAGTATAAATGATACTTCCCTTTGTAACAGGTTCATAAAAACTGGGCCAGCCACAACCACTTTCAAACATGGTGTCGCTTTTGAATAAGGGATTACCACAGGCTGCACAATAGTAAGTGCCAATTTCATTTACGGTCTCTCCAGTGGAACTTTTTTTGATAAATTTACTGGTCCAGGGCCTTTCAGTACCCTTTTGCCGGGCTACATAAAATACATCTGATGGAAGTGCTTTTTTCCATTCCTCTTCTGACAATTCCACTTTATTGGTATCCGTAGTTGAATAAACTGGATTGTTTTTTTTGATGGTATCCATTGTTATTAATTTGGTTATTGTTGTATTGTTTTGAAACCTTTAATGTATGTAACAAATTTACGATAACAAGGTTTGACAGGATTGTAAGGAGCCTTACAGGAGACTTTTCTTAACAATTTCTATATCTTTTTTGAATTCTTCTAAAACTTAGGCCTGTAGTGGATAATATAAGACCGGTACATTATATTTGTCTGCTCACCAAGATTAGCAACTGTATATGTTTAATTTGATATTGTTTGGTCCCCCCGGATGTGGAAAAGGCACTCAGTCGGATAAATTAGTTACGAAATATGGACTGGTTCATCTTTCTACCGGCAACCTGCTTCGCCAGGAAATTAAAGACAAAACACCCTTAGGTCTTGAAGCTAAAAGCTTTATAGATAAGGGACAATTAGTGCCCGATGAAGTGGTTATTGGCATGGTAGATTCTTATTTTGACCAGCATAAAGAGGCAAAAGGCTTTTTATTTGATGGATTTCCCCGTACAGTAGCGCAGGCGATAGCATTGGACAAATTTCTAGATCTAAAAAGAACTGAAATAGGCAAAGTACTGATACTGAATGTTAATGAAGATGAATTAATCAAGCGGTTAGTTTTACGGGGAAAAACATCCGGACGTAGTGATGATGCGGATGAAAATATTCAGCGTAACCGTCAGGAAGTTTATAAGAAGGAAACATTACCAGTAGCTGACTATTATTC
>JANMLJ010000704.1:0-5839 GCA_031372465.1 Chitinophagaceae bacterium | reverse complement strand
CTTCAACGGTTTTCAAGACCGCCGCATTCGACCGCTCTGCCATCTCTCCGGGTGCAAAATAAGCCTCCCATCCTTTAACTTCCAAATAATAATATTGCATCAACTAATTTCGCAGCAAATATCTCTTCTTGAAGCAACTTAAAGTTCTCCATAAATATTTCTGGAAATACCGAATCCGACTTGGAATGGGAGTGGTATTTGTATTCCTGTCCAATTATTTCAACGTCCTTTCTCCCCAGATCACCGGTTTTGTCATCGATTTTGTGCAACAATTATTTCCCGGTTACACCCCTCCAGCAAATCCTCCCAGATATGACACACTGGTAAATGAAATTGCCGGCTGGTTAAAAGGTTCGGGCTATGCCTGGGGTAAAGTGGTGGCTCTTTGTGGTATTATTATTTTAACACTGGCATTACTCCGGGGTTTCTTCTTATTTCTAATGCGCCAGACTATTATTGTTATGAGCCGGCATATCGAATATGACCAGAAAGATGAAATCTATAACCATTACCAGCAGCTGGATACTGCCTTTTATAAAACACATAGTACCGGTGATCTGATGAGCCGCATAGCGGAAGATGTAAGCCGTGTCCGGATGTTTACCGGGCCAGCCATCATGTACCTGGCAAATCTTATAACCATTATTTCACTGGGTGTATTTTTTATGCTGAAAAGAGATGCTGAACTTACCCTCTATGTTTTAGCACCGCTCCCTATACTTGCTATCACCATTTATTTTGTCAATAACACCATTAATAAAAAAAGTGAGCGCATTCAGGCTTCACTCTCTGATCTTACGACAAATGCACAGGAATCATTTTCAGGAATCAGGGTTATTAAGTCTTTTGTTCAGGAGAATGCGATGCTGGGATTCTTTACCAAAAACAGCGAAACGTATAAAAAAAATGCGATTGGACTGGCCAAAGTTGAAGCTATTTACTTTCCCTCTATTACATTTCTTATCGGTTTAAGCACGTTGATCACCGTTATGATCGGCGGATTACATCATATTGCAAATCCGGAAAAAACAAACCTGGCTACCATTGTCGAATTTGTGATGTATGTAAATATGCTCACTTTTCCTGTAAGTGCCATCGGATTAACGGCCAGTATGATACAACGGGCTGCTGCTTCGCAAAAAAGAATAAATGAGTTCCTGGAAACGGAGCCTACTATTCAGAATGTTGCTGCTCCGGTAAAAATAAAATTAAGAGGGAATATTAATTTTGAAAACGTCGATTTTACATATCCGCACACAGGCATCAGGGCGCTTAAAAATTTCAACCTGCAAATAAGAGAAGGGGAGAAAGTGGCTATTGTTGGCAGAACGGGCTGTGGCAAATCAACTATAGCACAGCTGCTACTCAGAATGTATGACGTAACCAGTGGAAAAATTGAACTGGAAGAGAAAAATATCCGGGAACATGATTTTAAATGGCTGCGGGAACAAATCAGCTATGTGCCACAGGATGTTTTTTTGTTTAGCGATACGGTAGAAAATAATATTGGCTTTGGCCTGGGAAAAACGGATAGAGTTGCAACTGAAAAAGCAGCCAGGCAGGCTAGTGTTGATAAAGAAATTGCAGGATTTGCCCAACAATATGATACGATGGTCGGCGAAAGGGGTGTAACCTTAAGCGGGGGGCAAAAGCAGCGGATTTCAATTGCCAGAGCCCTGATCAAGAACCCGGGGCTTGTTATATTTGATGATTGCCTGAGCGCTGTGGATGCAAGGACGGAGAAAGAAATTATCGGCAACCTGTACGAGTATATGAAAGATAAAACAGCGATTATCATTACTCACCGGATCTTTTCCCTTTTTAACTTTGATAAAATAGTGGTGCTGGAAGATGGAGTTATTGTGGAACAGGGAACACATCAGCAATTGTTAGCGCAAAATGGCTACTATACCAGGCTATATACGAAGCAACAGGAGCAGGAAAACAGCCCGGCTTCATAAATTTGGAGTCAGCGATTTAAGGTTCAATCAATTCAGAAAAAACGGCATTTCTGCCCCCGACTTGTTACTTTCGACTAAGGACTCTACACTCCGCTTGGTCGTTCCAAAAACATCTCTATATTTGTAGTATCCAAAACCAAACAATTTTTTAACTGCAAAAATCAACTAATTGTGGCGTACGAGAATAATGACAAGAAAATAGAGACTATTTACAGTAAACGCATCCGTGCCGGAAAAAGAAGAACCTACTTCTTTGATGTAAGAGCAACCCGTGGCAACGATTATTACCTCACTATTACTGAAAGCCGGAAGCGGTTTGATGACAATGGCTACGATCGTCATAAGATCTTTTTATACAAAGAAGATTTCAACAAATTCGTAAAAGCATTGGGTGAAGCAGTAGATTATGTGAAAACAGACCTGATGCCTGATTTTGATTTTGATGCATTCAATCATGAGGAGAATCCTGATGAAATGAATCCATATAACGGAGATGGGGAAAGCAATAATGCTGAAAAGACAACTGTAACAGAAGTAGAATCGATAGCTGCTGTTGTCGCAGAAAAAACTGAAGAAATTGCTCCTGTTGCAGAAGTAAAAATAGCTCCTGACACGAGTACAGAAGAAGTGGATAAGTGGTAGTCAGATAGATTGACCGGCAACCATTTAGTCGGGCAATTCGTTTTTGTTTTTAATTGTAATAAGTATGATAAAATTTTACATTCCCCTTATTTATTTTTTTTGATTACACAGACAGGCAAATCGCCTGTTATTGATATAAACTGTTTTTTTTGATTAATTAAAACGTTCATTATGCAACCAAATTTTACGCTTAAGAAAATCGGATCTTTTTTACGACCAATGCCGATGCTCTTCATTTTATGTTGGCTCTTTGCAGGCAAAATAAATGCACAGCAATTTATAAATGGTAACCTCAGCACTGGTTCTCCAAACAGCGCAGGTGTAGCTGCCCCTGCAGGATTTACCTGGAGTGAAGTGCAGGCTGGAAATACTACTGCTGGAGCCAGTGCAAATAGCGCTGGAGGTTTTTCTTTGGCTGATAATTTCACCATTGGTTGCGGTACCTGGACAGTTAATAAAGTTACGGTTTTTGCGTATTCTACCGGATTTGCAGGAGCTGTTTCTCCTTTTACTGATATTCGAATTGCTATTTATAATACCAATCCCAATACAAACCCGGCACCGATATTCGGAGACCGGACTACCAACCGCTTTATTGCTTCTTCCACGGCATCCATGTACAGGGTTTTCTCCGGGGCTTCTGCTACTACCCGGCAAATCTGGAAAATTGAAGCAGCAATTCCTGCGCTTGTTTTAAATCCGGGTAATTACTGGATCGAGTATTCTGTTGGTGGGCCTGCTGCAAATTTCTGCCCACTCAGTACTGTCATAGGCACTACTACTCAACCAGGTAATAATGCACAACAAAGATTAAATACTGGCGTTTGGCAAGCTGTCTTAGACGACGGAAGCGGAGCCCCCCAGGATATGCCTTTTATTGTTGATTATACTGCAACACCATGTGCCGGCACCCCGGTTCCTGGTAATACAATAGCATCAACTGCTTCTGCATGCGCCGGAATTAATTTCAATTTATCTCTTCAAAATTGTACGCCTGGCGCTGGGATCACTTATCAATGGCAAAGAGCTACTGCAGTTGGTGGTCCATATACAAATATCCCTGGTGCTACGGGTATTACCTTATCTATTTCACAAACAGCTGCTACTTTTTACAGAAGCAATGTAAGCTGCGGGGCTAATACCGGAACATCAACACCAGTTCAGGTATTAATGAACGCACCAAGTAATTGTTATTGTACGCCAAGCTATACTGACGGTTGCTCGGCATTTGGTGATTTTATTGCAAATGTTACGTTAGCAACTTTAAATAATAACTCAGCCTGTTCAACACCACCTTATACTTATTATAGTGCTGTTGCTGCACCTACGTTGATTCATGGTGCAGTCTATCCTGTAAGTGTAAGTTTCGGTCCGGATGTAGATCAGTTTGCAAGAATATGGGCAGACTGGAACCAGGATGGTGATTTCGATGATGCCGGTGAAGCCATAGGTGTTTCCGGAAATGGGGGCGCCGGTGGTACTGTTATAATTAATATGACAGTTCCAGTAACTGCTACAATAGGAACAACACGATTAAGAGTTAGGGGCGGTGATGATGCGGCTCCAACAGCTGCACAATCCTGTGGTGCCTCTAACAGTACATTTGGTGAAGCAGAAGATTATAATATTAATATTCAACCTTGTGTACAGGGAGTGTTTACCTCTCAGCCATCCAGTGCAAGTATTCAATGTTCTGGTAATGCAAGCTTCAGTGTAACCACAACGGGGTCAGCATTAACCTACCAGTGGCAGCAAAGATTAACAGCAGCTTCACCATGGACAACGGTAAGCAATGGTGGTGTGTTCTCCGGAGCTACAACAACTACTTTGACTTTACTCAACGCCCCGGGTACTATGGACGGATACCAATTCCGTGCAGTGATGGTGGGTCCATGTACTTCTGTTGATTTTTCAACACCGGCAACATTGACAGTTACACCACTGGTTGCAACGGTTTCTCCAACCGCATCTTCAATATGTAACGGTTCAATTCAGCAATTAACATTAACCAACCCTACCTCAACGCCAATCTATGGATCAGCAAGTAATTTACCATTAGTTGTTCCTGATGGAACCGGTGTTGCTGCATTGAGCACTATACCAATTTCAAATGTTCCTTCAGGTGCGGTTGTTACTAATATTAGTGTTACGTTCACAATGACCCATACATGGGTTGGAGATGTTGATATAAACCTGGTAGCACCAAACGGTGGTAGTTTAAACCTTGTAGGTGGGTTGAATGGTGGTACTGGTGGAAACGGTACTGCAAACTTTACCAATACAGTAATCAGCTCAACTTCTGTAAATCCAATAAGTGGAGCAGCAGCTCCCCGAACCGGCACATTTGGAGCGGAAGCAAGAGCTGGGTATGGTCCTACCGGATTTATACAGAATACTGCTTTATGGTCAGGCCTAACATCACAATTGAATGGTAACTGGAGAATAGCAATAGGTGACTTTGGCGGTGGTGATGTTGGAACACTTACCTCATGGTCAATAAATATCGTATATGTGGCTCCACCAGCCCAGGGTGTATGGACTGCAACAGCACCAAACACCATGTTTACAGATGCTCTTGCTGCTGTGCCTTATGTGGCGGGTTCACTCGCCAATTCTATTTATGTGAAACCAACAGCCAGTGCCAGTTATTCTGTAGTGTACAATACATCTACACCATGTACCAGTGGTCCAACTACCATTCCGGTAACAGTTATCAATCCGGTAACTGCCGTGGTAAATCCTGTTAATACTGCCGCTTGTGTTGGAAACAATGCCAGCTTCTCAGTAAGTGCCGGAGGTGGTGGTCCATTCACTTATCAGTGGCAGGTAAGTACTGATGCAGGAGTAACCTGGACAAATATTGCGGGAGCTACCGCTTCTACTCTTACCCTGTCAGGAGTAACGTCAACCATGAACAATAATCGGTATCGTGCAGCCATTACAGCAGCACCATGCGTAGGTGCTACTAATTCTGGATCAGCAACGCTAACGGTAAATCCTTTGCCAGTTGTTACTTTATCAGCATCTGATCTGTCATTGGCCCCAGGCCAAACAACATTAATAACCGCAGTTAGCAACCCGCAAACACCAAATTTTGTATGGCAGTTAAATGGTGTAACGTTGGCTGGTGTTACGGGTAATACCTTTACCGCAAATGTTGACAGACAAGGAAGCTATGTGGTAACCGCAACTACACCAGCACCGGCAGGTTGTACTTCTTCTGCTGCGTTGGCAGG
>JANMLJ010000649.1:0-1991 GCA_031372465.1 Chitinophagaceae bacterium | reverse complement strand
CCTCTTAAACGTTGAAAACGGTTTAGCGCCCTTTCTTTGGCGGAAGTTTCAATTACAAATTTATAATTCCGGGTTGATTCATTTGTTGTAGTAGTTTGTTTTTGTATAGCAGGACTTTCTATTTTCTCTTTATTAATTATTTTGCTGTTTTTTGTGGTGGCTCTTTTGTAAACAATATATCCGCCCCAAATGGCAAAAGTAACACCCACCAGTATTAATACAATGGCAATGGGTTTTTTCCAATTGAATTTTTTAACAGGTGTAAGGAAAACGCTTTTAAACCCTGATAATGGTTCTTTAGCTGATATTTTTCCTTCACTTTCCTTTATGGAAGAATCTTTTCCTGCTTCCTGCAGTACTTTCCCAGCCTTAAAAATATATTCACCGGATCTTAGTTTTTCGAGACTTCCAATTCCTTCAATAATAAACGGTTTGCCAATATTTAAAAACTGCTTGGCCTGTTCAAGATAGGATTCGAGATCGGCTATTGCCAAAACTTTTATTTTACCGGTTTGCGAAATAATAAATCCAATTAGTTCAGGAACCTCTTTGATCGACGTGTTGTTCTGAAAGCTAACTCCCTCCAGGTTGATGGGCTTTTCCGGACCATTTTTTTCCTCTTCGATGATGAATGACTGGTCGAGTAAAAAAGTACCCAAACCGGGTAGATCCAACCGTTTATATTTATAAAGATATTGTGCAAATAAGGGAGCTAATTTCAAAACGTAAGGGTTAATAAATGTAAAATAATTATATTATTCAATTGCTGCAAGGAAGAATGGTGATTGGGTTTTACCTTTGCAGCAATTATGCTTTCAAACGAAGATAAAGGCTTTATGGAGTACTGGGAACAGAACAGGTTGCGTAAAAAAAAATATTGGCGGCAATTATCAATTGGGTTGCCATTAGGAGTCGCTTTAGGAGGTGCCATACTTGTAAATGTATATACTGGTTGGAACTCAGCTGGTTCTTTTCTGAAATATAACGCAGAACGGCTTTTTGTAGTACTTATTGCAATAATACTGATAATCATTTTTGTCGTCATCTTTTCTGCCCGTCACCGCTGGGAAATGGATGAACAGCATTATAAAGAACTACAGGATAAAAAAAATAAACAATAATTTTTCCTTTTATTTGCAGCATAAAGCCCTCCTGAGAGGTCTTTTACATTGATTCCACACAAAATGACTATTATGAAGCGTACAATTTCGATTTTTTCTCTCTTTTCATTATTATTTAGCGGTACCGGTTGTTTAAAAGACAATAGTTGCCAGAATAAAACCGTCCAAAGCGAACAAGCTGCTATTGCTGCTTATGCTGCTTCCAATAGTATTACCGGCGTAACTCATAGCAGTGGGGTTTATTACCAGGTTACCACACCCGGTAGCGGTCCTACACCTTCAGTTTCTTCAAAAGTATCCGTTAGATATACCGGAAAGTTGCTCGATGGAACTGTCTTTGACTCACAAACAGGAACTCCTGCTACTTTTACTGTTGGAGGTACTATCCCAGGTTTCCAGATCGGATTACAGTTGATTCAAAAAGGGGGTGTTATAAAAATGGTCATTCCTTCTTCACTGGCTTATGGATGTACAGGTAATTCTGGGATTCCGGGCAATTCAATTCTTTTTTTCGAAGTCCAGTTAGTGGACATTTTATAATAGCTAAGACTATCTGCTTCTGCTTTACCCCGGACAAAACATCCGGGGTTTTTTAATGAGGCTGTCTCCAAAGTAGTTTTAACCACAAAGAACTCTAAGGATTCGCAAAGTGCCACAAAGATCAAACAATTCAATAGTAATGCTTTGTGCACTTTGCCTTTTTTATTTTGCGCACTTTGTGTTTAGTTTTTATTGCTTTTAACAGCCTCTTTTGTTTACCCGCAGATTTTCTTTTGATAAATCAGCGAATCAGTATTTTTGGATTAAATCAGTCAAATTGTCCTACGAATCAATTTCAGTATTTGATATTTTAAAAATCGGAATTGGTCC
>JANMLJ010000628.1:0-12416 GCA_031372465.1 Chitinophagaceae bacterium | reverse complement strand
AACTGTTGCTCCTTTACATGGAATAGCTATTCCTAATCCGGCAACAGGTGATATTACATATTTACCAAATCTTGGCTATACCGGAACTGATACACTTACTTACCAGGTATGCGATAACCAGGTACCTGCAAAATGTGCTACAGCCAAACAGATCATAACCATCAAGCCATTAAATGTGCCTAATACAACGGCAGCAGCAGATGATTATAAAATAACTGCAGTTAATACTACAACTACCGGTAATGTAAAGACGAATGATACTGATCCGGAGGGTAATTTCCAGACGGTTACAACACAGAACACAACCGTTCCTGGTAAAGGAACCCTGATATTGGCTGCAGATGGTAATTATCTGTTTATTCCTGAAACAGGTTTTGCTGGTCCGGTTGACTTCCCGTACACAACTTGTGATAATGGTGTACCTGTTGCCTGTGCTACGGCTACTTTGCATATACTGGTTAAGCCAACAGTACCTGTTCCAGATTTAACACCGAACATTACTGTTGTACCAAATATCATGCATGGAACTACCGTGTTTAGTGCAACAATAAGAGTTTCTGAACTTCTGGGAGTTCCGACTAATGGTTCACCGATTATGATCAGGATACCAAGAGATGAAAGGTTGACATTTGTTTATAATCCATTTGCAACTGTTATTGGGTTTACCGCGGTGAATAATAATGTGTGGACCTATGACGGAACCGATCCGATCTACCACATATTCAGAACAAGCTCGGTGATTGCCGGTAATACCTTCTCAACATTTGGTTTTGTGGCAACATTTGTACCGGGGCAGTCAAGAGGAAAATATACCTTAACTTCTAGTCTTAATTCCGGAAGCGGAGGAGAGATTATAAATATTAACAACCAGGATGCTGAAGTACTGGATTATTTTATTAATTAATTTTAAATCAAGAGCAAAATGAAAAAGATAATTGTAACCCTACTGATTTGCCTTTTTGGTAAACTCAGCATTGCACAAAACTATAACCCGGCAGTTTGGGCTGGTACGGTAAACCCGGCACCATTGATCAACGGGTTTGGTACGCTTAAATTTAATGTCGGAAATTCTGGTAATGATGCATTAACTAACCTGGCCCAGCCAATGGTATTAATTATTACTTTATCCTATGGTGTGCCTACTGGTCAGGATCCGATAGCAGCCATCTCCGGTACATATGCCAACCGGTTTAGCTGGATCTATGATCCGGCAACTAAATCCTATCAGGGAACACAAATTCAATCAATACCTAGTTTTGGTGCTGGAACAATCCTGATCGGTTATGTAGCCACTTTGCCGTCCATTCCATTGAATCCCCAAAATGGATTTAACGTAAATGTAATACCACCTGCATATACCAATGCAAGTAATGCTTCAGGCGATGATAATGTTTCATCATATACATATGGATCAACGCCTATTGTAACACCTGTTAAATTGGCTTACTATAACGGCGTAATTACTAATTGCTCCACTGTCATCAATTGGAAATCTATTACGGAAGGTAAATTCAGCAGATACGAGGTAGAGTACAGTAAAGATGGAATAAGGTTTGATTTGGTATCTACTGTTAATAAGCAGGGTGATAATTATACTTATTCTACAACACATAACCCTGGCCAGGGAAAAGCTTATTACCGTCTTAAAATGGTTGACCTGGATGGAAAATATGAATACAGCAATGTTATTATGCTTGATTTACGTTGTGGTAAAGCAACTGTATCCGTTTTCCCTAACCCAGCCCGCGATTTTATTAATGTAAATATTACCGGTGTAGATGCCCGGGGTACGATGGCTTCGTTAATCAATACGGCTGGCCAGGTGATGCTGAATAAAAACTTACAAAATGGCACCAACCAGCTTGATGTTAGCAAGTTTGCAGCAGGTATTTACCATTTAAAATTGGTAAGCAACACGGGAACTGAGAATATTAAAGTTCTTATCGACTAATTGACTGATTTGTTTAAACTATTTAGAATAATAACTCCTGTTGTTAAAACAGTGTTTCAGCAGCAGGAGTTATTCAATAACATTGATGTAGATTTTTCTTTTCACCATAGTAAAATGCAGGTGTTTGAATAATCAAGAATATCACATCAAAAGCTTATTTAATTTGTTATTTTTTGAGTACAAATTTTAAAAAAACGAATTCATAGAAATCTAAAACGGGTTTTAAAGCTTAAAGGAATTTAAATTACCAGCAAAAAATGACCCATTATAAGTAAGGATAATATGAGGAGTCTATCCTTATCAATGGAGCTCAAAAAATAAATTTTAAGAAAAGCCTTCAGCTGATTTCATGCTCAATGGTTTACAGCTGATTCAGACCTCCCGAAAGGGAGGTTTTTTTGTAGAAAGGGAAAATTACTGAGGTGAATTACAGTATTTTAAAGAATAATTATCATATAGGTACTGAATTTTTCAGTATAAGTACTATGGGCTATTTGAATTTCAAAATTTAAGGTTTACTTTTAAAGTAGAATTCAGCTATCCGGACCCTCTTCCACAGAATTTCCTTTAATATAGACTCCTGAAAAGCTGATCAAGCTATGTTGGACCTTTTATTGAACAATCTGATATGTGTACATTCAGATTGTATCCTTTAAAGAAACTATGAAAAGCCTATATTGATGGAAAATACTACTTATACTAAGTTTACTGCTTTCCGCAGTATTATATTACTTATACTGATGATCCAGATCAGTAAAGCCTCACATGCAGACTTTTCCAAAGAAAGAATCACAAAAAAATACTCAACCGGATCCATTGGAAATTTTGTTTGGTTTGACATAGACGGAGATGGTATTCAGGATATTGGAGAACCTGGGTTAAGTGGAGTTGTTGTTGCATTATATGATGCGAATGGTTTATTTCTTACAAATACGCTAACCGATTTTACTGGAAATTATATATTTAACGGATTAGACACTGATTTTTCGGGAAAAGTATACCAGGTGTTTTTTAAACTTCCTACCGGTTTTAGGTTTTCAAAAAAGTCAGCTGCAATAGCAGGTAATGACGTTAACAGTGATGCCGATGAAATAACTGGAAAAACCGGTTTTTTTACACTTCAGCCAGGCCAAATAAATAATGATATCGATGCCGGCTTTATCAATTCATTTACTGGCACACTTCCATTACACACCCTTGATCTTACTGCTACACTCCGGGATAATAAAGTTACACTAAAGTGGATTGCTGAAAATGAGATGAATACAAAGCAGTTTGTTATTCAGCAAAGCCTGGATGGAAATATTTTTACTGATATAGGTAGAATGGTTGTATCAGGGCAGGTGAATACTCCCACACAATATTTTTTTCTTACTGATATTCAAAGTCAGCAAATAAACAACATCGTTTATTACCGGATTAAAGCGGAGGATAACATTCAGCGATTTGCATATTCAAATATTGCGCTTTTAAGGATAAGTAAAACAGCCGGTATCAGGGTATGGCCAAATCCGGTAAATGACTTTGCTAATGTTACTTATAACTCGGGTGCCAATGCAATATTGAATATTAATGTTATAAACGGTATGGGCCATATAGTTAAGAAGAATATTTATAATGTAAGTCGTGGCCTAAACCAGCTTACCCTAAATGGCCTTGAATTATTGCCTTCCGGCTACTACTTTATTCGAATCACAGATTCTAATAATAACCAGGTGTTTAGTCAGAAAATTTCAAAATGATTTATCGGTTAGTTTGATTCTTACACTTCCTGTTATCCTGTTATTTGATAGGAACATTATTTTTAATCAGGAATTTTTAAGCATTCATTTTTATTATTCCAATTTTTTTACAATTGTAGCCCTATTACAGTTTTGCCAATAATACGATACAACAGCTAATTTTATTTACTTCGTATACATTTCCTTATATTGAGATATAATTGCTTGTAAATAATTTTGAATGACTTCCATTGGCGAACGATTAAGGAATTTTCATCCGGTAAGGAAAATTGTTTATTTCTTTGTTGGCTTATTTTCTTATCCTGGTCTGGCTATCGTTAACAAACTTAAAATTTCTGGTACCGAACATCTAAAACATCTTCCTCATAAGGGAGTGCTATTCGTCAGCAACCACCAGACTTATTTTGCAGATGTAATTACCTTCCTGCATATATTTTGTGCAGTAAAATGGGGCAAGATGAATCGTCTTGGTATTCCTTATTATTTATTAAACCCATTTAGCCGGGTAAATTATGTGGCAGCTGAAGAAACAATGAAAGGTAGTTTTATCAGCCGTTTATTTTTATTGGCTGGCGGACTCACCGTTAAAAGAACCTGGCGGGCTGAAGGAAAAGAAGTAAGACGTGGATTGGACCCTTCTGATACAAGGAAAATATTAAAAGCTTTGGAGAATAACTGGGTCATTACTTTTCCCCAGGGAACTACCAAGCCTTTTGCACCAGGCAGAAAGGGGACAGCAGTGATCATTAAACAAATGCGGCCAATTGTAATTCCCGTGGTGATAAGCGGTTACTGGAGAGCGTTTAATAAAAAGGGGTTGAAATTTAAGAAAAAGGGGTCATTGCTTTCCATAACTTTTAAAGAACCGATGACAATTGATTATGATGCACCGGCTGAAAATATAATGAGTCAAATAATGGATGCTATCGAACAAAGTAAGAAATTTATGCTTATGGGAAAACATCATTGGCAGACATCGGATAAATGATAAAAGAACTAATCTTTTACAAACAGTGCTTTTAACTCAGCTGCATCATCGGGTTTCATCTTTCCACCAAGAATTAATCGCAACTGCCTTCTTCTTAATGCACTATCAAAAAGCTTTTTTTCTCCCGCTGTTTCAGGAATCAATTCAGGAACTGCCCTTGGCTTACCGTTAGGGTCAAGCGCTACAAATGTGTAGTAGGCTTCATTACTTTTATACCTGTACTGTTGAATGGCATCTTCTCCCCAAACACTTAAATGAACTTCCATCGAAGAATTAAAAGCTCTTGATACTTTTGCTTCAATATGTACAACATTTCCCAATTTTATCGGTGCTTCAAAGGATATATTGTCTACGGATGCTGTTACTACCGGCGCAGCGCAATGTTTCATGGCAGCCAATGCTGCTCCAATATCCATCCAGTACATCAACCGGCCCCCCATCAGGTTGCCAAATGTATTCGTGTCATTTGGCAATACCAGCTCCGTCATAATGGTAAGACTATCTGCTGCACTTTTGGATTCCATTGTTTATTTTTTTGCAAAGATAGGTAAGTGACAAAGCTCTTCAGGCCTTCTATATTTGAGGGAAGGAAGGGGGATGAAATTTCATCTATTTACTAACCGGACTATCTGATATAACTCATTCTTACATTCATATAGTTTCAACTATTTTTGTGGCTACTTTATTATTGTTGTATGAGTACTCCTTTGCCTGCCATCTCCTTTGATAATACTGAATTTGCTTTTGCCTATAAAACGGATAAGCAATTAAAGAAAGCAAGTTTCCTTTTTTCCCTGATGGGCAAACCATCGCTGGTAAAGATCGGCACCCGCCTTGCACCCTGGTCAGTTAATGCAGGTCTTCCTGTAAAAGGTATTATCCGAAATACCATTTTCGCCCAATTTGTTGGAGGGGAAACATTGGAAGAAACAGCCGTGGTGGCAAAAAAACTGGGTGAGTTTAATGTGCAGGTAATATTGGATTATGGGGTAGAGGGTAAAGAGGGGGAGGAAAATTTCGATCATGCCTGTGAAGAGTTTATCCGGGTAATTAATTATGCTTCCACTCAGCCAAATATTCCATTTATGAGTGTAAAAGTGACTGGTTTTGCCAGGTTTGCTTTGCTGGAAAAATTAGATACTGCGATGCACCGGGGTCAGGGAAGCCTGATGAAAAGATATATAAAAGCTGTAGATGAATTATCACCGGAAGAGAAAGAAGAATGGCATCGGGTCCGGCACCGGGTAATGCGGGTTTGTGAAGCGGGTGCAGGAAAGAAAGTGGGAGTATTAATTGATGCAGAAGAAACATGGATCCAGGATCCGGTAGATGCCTTGACCATTCTGATGATGGACACATTTAATAAAGAAAGAGCTGTTGTTTATAATACTTTACAACATTACCGGCATGATAGACTTCAATTCTTAAAAGATTCTTATGAAGCTGCAGTTGAGCGAAAATTTATACTTGGGGCAAAGCTGGTAAGAGGTGCTTATATGGAAAAAGAAAGGAAAAGAGCTACTGAGATGGGCTATCCTTCTCCTATTCAGGCTGACAAACAAAGTACCGATAATGATTATAATGAAGCGGTAAAATTTTGTATCGATCATATTGAAAAAGTAGCGCTTATGGTTGCCTCACATAATGAATACAGCAATCTTTTAGCTACTCAATTATTGCAGCAGAAAGGGCTTCCACTAAATCACCCGCATGTACATTCCAGCCAGTTGTATGGGATGAGTGATAATATCACCTTTAATCTTGCTCATGCAGGTGGTTATGTAAGTAAATACCTGCCCTTCGGGCCCATCAAAGATGTTTTGTCTTACCTCATGCGCAGGGCCCAGGAAAACACATCAGTAAAAGGGCAAACAGGAAGGGAATTGGGGCTGATAAAAAAAGAACAGGAGAGAAGAAGGAAGTAAATTTATTTAAATCCACAGTTTCCCCACACCCATTCACCATTCACTATTCACCACTCACCTTTCCTTAACTTGCAGCCATGCAACAATACCATTCATTACTTCAGCATATTCTGCAAAATGGTGTACATAAAACTGATCGTACCGGTACTGGTACACAAAGTTGTTTTGGTTACCAGATGCGGTTTGATCTGAAGAAGGGATTTCCATTAGTTACTACCAAGAAAGTACACCTGAAAAGCATTATACACGAATTACTCTGGTTCTTAAAAGGGGAAACCAATATCGCATACTTACAAGAACATGGCGTTAAAATATGGGATGAATGGGCTTCTCCTACCGGAGAACTTGGGCCTGTATATGGAAAGCAATGGCGAAACTGGGAGGGGAAGGATGGGAAGGCTGTAGACCAGATCGCTGAATTGATTGAACAAATAAAAAAGAATCCGGATAGCCGACGTTTGATTGTGAGTGCCTGGAATGTGACTGATTTACCGGAGATGGCGTTGATGCCCTGTCATAATATGTTTCAGTTTTATACTGCGCCGGTTGATGCTGCGGATGGAAATGAACGCAGATCATTAAGTTGTCAACTTTATCAACGATCAGCAGATGTTTTTTTGGGTGTACCATTTAATATTGCATCGTATGCATTGCTCACTATGATGATTGCACAGGTTTGTGATTTAGAGCCTGGTGATTTTGTTCATACTTTTGGGGACGTACATATTTACAATAATCATAAAGAACAGGTAGACCTGCAATTAAGCAGAAAACCTTTTCCATTGCCTGCAATGAAAATCAATCCTTTGATAAAAGATATTTTCAATTTTAGGTATGAGGACTTTACGTTGGAAAATTATGAATATCACCCGGCGATAAAAGCACCGGTGGCTGTATAGAGAAAACACTGACCCTTCCCGAAATCATCGGGATGTTCCAAAAGGGAACTTAGAATTATTTTTCACTTGTCTAAATAAATTGGTTGATAGAAATAAGCGCATTTACTTTTATAGTCTATTACATTATAAATTACTTTTACCAAAACATACTTTTACATTCACCCTTTAGGGAATCGGAAAATTTAAATTGTAGGAATAAAAGCAGGGGTATATGACAATCTCACTCGTCGTTGCAGCAGCAACTAACAACGCTATCGGAAAAGAGGGTAAAATGCCCTGGCATTTGCCAAACGATATGAAGCATTTTAAAAATGTGACCTGGGGAATGCCGGTAATAATGGGTAGGAAAACATTTGAGTCGTTAGGGAAAGTATTACCCGGGAGAAAAAATATTGTAATTTCCCGCCAACCGGGGTGGCAGGCAGAAGGAACAGTTGTAGTAAAAAAAATAGAAGATGCTTTGTTTGTAGCCAAGGCTACCGATGCCAAAGAAGTAATGGTGATAGGTGGCGGAGAGATTTATAAAACGTTATTTGATAAAGCTACCCGAATATATTTGACAAGGGTGGAAGCAGCGCCGGAAGCTGATACTTTTTTCCCTTCATTACATCCAGGGGATTGGCACCTGGTAAGCCAGCAAATTCATGAAGCTGATGAAAAAAATATTTTTAACTATTCTTTCCAGTTATGGGAACGGGTTTGATTGGATTGAACGGTTCAATAATTCATGATTCATCATTACTAGATTGCTTTTCCTATTTTTGATTTATGTATTCCAGATGGCAATTAGCCGGAAAGTTTCTTAACTATTATTTTCGCTCTTCCAACGGCAAAGGTCATGGAACGCATTCCCCTTTTATCTTTCAGTTTATTTCGCAGGTGCTGAATTGCAATCTTTCCTATACTGAATATGCTACTGTAGAATTATTGCGCAAAAAATTATTAAAAGATAAAACAGAACTTACTATTAAAGATTTTGGAGCCGGTTCAACATATAGTAAAATAAATAAGAGAACTATTTCTGCTATTACAAAGAGCTCAGCTAAGCCCAAAAAGTTCGGACAGTTATTGTTCAGAATAGTCAAACAATATCAACCAAAAACAATACTTGAGTTGGGAACATCACTGGGCATCACAACTTCCTATTTGTCATTGGCAAACCCTGGTTCTACACTAATCACAATGGAAGGTTCGCCTGCTGTTGCACAGAAAGCCAGCCAGAATTTCAACGAATTAGGATTAGATAATATCTCAATAGAGCAAGGGAATTTTGATGATACATTACAAGGTGTTATTCAGGGATTATCATCAGTCAACTTTGCATTTATTGACGGAAATCACCGGCAAGAACCAACCGAAAGGTATTTCCGGGATTTGTTATCAAAAACAACCAATGAATCAATTTTAGTTTTCGATGATATTCATTGGAGCGGGGAGATGGAAAATGCCTGGGAAACGATAAAAAGCCACCCTTCTGTCCGTTGCAGCGTTGATCTTTTCTTTATAGGTATTGTATTTTTTCGGCAGGAATTTCTCGAAAAACAGCATTTCAGCATCCGTTTTTAGGCCAAAAAATATATTCAGCAAGCCCCAAAAACTGACAATTTCCGGCTATTTTGCTCACTAAAAAATCTATACCTTCACGGCCTTTAGAAAATTTAATTTTCTATCAATAATTCACATTTATTATGACCATTGGAGTTTTAAAAGAACCCACCTATGAAACAAGAGTTTCTTTGCTGGCCGAAGCGGTAGCAACCCTCACTAAAAAGGGAATTGTTGTGATCCTGGAATCAGGTGCAGGTGAAAAAGCTTTTTGCAGTAATGCGGATTATGAAAAAGCAGGGGCTCAAATTAAGAACCGTCAGGAAATTTTTACAACTGCTGATATTATTTTAAGTATTCATTTATTGGAAAACTCCGATATAAGTCAGCTTAAATCTGCTATCCTGATTGGTGTATATCAGCCTTTGTTTAATGTGGATATTATGAAGCAATGGGCGACTGCTGGTGTCACTGTTTTTTCGCTGGATGTGCTGCCCCGCACTACCAGGGCACAGGCCATGGATGTGTTGAGTTCACAAGCCAATATAGCCGGGTATAAAGCTGTATTAACTGCAGCAAATTTATATGGAAGATACTTTCCCATGTTTATGACGGCAGCAGGTACTGTAGCCCCTGCAAAATTGCTGATATTAGGAGCTGGTGTTGCAGGATTACAAGCAATTGCAACGGCCAGAAGATTGGGAGCGGTGGTTGAAGTATTTGATACAAGACCCGCGGTAAAAGAAGAAGTAATGAGTCTTGGTGCTAAGTTTGTAGAAGTGGAAGGTGCTGCCGATGCCAGCAAGGCCGGAGGCTATGCAGTGGAACAATCAGAAGATTTTATGCAACGTCAAAAAGCAAAGATTGCTGAAAGTATTGCCAAAGCAGATATTGTAATTACCACAGCACAGATACCAGGTAAAAAAGCCCCGATTCTAATTACAGAAGATATGATAAAGGCAATGAGAAACGGTTCAGTAATTGTTGACCTGGCCGCCGCTACCGGAGGTAATACACCTGTTACAAAAAATGACGAGACCGTATATTTTAATGGTGTTAGTATAATAGGTAACTCCAGTCTGCAATCCACCATGCCTGGTGATGCCAGTAAAATGTATGGCAAAAATGTGTTGAATTTTTTGCAACTTATCATTACCAAAGAAGGACAACTTAGCCTGAACTGGGATGATGATTTAGTAAAAGGAAGTTGTATAGCAAATAATGGGGAAATAATTCATGAACGTTTAAAATAGTCGTATGGAATCAGTATTGAACTGGATAACTATTAATCAGCAAACAATCTACATCGTCATCCTCATGATATTTGTAGGGATTGAAGTGATTGGCCGTGTGCCGAGTGTATTACATACACCGCTGATGAGCGGGGCTAATGCGATACATGGGGTGGTGATTATAGGAGCTATTATCGTTATGGGCAAGGCGGAGAGTAATGATTACCTGGCGTTGATTCTTGGATTTCTTGCGGTGGTTTTAGGAACGTTGAATGTGGTGGGTGGTTTTGTAGTGACTGACAGAATGCTGGAGATGTTTAAGAAGAAAAAGAAATAACACTCCTGTCCATACCACGGCGGGAGACTTAGACCAACGATTCTTTTTGGTTACGTAATAGTTCTTTAATCAATAATATAAAAAACAGTTCACGCATTGCTTTCAGGGCTGTGCGTGACAAATCTCCCTTACGGGGGACTTAGGGGGCTTTTATGGAATTAAATATACTTACACTTTGTTACCTGATTGCTTCGGTAACTTTTATTCTTGGTCTTAAAATGTTATCCAATCCGGTTTCGGCCAGAAAAGGAAATCTTGTTGCAGCAGCAGGCATGACCGTGGCTATCATTGCAACAATTTTTTTGTATAGGGAGGAAAATGGAACTAAACTGCATAATTATGGATGGATATTCGGTGGCATAGCTATCGGTGCTATCATTGGAACTCTGGCTGCTAAAAAAGTAAAGATGACGGCAATGCCGGAGATGGTGAGTTTATTTAATGGAATGGGAGGGGCTTGCGCAGCATTGATATCAGCAGCAGAATTTTATCACATCTACCGTGCTCATGAAGGTACTGGTTCTACACCTTTTGCAGAAATTGTACCCATTGGTTATTATATTACCATTGTTGCCGGTGCTATTATAGGAACAGTTTCTTATACCGGTAGTATTATTGCGTGGGGTAAGTTAAATGGACGTGTTAAGGATTTCTCCTTTAAAGGTCAGCATATTGTAAATTTATTTGTATTGGCATTAGTGGTGGCTGCTGCAGTTATTGCTTACCAGTCAACTATCGGCAATATGTTTATTCCTTTTATGCTGATAGGATTTTTTGCTTTTGTGTATGGAATACTTTTTGTGCTCCCGATAGGTGGTGCCGATATGCCGGTCGTTATTTCTATATTGAATTCTTTTACAGGTGTGGCGGCTGCCTGTGGTGGTTTTCTTTACGATAACAAAGCTATGCTTACGGGTGGTATACTTGTTGGCGCAGCAGGTACATTACTAACTATTCTGATGTGTAAAGCCATGAACCGTTCATTAGCCAATGTATTGATCGGTTCATTTGGAGCAGGTGCCAAAGCTGGACCGGCAGGGAATAAACAACAGGGTGCGTATAAAGAAATTTCGCTGAGTGATACAGCCGTAGTGATGAGTTATGCACATAAAGTATTTATCGTTCCCGGTTATGGGTTAGCGGTAGCCCAGGCGCAGCACGTATGCCATGAGTTAGAAAAATTATTGGAAAGTAAAGGCGTTGATGTAAGATATGCTATACATCCGGTAGCGGGAAGAATGCCAGGACATATGAATGTATTACTCGCCGAAGCTGATGTGCCGTATGAAAAGTTATTAGAAATGGAACAGGCCAACGAAGAATTTTCTACCACAGATGTAGTGTTGATACTTGGAGCCAATGATGTAGTGAATCCTGCCGCTAAAACGGATCCTGCATCACCGATATATGGAATGCCGATATTGGATGTGGAGTTGGCAAAACATGTTATAGTAAATAAAAGAAGTATGAAGCCAGGGTATGCAGGTATTGAGAATGATCTTTTCTTTCAGCCGAAAACTTCCATGCTATTTGGCGATGCTAAAAAAGTGTTGCAGGATCTGATTGGGGAGATTAAGAATTTGTAGAAAATTTTATTTTTGTTTAGCCTGGATAAATAAGTGATTGCAACTATACAAATTTTACTAGTATGAATAAGTTGTTTAAACCAGAACAAATCAGTCTTAGAGAACATCCTGAAATTACTGAAAGAATTATTCAAGATAAAATTGCTGAAGATCCATCCATTATAGGACTGGGTGATTTAATTTTAAAAGATAAGGAACGCATGCAGCCCAG
>JANMLJ010000638.1:0-22808 GCA_031372465.1 Chitinophagaceae bacterium | reverse complement strand
TCCTAACCCAAAACGTACCATCCTGGTGGGGCATTGGGGAAGTGAGGAACAGGGATTAAATGGTTCAAGAGCCTTTGTAGAAGATCATCCGGACATCATAAAAAATATGCAGGTATTATTTAACCAGGATAACGGTACCGGGCGGGTGGTAAATGTTGGCGGCGGTGGATTTTTACACTCCTACGATTATTTAAGCCGATGGTTATCTAAAGTACCGGCAAATTATAAGCAGGCATTAGAAACAAGATTTCCTGGTTCTCCGGCAGGAGGAGGATCGGATAATGCATCCTTTGTGGCAGCTGGTGTACCCGCTTTTGGTTTAGGGTCTAATAGCTGGTTGTACTTTAGTTATACCTGGCATACCAACAGGGATACCTACGATAAGGTTGTTTTTGATGATGTAAGAAACAATGCGATACTAACGGCCATCATGGTTTATATGGCTTGTGAAGATCCGGCTACTGCTTCCCGTGAGAGAATTGTATTACCGGCAAACTCCCGCACCGGTGAACCGGGCAAATGGCCAGCACAGGTAGCACCAACAAGAAAGGGCGGAGTAAATTAAACGGAGATTTAAGAAGAACTTATAAAAGTAAATATAGCACAGGGAAATGGTTTGTTCCAGCCTTCCAAACTATGCACTATGTAAATAGTTAACCGTCACGTATTTTTTCTAGCAGTAAGTAATACCAATTATAGTTCATAAATAGGCCCAATTATTGAACCACAATAGGCCATAGAATACATAAGAAACACACATAGAAGAACCTATGTGTCAGCCTATTGTTTTCTATGTTCTTATGTGGTAAAAGAAAAATGATTCATTAATTTTATTGAACTACCTATGAAGTATAAAAGGTATAAGCATATACTTCAATGTTAATTTTGAGTAGTAACATTTAGGGATTCAACTCAAAGCTAACAGCTCGCAGCTTTTCTCATACCTCCGAAGGAGTCATCCGGAAATTGCTATCGGGTTCCGACTCACGACTCATAACTCACGACTCACGACTCTCAATCCAGATGATATTCTTCTTCTATCAGTGAAATTAAACTTCCTGCTTTTACCTGTAGTTTAAAAAATCCATTCATTATCACAGCATTTAATCTTTTCTGAAGTTGAATACGATTATAAAACTGATCAAGATCTTCTTTTTTATACGATAACAAGGGAGGGTTGCCGGCAGGTGTCCGAAAGATAAAAATTCCCTGCGGATATTTGTATTGAAGATTTTGTTCAAATACCGAAGCGTCTAATACTTTTTCATAGGCAGACACATCAATAAACCGGTCCCGTTCCCAGTTTTCAAAATCAACCATATACTTTGTTTCTGTATCATAATTCAACAGGCTGTCTACAACCACCTGCTTATGTATTAAGCGCAATCCACCTGCATTTTTTAGTTGCGCTAATACACCATCATTGGGCAAAAACCTGGCGCCGATCGGTGCCCAGAAACCATTCAGGTAAATAGCAGCAGTTTTTTTGTTGAGGTCAGGACTTTTCAGCAGCAGCATGAGTGTATCGAAATAAGCCATTTTGTCTTTGCGAAACTGCATTCGCTGGTTCAATTGCATGGTATCTGCTTTAAGATTACTCAACAATGATTTCATATATTGTTTCTCCCGGTCTCTTTCAATTTTATGCTCCAGTTGATATTCTGCCAGGAAGCCGCAGAATACGGCAAGGAACAGCATAAAAAACTCCCAGAAATAATGGGACCATTTTTTTCTCGGTGTGTGACTATGTGCATGAACTTCCATAAATAAATTTGTAGTTTTTGGTTTGTAATTTATAGTTTTTTGCTCTCCAAAGGTACAAAGTACTCCTTTGGAGAGTCCTTCGGACACAGCTAATAGCTACCGGGTATTGGCTCCCGACTCCTAACTAATGACTGCCGACTCAATCCTTTCACTCCAGGTGGTATTCCTTTTTAAGAAGGGCTATTAACTCTCTTGATTTATTTTGTGCATCTATTAGT
The DNA here is from genome assembly GCA_031372465.1 of Chitinophagaceae bacterium. Taxonomy (GTDB): domain Bacteria; phylum Bacteroidota; class Bacteroidia; order Chitinophagales; family Chitinophagaceae; genus JJ008. The sequence goes on along the minus strand of JANMLJ010000638.1, from coordinate 20,826 downwards.
CGTACGTTCATAGCAAAATTAAGATTTGCTCTACGCATATTAAGCCAACTTGTAAACTCTGATAGCAATGCGGGATCATAGGTTATTAAAGGGTATTCAATTTTTTTAATTAATAGAATTGAGTCGGGGCTGATGCTATTTAAAGCTTGTCCCTGGCTGTACATATTCTTAAACTTAAAATCAAAAATTTTAAATTGAAGACTTCTTGCTTCCATTAAAATAGTTTGGGCAGAGGTTCCCGAACTTTCAACTTTTTGGAGAATCTGGTCGTACTCACCTATACATTTTATTAATTTTCTATTGGTAAAGTACCTTAACGCCCCTGAGTTTATTAATTGTAACAGGGTTGTTTTGTTAAAAATTATATTATCATTATACACTGCCTTATCTGCAAAATAGTACATGGTACCACCAGGAATTTGTTTAATATTTCCAGCCAGTAATCCAATAAGTGTATCAATACTTTCAGTTCTAGTTTTATAATAAGATATAGACTGATTTAGAGCCATTGTGTCCCCGGTAACTTCTTCCATTAATGACATTGCATAATCTTTGGCCCGTTGATGTTCTATCTTATGCTCTCTGATATTCTCTGCTAAAAAACCGCAAAACACAGCAAGGAACAACATTACAAACTCCCAGAAATAATGGGTCCATTTTTTTCTTGGGGTGTGGGTGTGGGCATGTACTTCCATAAATTAGAATTATTTTTTCTTTGATTTTCTTGGGAGTATCTTTTTTGCATTCTGACTGCTCACTACCTTCTTTCCAGTTTTAGCTTCAATTGCTTTTCGTGTATTACCTGCTATAGTTCCACCTTGTTTAGCAATCTTTTTATTCTCCTCCAGGTCCTTTGGTTTTTTCTCTTTACTTATTTCTGTGGTAGTAGCTTCTGCAAGCATATTTAAAACCAATTCAAGATTAGTCATATTATCCCTCAGATTTTCTTTTTTCAGATTCTTTTGCTGTTTGTATTGTTTCACTGTATGGCCACTCCAAGCCTGTGTTATTATATCCGTTAATGCAGCAAACTCCTGTCCCTGCTTAACACCCCTGCTTTCCCATTCGTCAGTTAGTTCTTTTCTAACTTCAATACTTTTAAGCCGTTGGTTAATCCATTCTTTGCTATAACCAAGTAGCATATAATTTTCCATAGCCCGGTCTATGCTTTTTTCAGGATCCTGACTTTCTTCTACTCTTTCAAAGCCCACTTTTGCCAGCCATTGTTTAAATGGTTCTGCCTTCGGCGATGGAATGGATTGGATAAGACGGAATAGTTGTTCTGTATCAGCTACATCTGTATTATACATTTTGCCGTCTTCCGATTGCATTTTCAGTTGTCCTATATTATGGGACAACTGACTTCCTTCCTGTTGAAGTTTTGTTTTTAAGGCGTTCCAGTATTTTCTTGGCCGTGGGCTGTCAGTTAACACTTCAATCACATCCACAACACTAAAAAACCATTTTTCCGCTTCAGTATCCCAGTGGCTCCTGATTTTTTTGCTTTCAAAAAGTTTTATATTACTCATGTTCTGTTATTTGTTTGCACGATAAGATATCCCAAAGTTTATTTTACCAAAATATATGCTACATATTGGCGGGTAGCTTCTTGAATTACACCGCAGGATTAAAAAATTCCAAAAATAATGAGTCCATTTTTTGCGTGGGGTGTGGGTATGAACTTCCATAAATAAATTTGTTCCCGATAGCTATCGGGATTTTGATTTGTCCGCAGGATTCTGCGAATAATTTATAGTTTTTTGCTCTCCAAAGGTACAAAGTACTCCTTTGGAGAGTCCTTCGGACACAGCTAATAGCTATCGGGTATTGGCTCCCGACCCGATAGCTATCGGGTCCCAACTAATGACTCCCGACTAAATCCCCTCATTCCATATCATATTCTTTTTGCAAAAAATCAATAAGCCTTTCTCCTCTGTTTTGTAACATGCCAAGTAGGGAGTTGTAACCAGTGACTGTTCCCCGGTATTTATAAAGCAGGTTATATAAATGCTCAAATTCCCTTTCATCCTGTTTTATCCAGAAATTTATTTTTTGTTTTTCTATTTCTCCGGCAGATTTAATTTTAAACGTTGAGACAATCTTTTGATTGCTTATCATTTTATTGGTTAAATCATTTAGTTGGTCCCAATACGATGATATACCAGTTTCCTCTATCAATATATCTCTTACGGCAGCATCATAACCAATAATGCTGTCTGTTGCGCCGGTATTTCTTATTAGACGCATACCCCCTGAATTTTTTAGTTGCTGCATGGTCCGGTCCGTGTATATGAAATCGGGAAAGCCATCAATAACATTGCGATAGTTTCTCCAGGTTTTTATTGAATAATTTTTTGAAAAGGAATCAAAATTATCTAAAACAGTATCACAGCTTTTTTGACACTTGCTAAACGAAGCCATCCATCGTGTAATATTTGCCGTATCTGTTTTTACATCACTGATCAGTGAGCGGATATATTGTTTTTCCCGTTGGTGTTCTACATAATGCTCCCGTTGGTTCTCCGCTAAAAAACCTGCAAACACAGCCAGGAACAACATTAAAAATTCCCAGAAATAATGGGTCCATTTCTTTCTGGCAGTATGACTATGGGCATGTACTTCCATAATGATTGTATATTATTTATTCAAAATTTATTTCTTTAAATAAAATATTCTTCCGGAACCAAAGCAGGTACACCGGGTCCAGAAAGTGAATACCACTTTTGCTGTCATCAACCAGTTCTTTTTGCAACAAAGCCTTTTTAATTTTTAATACATTGGCTGAAGTGCCTAATCTGTACGCTTGTATTACATCTTTTGAACTTAGCCCCTTGTGTATGCCGGATGCCACGGCTTTTAAATAATTGTGTTGCGAATTGGTCAGCTCTTCGGTATCCCTTGTATAAAGTATTGCATTTTGTTGCAGCAATGTTTCTGCCGCAGCTTGCACCATTTCTTTTTTAACTGTTCTGGAGGTTACCGTCCATACTAAGTAAGAAAGCTGCTGTACGTAGTAAGAGTGGTCCTGAACTAAAGCTGCAATTGCTTTAGCCAATTCTTCAGAAATATTTTTTTTAGTGGCTGTAAATTGTTTACGGATATAAAAAATCCAGTCGCTTCTTTCTATTTTGGGTAGGTATATTACATCGCCAAACTTATAAAAAGGCATAGACTGTTTTTCAAATAACTGCGCCATCATGTGTTGCCGGCTTCCATACAGGCAATAAGTTACTTTGGTATGGTGCTGCCATTCAGTCCGCAATCTTTTCTGGAATAACAGAGGTTCTTTAAAGGAAGCGCAGTTTTGAAATTCATCAATACAAATAATCAGGTGCAGTTTCTTCTTTTCCGCAATTTTCTGTGACAGATTCAGTATTTCCCGGAAATGTTTTTCTAATTCTTTCCATTCAAAATTTATCTCAAAATCATTAACCGGATCGGTGCCTACAGAAATTTTTGGGGTAATATGCTTTAAAAATTGTTTGGCGGTTTCTATCCACTCCGTTAGTTTAGAAGAAGTGGCTTTGATGGTTTCTGCAGCCAGCAGTTTGTAAAACTCTTCTTCATTTCGTATGCTTAGCAGGTCCAGGCGAATTACTTTAACGGACTTACTTTCAAGGCCTGCTGCCACTTTTTTTACTAACGAGGATTTGCCCCACCGCCTGGGAGAAATAAGGATAGTATTGATGTGGTGCTGCAAATTGGTGGTAAGCCGGACAATGTCTGTTTTGCGGTTAGTAAACGAGTCTTCGCTTACTGTTTTACCGTATAAAAAAGGGGATTGCATTTTTAAAAATAATCATTTTATAAATAACTAACCAAAAGGTAAGTTACCAAATAGCAACCTGGCGGTTGCCCTACTATGGCCGGGACATAAACTCCCAGAGATAATGGATCCATTTTTTTTGGTGTCCTGAGCCTGTCGAAGGATGGCTGTGTGCATGTACTTCTATAATTAAAATTTATTCAAAGTGATATTCCTTTTTCAACGCTTCCAATAGTTTTAATCCTGTTTCCAGCGGGATTTTATACGTATATTCTAATCTTCCTCTGAAAAGATTTTTTCTTGCCTCAACTGCATTGGAAAGATCGCTCAAAGATTTTTTGTCGCTGCTGAATAGTGGTAAATCCAATTTTAACAGGGAGTCTTTTGATGCCGGATAATGTTCCAGCAACTGAAGCAATTTTTCTTCTTCAGCAAAGCTAAAAATTTGCTGCAGGGAATTGAGTATATCCCTCTTGATGTCTACATCCGCATCAAACCTCTTTAACTGATCATTTATAGCCTGGTCATAATCGGTAAAAAGCCGGATCAGTGCACGTTTTTTAAATAGACGTAAGGAACCCGAGTTTTTCAACTGATTTAACGTAGAAGTTTTTACAGTGAACATTGTTCCTTTTTTGGATAGTCCTGCATAATAATATAAGATTCCGCCAGGTACCTTTACGGTGCCATCATATTTTTTAAGCAACAGATCCTGAAGTGTATCAGCATAGCCTTCTTGTTTTTTCGTGTCTTTAATAATGCGCTTTAATCTATTGGTATCACTTACCAGGTCATCATATAAAGCTCTGGCATATTCTTTTGCCCTGTTGTTTTCAATCTGGTGTTCCCGGAAATTTTCTGCCAGAAATCCGCAAAACACAGCGAGGAACAACATTAAAAATTCCCAGAAATAATGGGTCCATTTATTTCTAGGTGTATGACTATGTGCATGTACTTCCATAATTAATTTAATTTGATATTATATTTTTTCACTAAAAAATTAATTAACCCGATTGCTCTGTTTTGCTCATTTTTTACAGATCGTTCTGTAAAAAGCAGAATGGAAATAAGATAATGATTTCTTACTACAAATTCATTCAGTACCACTTTATCTGAAGTAGCCAACAATGGATTTCCTGAAGGCGGTTTCAATTTGAAATCTTCTATATCCATCATGTTTTGAAAAACCCCGCCATCAAATACTTTTCCTTCAAATTCCACCTTTGCCCTGAATCGTTCTTCCAGTAAATCGTTATTCCGTTCAATATCTCTTGCATGGAAATAATAATTATTAATACTGTCAATAATACCCTGATTGCGTATCAGTCTTAGATTACCGGAATTCCGCATCTGATCAAAAGCTGTATAATTAATTTTAACAGCCCCAATTGACGGGTTGTTTAATCGCACCAGGGAATATAATTTTTGGTTGGTTTCCTCATTGCTGTTATAGTTTTTCAGCAAATGGATGACTGAATCAAAAGCCCGGATGGTACTTCTGTTTTTTATCAGGACATAACTAAAACTTGTGGTGTCGGACATCAAATCAGCAACTAAGGATTGTATATATTTTTTTTCCCGAATGCTTTCAACATAGTGCTCCCGCTGGTTTTCTACAAAAAACCCCAGTGTCACAGCGAGAAACAACATTAAAAACTCCCAGAAATAATGGGTCCATTTTTTCCGGGCGGTATGGGTGTGGGCATGTACTTCCATGATAGTTTATATTAATTTAGTATAGATAGGGAAAGTCATCACAGCCGGATTAAAACAAAACACTTACAATAAATTATCTAGTGTTTTATTTTCCCATATAAAAAGGCACATAAAAAACCAACCACCACATAGATCAGAAATTTTATGAGGCGGCCTTTCCAGGCAGATTTTGGAGAGTCGGTATTGAAGTTATCCATATAAGAATTTAAGATATGATTTTTATTTCAGGTAAATAGAAACCCGATTATTTTTTTTCATTAGCTGCAAGTACTCTCAGCAAATTACCTCCCAGAATTTTTGCAATTTCTTTTTTATTGTATCCCCGATTTACCAACTCCGCTGTAATCTTTGGAAAATCTTCCACCCCTTCTAACCCCGCAGGTAATGAATTGACCCCGTCAAAATCACTTCCAAGTCCTACATAATCTACCCCCACTAATTTTATAATGTATTCAAGATGGTCAATCAGTAATGATAAAGGCGGCCGCAGACTTTTGACCTCCTCCGGGTATTTGGTAAAAAGATATAACTGCATAAAATAGGGCTCCGGATTTATTTTTATCAAAGAGTCCATTTCCATTTTATGCTTTTTGGTAAACGCATCACTTCTGTCTTCAAACGTAGGTTCTAAAAACCCACTATAAAAATTAAGATGGATAACACCACCATTTTTAGCCACCGCTTTTATCTGATCATCTTTTAAATTTCTTCTATGCGGGCAAATGGTATATACACAACTATGAGAAACCAGTACCGGCTTAGTAGTTGTAGCAATAGCATCATAGAATGTTTGTTCACCTACATGGGATAAATCAATTAACATTCCCAACTCATTCATCTTTCTTACAACCGATTTTCCGAAATCAGTCAACCCCTTTTTTCTAACGGAGTCTTCCCCCCTCTCCACGGAGTGGAGAAGGGGAGGGGGTGAGGTTTCCGTTAACGCAGACGTAGCCCAATCGGTAGAATTATTCCAGGTCAGTGTCATATACCTTGCACCTCTTTTATATAATGCCTCCAACTTACCCAGGTCATTTTCTATCATATGGCCACCTTCCACCCCAAATAATACGGCAAGTTTTTTTTGTTTCGAAATTTTTACAATGTCTTCAGCAGTGAATGCCTGCATCATTTTATCCGGGTTGCGGTTGGTCCAGGCCATTACCGTATCCATTTGCCGGTTGGCCAATGCAAAAGGATGAACCATATTGCCATCACACCAGATAGAAAAAAATTGGGCATCCACACCACCTTCTTTCATCCGTTGCAGATCAGAATGCGTTTTATGTTTCAGGTCCTGGTCAAAACTAACCCCCTTGGCAAGGGCTGTTTCAGGAATATCATTATGGGTGTCTATCAATATCGACTTGAAATGAATTTTTTTTGAGCGCTGGGCAGCAGTAATGATGGATAAGAATAATAAAGAGGTTAGAAGAAAATAATGGTTGATTTTTTGCATGTAGTAATATTAATAGTTGAAAATATAATTAACGGTGTTTTTTTTCTATCTTTTTTTTCAGGATTCTTAAAATAACCGGTATCAGCATGGGAACATAGGCAGCAATGATCACGTTAGTGAAATAAGCAACCGGCAACATCATTAAAAAAATAATAGGTACCACCAATGATCTTGCTCTGGCCTGTCTTACCATCAACGGATCTACCGGGGGTTCGGCTACTTTATTTTTTGGATTAGTAATAAACACCCACATAAAATAATTGAGAAAACCCATACCACAAAAATTCAGTACATAAAATATCATTGGTACCATTAATTGGTGGCGAAACATATCGGGTCCGGCATATTCACTATAGAACCCGGTACTAAAAGGCATTAAAGCAACAAAAAAAAGAAAAGCAAGATTTAATACTAAAAGCTTAGGGGTATAATTTGTTACAAAGCCAAACATGCGATGATGAACCGTCCAGTAAAGTCCGATCATCATAAAACTTATTAAAAACCCTAAAAATTTAGGAAGAAGATGTGCTAATGACTGCAGCAAGGCTTTATCAGAAACATTTTCATGCAATTCCGGAATTTTTATCTCAATCACCAGCAACGTAATAGCAATAGCAAAAACCGCATCGCTGAAAAGAATTAATCGTTCCAGTTGAAATTCTTTCCGGAGTTCATTGTGAAGGTTATTACTCATAAGCAAAAAATGGAACAGTAATTTACCGTACTTTTTTTACTTACAAGGTAGTAAATGATTTATTCTTGTTCCTCTTCTTTTAAAAACGGATAGGGAGCAAGCCCTCTTAAAAAACGTATGAAAGCTGTTTTGATATAAAGTTGAAATTGATATTCGCCGGCCATTTTTGTAAAAGTGTGTGAGGGGCGATAAATCCGCATGAAACTGTCCAGTGCCGGGCTTTCTAATAAAGTGATGCGGCGTACTAATGCTTTATTAAACCGGTGATCAATATACTTATCCTCCTCTTCCAGGATAAGCCTTCGCTGAAAAGAGGCCAGGCTACGGTTTCGTTTGAAGCGGAACATATTGATGATCTCATCCAAATCGAAGCCTACACCCATACCATTCATCGTAGGTGATAATCTTGGTTTTTGGTAATTGAAAATTTTAGCATAATCAATCCTGTTCTGGATAGAATCCTGCTTATAATATTTCGGCCTTATTTTTACTTCTTTCAGGGTGGGTACATTTACCTGCAATGAAATATCAAACTCCATCGTGTTGACGATTTTTAATACCGGAAATTTCATCGTTGGTTTATTCAGGTAGCTGAACCAGATAGAATCTTTCTCACTCACTTCAATTTTATAAACACCATCAGCATTCGTCACGGTTCCTCTTCCGGAACTACTTAGCACACTCACTGCTTCCAGGGGATAGTTGCGGGAACTGTCATACACTGTTCCCCTGATGGTATACGATTGACCAGTGGCTGAAAAATCAATCGCCAATAGTGCAGTAATAATAAATGCTGTTATGTAAAGAAAACGCAGGTGCAAATTTTTTTAATTATCGCAAGTAACGAAAGAAAATGCTAAAGGTTCATTAAAGTGAGTCAATATCCGAAATCACCTGTTCAATCACTGTTGGGTAATGCTGGTGTTCCAATACTGCAATTCGTTGTGCCAATTGAGAAGCCGTATCATTTTCCATCACAGGGCAGGTTGCCTGAAAAATTATTTTACCATGATCATATACCTCATCCACAAAATGAATAGTAATGCCGCTTTCTTTTTCGTGATTTTTTATTACCGCTTCGTGTACAAAGTGACCATACATTCCCTTACCACCATATTTTGGCAACAAGGCAGGATGAATATTTATAATGTGTCCGGCAAATGCTTTAATTAATACAACAGGAATTTTCCAGAGAAAACCTGCCAGTACAATAAAATCGATCCCATTTTCTTTCAAATCCTTTATATATGCATCACCGCGAAAGAATCTTTCTTTTTCAATGATAAGAGCCGGAATTTTATTGGCAGCAGCAATTTTCAGCACACCCGCATCTGGTCTATTGCAAACAATAAGAGCAATCTGAATATCCGCAGTCTTCAATTCTCCCCTCTCCACTCCGTGGAGAGCAACCGAGTTTGACGAAGGTTGGGAGCGTAGCTCGGGGGGTGAGGTCTTTTCTCCCCTCTCCACTCCGTGGAGAGGGGTAGGGGGTGAGGTAAATCGCTCAATAATTTTTTCAGCGTTACTCCCCGCCCCCGACGCAAAAACAGCAATTTTTTTCACCCGGCAAATATAATCTCCCTAACTTGATGCAATGAAACAATTCATCTTTTTCATGGTGATTTTATCAATTGGGTTTATTGCCGGAGCACAACCTTGTGTTTCAATAGTTGCCCCGCAGCTTTCTGAAAACACCCGAAAGGACTTTGAACAAAAACTAGCTTTTGCTAAAGCGGCTTATCAAAAAGATACCACTGATGCGGATGCTTTAATATGGTATGGAAGAAGAACAGCTTATCTCGGAGATTATATGAAAGCCATTGAAATTTTTTCCAAAGGTATCATCAGCCACCCCGGAGATGCCCGTCTGTACAGGCACCGGGGCCATCGTTATATAACTGTCCGGTGTTTTGATAAAGCTATTGCTGATTTCAAAAAAGCAGCAAAGTTGATAAAAGGAAAGCCGGATGAAACAGAACCGGACGGTTTGCCCAACGCAAAAAATATTCCTACCAGTACCCTGCAATCGAATACCTGGTATCATCTCGGTTTAGCTTATTTTATAAAAGGAGAGAATAAAAAAGCGCTTAAAGCATATAAAGAGTGCCTGAAAGTTGCTGATAATGCTGATATGTTTGTGGCAACGGCCAACTGGATGAATATTACCTTACGAAATATGGCAAAAGAAAAAGAAGCAGTAGCTCTTTATAATAGTATTGATAAAAATGCTGAGTTAATAGAGAGCGGGGATTATATGAATTTACTGGAGATGTACAGGAACAAATTATCTGCGAAGGAAATTGAATCTTACGCTATGAAGCTATCTCCAAAAGATCAATCACTTGCTTCGGCAACCATCAACTTTGGAATAGGATATTATTGTTTACTTTTTGGATTTAAAGAAAAGGCGATGGAGTTTTTTAAAAAAGCCATTGCCACCAACCAGTGGTCAAGTTTTGGTTTTATTGCTGCTGAAACAGCTCTTAAGAAGATGAAATAAATAATGATTTGATTAATTTAACCCCAAACCCGGAACTCTTCACTCCCGTCTCTTAACCATTCCCATCTTTTCTCCAATTTTCCGGATGTAACGTATAAAAAAAGAAAATTGTCCAAGAGGAATACTCACTATCAATACAGCCAGTGGCCAGATAATGGTTATTAGTAGTATGTAAATAATTGCCCATAACCAGTCTTCCTTTATAGACAAAGCGTTCATAACCTTTTTACCAACAAATCCCGTAGAACTACCGCCAATTGCAAATGTGCTGATAATTAAAATCAGCTGTAAGCCGTTTACTTTCCATTTCTTTTGAAGCTTTGCTAACATGATGCGGCAAAAGTGCAGAAAAAACTTTCAATATTGGTCCGAATTATTAAAAAGCTGTTGAATTTTTTGGGATACTTTACTTGTTTATGACAAACAAAATTTAGCCAGGCAAAAGTAATTCCCAATCCATTGAAAGGCAGGCAGGCTCTACCCCAAAAAAAAGTTAAATTCATTGACTTTTTATAAAGTCCATGACTTACTTTTGCGCCTGATTAAAGGTTTTATCCACATTTTTTAGAATCAATTGTATCTATGATTCCTTGTAAATCATTCGGCAAAAGACGGGTTTTTTTATATTTATTAGTGTTTGTTTTTTCTATTGTGACCGTTTCTGCGCAAGACGGAAAAGCATTGTTCAACGGTAAGTGTGCCAGTTGCCATAATCCTCTGAAGGATGCGACTGGCCCGGCCTTGGGCGGGCTGGAAGAAAGGCATAAATGGTCAGATCATAACGAGTTATTAAAATGGGTAAATAATCCGGCAGGTTACATGGCTAAAGACCCATACACACAGGGTTTAAAGGTTAAGTATACTTCCATGATGACGGGTTTTCCAGATCTTACTATTAAAGATGTGGATGCCATTGTAGGTTATGTAAACCAGGTAGTGGCCGATTCAAAAAAAGCTCCTGCTCCCGGCGATCCCAATACAGGAAAATCTACAACCAGTAATGCCGTCATCTTTGGTGTGATCTCACTTATTCTGGGCATAATTGCACTCATATTAATGCAGGTGAACAGTAACCTGAAAAAGATGAGTGATGATGCAGAAGGAATTCGACGCCCTAACCCGGTTCCTGCTTATAGGAACAAGGTTTACATTGCTATGTTAGCTATCCTCTTCTTTGTTGCCGGCGGTTATTATGTATCAAAAGGAGCTATTGGCTTTGGCCGTCAAAAAGATTATCAACCCGTTCAGCCTATTTATTATTCGCATAAAGTACATGCAGGTATCAACCAGATAAGTTGTTTGTATTGCCATGGTTCAGCCTGGGAAAGTAAACATGCTGCTATTCCTGCTGTAAATATTTGTATGAATTGCCATAAGGCAATAAATGCGTACGAAAAAGGACCAAAACTCTACGACGAAAACGGAGAGGAAATTAATGGTACCGCAGAGATTGAGAAGTTGTATAAATATGCAGGATTTGATCCTAAAAATGCCAGTAAATGGGATCCTTCAATGGCTAAGCCAATCGAATGGGTTAAAATTCACAACCTGCCCGACCATGTTTATTTCAACCATTCACAACATATAAGAGCAGGAAAAGTACAGTGCCAGTCATGCCACGGTGAAATAACCGCAATGGACGAAGTAAAGCAGGTAAATGAATTGAGTATGGGTTGGTGTATAAACTGCCATCGCGAAACAAAGGTTGACTTTAATTATACCGAAGGCAAAGGCAATAAGTTTTACAGCATTTATGAGAAGTTTCATAATGATATTAAGGCGGGAAAAATGGATAGTGTAACGGTGAAAGATATCGGTGGTCTGGAATGTCAGAAATGTCACTATTAAAAACCCCCTGTCCCCTAAAGGGGTGACTAAGGCGTTAGTTTGTTTGATTTGTATTGAAAGGCATATAGAAAAATTATTTTATAACCAATCTCCGTTAGGTGAGAAAAGGTATAGTGAGAAAGCTCTTAAATCCTTTAGAGATTTAAGTAAAATCGGAGTATAAAAGCCCCTTTAGGGGTTGGGGTATTATGAGTAACAAGTACTGGCAAAGTTTCGGAGAGGTGAATGACCCGGAGAATCTAAAAAAGCTGACACAGGATGAGTTTCAGGAAGAACTCCCCTTTGAAGGTTTTGATGATAAAGGGTTAATTGATGCCAAAGCTCCACGCAGGGATTTTTTAAAATATCTCGGCTTTAGTACTGCTGCGGCTACACTGGCGGCCAGTTGTAAGATACCTGTTCGGAAAGCTATTCCTTATGCTAACAAGCCGGAGAATCTAGTTCCGGGTGTAGCAAAATATTATGCTACTACCTATGTGCAGGATGGCGATGTGATCCCAATGGTAGCTAAAGTAAGAGATGGCCGTCCCATTAAATTAGAAGGAAATACACTGGCTACATTTACGGATGGTGGTACTTCTTCCCGTTCACAGGCGTCGGTCCTGGATCTATATGATATGTACCGGGCAAAATTCCCCTTACACAAAGTCAACAACAAATTTGAAGAAGTTCCCACTTTTGAACAGTTTGATAAATTGGTGGCTGATGCTGTAAAAGCTGCAGGTGGATCAGTTGTATTACTTACTTCTTCTGTTGTTTCCATTACTACAAAAGATATTATTGCTAAGTTTCCTAACTTAAAGCATGTTCAATACGATGCCGTTTCTTATAGCGGTATGATACTGGCCAATGAAGCCAGTGGTTTTGGAAGAAAAATTCCTTCTTATAATTTTGGTGAGGCAAAAATTATTGTCAGCCTCGGCGCTGATTTTTTAGGCACCTGGCTTAGCCCGGTAGAATTTGCAAAAGGATATTCGAAAGGAAGAAAAATAGATGAGAAGAATCCTTCGATGAGTAAACATTATCATTTTGAAGGTCATTTGAGTCTCACAGGTTCAAATGCAGACGAACGATTTACACATCGTACTTCAGAAACAGGTGCTGTTGCACTTGATTTGCTCAATGCTATTAATGGAACAGAAGGTACTACTACCATTACAGATGCAAAACTGGAAGCAGGTATTAAAAAAGTAGCTGCAGATCTGAAAGCACATAATGGACAGGCGTTAGTGGTATGTGGAAGTAATGATAAAAATGTACAGATTATTGTAAATGCTATAAATAATGCCATTGGTGCTAATGGCACTACCATTAACTGGAACCAGCCGGTAAATTACCGCCAGGGAATTGACAGTGATATGGCGGATCTTATAGCACAAATGGAAGCAGGGCAGGTAGGTGCATTGATGATACACGGTGCTAATCCTGCTTATACGTATAATGAGGCAGAAAAATTTAAAGCAGCACTTAAAAAAGTGAAAGTGACTGTTTCATTCAATCAAAAAATGGATGAAACATCCGAACTCTGCGAATACATTATACCCGATCACCATTTTCTGGAAAGTTGGGGTGATGCAGAACCAAAAGCGGGTGTTGTAAGTTTTCTTCAGCCTACAATTTATCCTTTATTCAAAACCCGTCCTTTCCAAACTTCTTTATTAAGATGGAGCGGTAGCACGCAGGACTATGAAACTTTTTTCAAAGAATTCTGGGTGGCTAAACTTGGTTCAGAAACTGAATTTAATACGGCATTACAAAATGGAATAAAGGAAATGCCTCTTACATCCGGTGGCGCAGGAGGATTTAATGCTGCTGCTGTTGCTGCTGCCACTTCAGCTATCGAAGGATATAAAAAAGCAACAGGTGCAGAAGTAGTCTTGTATCAGAAAATTTCAATGGGTACAGGAGCTCAGGCCGGTAACCCCTGGTTGCAGGAATTACCTGACCCCGTTTCAAAAGCTACATGGGACAACTATGCTATGATCTCCATGAAAAAAGCAGAAGAACTGGGTATCAAACTCAATACCGATTACGAATATTATCCGGGTAAGCCTGTCATTGAATTAACGATTGGTAAGAATAAAGTTGAATTACCCATCCTTGTTATTCCAGGAATGAATGCTGATACTATTGCTATAGCGGTTGGTTACGGAAGAAGTGAAGCAATGGGTGTTACGGCTGCAGGAGTTGGAAAAAATGTATATGGATTAGCAGTAAATAACGGAAGCACTATTGATAATTATGCAACCGGCGCATCCATTGTAAATCTGAATACAAAATATAAAATTGCACAGACGCAGATACATAATTCATATGAAGACAGGATAGAAGTTGTAAGAGAAACAACCCTGGCTTCTTTTAAAAAAGAACCAAACGTAATTCCCGAATGGAGAGATGAGTTGAGGGATGCATATGCGAAAAAATCAAATGATGACTTCCGCAATGCTACTTTATATCCTCAGCATGAGCAGCCGGGTATTAAATGGGGTATGAGCATTGACATGAATGCCTGCTTTGGTTGTGGCGCTTGTGTAGTGGCTTGCAGTGCGGAGAATAATGTATCTGTAGTTGGTAAAAGTGAAGTACTACGTTATCATGATATGCATTGGTTAAGGATTGACCGTTATTTTATTTCGGATGATAAAGATCCCAATAGCCTGAAAGGAGTGGTGTTTCAACCAATGCTTTGTCAGCATTGCGATAATGCACCTTGTGAGAATGTTTGTCCGGTAGCAGCAACAAACCATAGCTCAGAAGGGGTTAATCAAATGGCGTATAACCGTTGTATCGGAACAAGATATTGTGCCAATAACTGTCCGTTTAAAGTGCGGAGGTTTAACTGGTCTGATTATACCGGTGCTGATAGCTTCAAGAATAACCAGGATCAGCAATTAGTAGGTAAGCTGGATAAAGTAATTTTCCAGATGAACGATGAACTTACAAGAATGGTGTTGAATCCTGATGTTACCGTTCGTTCAAGAGGTGTAATGGAGAAATGTTCTTTCTGTTTTCAGAAATTGGCAGCAGCAAAACTGGATGCGAAGAAAGAAAATCGTATGCTGAAAGATGGCGATGCAAAAACAGCTTGTCAAACAGCTTGTCCTACCAATGCGATTGTTTTTGGTAATGCAAAAGATAAAGACAGCGAGTTAATGAAGGTTCGAAACGAAAATAAGCAACGTAGTTTCTATGTGCTTGAGCAATTGCATGTGTTGCCCAATATTACTTACCTGGCAAAAGTGAGAAATTCAGAAGAAATAGATGAGCATTGGGCGGGTCATCATGGTGAAGAACATGCAGATGCAGGTCATAAAGAAGAAGGAACGAAAGAAGAAAGCCATAAAGCTGACAGCACTTTGCCATCAGCACCAAAAACAGTAGAAGCAAGTCATTGATAATAGAAGAAAGAGAGAACTTAATTATTTGAATTTTTATAACCGCTTATGTCATTACTCAGATACGAATCACAGGTAAGACCAGCTTTGGTAGAAGGCGAAAAAGATTATCACCAGGTAACTGAAGATATTTGTCGTCCGGTAGAAGCCAGGCCATCTAAACTCTGGTGGATTGGATTTCTTATTTCAGTGGTCTTCCTCCTTTTTGGAATTGTCTCTGTTACTATGGAGGTAATATATGGTACTGGCCAGTGGAACCTTAATAAAACAATCGGCTGGGGTTGGGATATCACCAACTTCGTATGGTGGGTAGGTATTGGTCACGCCGGAACGTTGATCTCTGCTATCTTATTACTATTCCGCCAGGGATGGCGAACTGGTGTAAACCGCGCAGCAGAAGCAATGACAATTTTTGCAGTAATGTGTGCCGGTCAGTTTCCAATCTGGCATATGGGACGTGTGTGGAATGCTTTTTTCGTTCTTCCTTATCCCAATACAAGAGGTCCACTATGGGTAAACTTTAACTCACCACTTCTCTGGGATGTATTTGCGATATCAACTTATTTTACGGTATCATTATTATTCTGGTACTCTGGTTTATTGCCTGACCTTGCTACTCTTCGCGACAGAGCCAAAAAGAAATGGAGAAAAATGTTTTATGGCGTAGCTGCTTTTGGTTGGACAGGAAGTACCAAACACTGGCAACGTCATGAAGCACTTTCATTGGTGCTGGCTGGATTAAGTACCCCGCTCGTATTATCGGTTCACACTATTGTATCCTTTGACTTCGCCACTTCCGTTGTTCCTGGATGGCATACTACCATCTTCCCGCCTTACTTTGTTGCGGGTGCTATCTTCTCAGGATTTGCGATGGTGCAAACACTTTTATTAGTAACAAGAAAAGTATTGGGTCTGCAGGAATATATTACGCTTGAGCATATTGAAGTGATGAATAAAGTAATTGTACTGACAGGTTCAATAGTTGGTATTGCTTATCTCACCGAATTGTTTATGGCCTGGTACAGTGCCAATCCGTATGAAAATTTTGCTTTTTTCGAGAATCGTTTGGATTTGAACAGTCCATATGGCTGGAGTTACTGGATCATGATGGGTTGTAACGTACTGTCGCCACAGATTTTCTGGTTTCGTAAAATGAGAAGAAACCTGGTGCTGACTTTCTTTATGTCGATATTGATAAATATCGGTATGTGGTTTGAACGTTTTGTAATCATTGTTACTTCTGTTTACCGCGATTACCTGCCAAGTGCATGGAGCACTTATTACACACCGACAGTTTGGGAAGTTGGATTTTATCTGGGAACGTTCGGGTTATTTTTTACCTGTTACTTCCTTTTCTCCAAATTCTTCCCGGTAATTGCTTTGGCAGAGATTAAACATATTTTGAAGCGAAGTGGGGAAAATTATAAAGAGACGATGGATGAGATTGAAAGCGAAAACACAGAGGAGTTTAGCGATAAACATGGACACGATCACGGAGCTTAAAAATAGTCGGGCTTGTCCTTCGTATCCGCCGCGGCGGAGAAGGAGGGAGTCGAGAGACCGGAGCCAGGAATAATAACTGAACAACGGATGCTGACTCCAGACACGGAACTAATAACTAAGAACTAAAATAAAATGGCTGTAAAAAAATTTGTAACAGGTAGTTTTTATGATGAGGCAGTATTATTTCCTGCCGTTAAAAAAACCCGCCGGGCAGGATATAAGATCCATGATATCTTTACTCCTTTTCCAATTCACGGATTGGATAAGGCAATGGGACTGCGTGATACAAGCCTTCACACAGCCGGATTCATTTATGGAATTACAGGCACTTCTACGGCTGTTGGTTTTATTACCTGGGCATTAACTATTGACTGGCAACTTAATTTTGGCGGTAAGCCATTCTTTGCATTACCAGCCTGGATCCCTATTACTTTTGAGTTAACGGTATTATTTGCGGCAGTTGGTATGGTACTTACTTTTTGTTACCTCTGCCAATTGGCCCCATTTGTAAGAAAAGATCATTTTAATCTCCGCTCTACTGATGACACCTTTGTTATGGCACTGGAGTGTACGGATAAAACAATTGATGCAGATGCAATAAATTTTTTACAAAGCCTGGGAGCAGTTGATGTTCAGGTTCAGTATAAAGAAACAGGTTGGTGGCTTGGTCGATATGATAAGGATAGGAAAAGATTTGAAAGAACAGAAGAGACAGCTCATTAAACCCCTGAACCCAAAAGGGGGAACTTAGGTTTGAATAGATTTTAAATAAAGAGTGATGAAAAAAATTTGGAATATATCAATTTTTGCAGCGGTACTTGTGGCAATGATAAGTTGCAGCAAGGTAAGGCGTAGCCCCGGCCGCGTTTATATGCCGGATATGGCATACAGCCGTGCCGTGGAAACATATGCATCAACCGAAGGATTGAAAAAAGAAGGAATAAACTATACGGCCATGCCAGTTGGCGGCACAATTGCCCGGGGCGATATGCTGGCTGTTTATCCCTATAAAAATGATTCAGCTGGATATGCAAGTGCTGCCAGTTTTGCAAATCCATTGCCTCAGCTGGATGCTAAACAATTCATTGAAGCAGCGCGTCTATACCTGGTGAATTGCGGGATCTGTCATGGTGAAAAATTAGACGGTAATGGCCCATTATGGAAAGATGGTAGTGGTCCTTTTCCTGCAAAACCAGCAACCCTGGTAGGAGATCCAAAATATACTGCCATGGCAGAAGGTACCATGTTTCATTCCATTACATATGGTTTAAACACGATGGGTAGTTATGCTTCTCAGTTAAATACAGAGCAGCGTTGGATGGTAATCCATTATATCAAAGAGAAGCAGGCAGCAGCTGGAACGGTAGCAGGACCAACAGTTGCAAAAGATAGTACAACCACAATGATGAAATAATTTTTAAGCAGAACTATTAAAAGAACACTGATGTCAATAAGGGAAAAATTTATAGTAACAAAAAGATACAATACCATTGCGGTTACGCTGATGGTCATTGGAGCCCTGGCTATAATAGGATTATATATAACACAGGGGGCTAAAGATGATGTACATATGCAGGCCCGTTTTTGGGGTTCGTTGTTACAAAACAGCGTTTACTTCTTACTGGTAGTAAATGCAGCTATGTTCTTTATTTGTATCACTACCCTGGCATGGGGTGGTTGGCAAATGGCATTCCGCCGGGTTCCTGAAGCTATTTCTACCGTAGTTCCTGTCATTGGAACTATTTGCGGCGTTATTCTTTTATTGATCTGTTTTGGAAGTAATCATGAATTATACCACTGGACAAATACAGAACATGTTAAAAGTGATCCTATACTTAATTTTAAAAAAGGATTTTTAAATAAGAATTTCTTTGCAGGATGGACAATCTTCACCATTATAGCCTGGTCATTATTAGGCTGGAAAATGAGAAAATTGTCACGTAGCCTGGACGAGAAGCCACTTGCATCTGTAGGAGAAAGAAAAAAATACATTTGGAATAATACTGTTTGGGCTGCGTTGTTTATCATTGTTTTTGCACTCACCGTAATGTCATCTATTCCCTGGCTTTGGTTAATGAGTATTGATGCACACTGGTACAGCACCATGTATAGCTGGTACACGTTTGCCAGTACGTTTGTGGCGGGTATGGCATTAATATGTTTGTTTGTGGTGTACCTGAAAAATACCGGTTACCTTGAATATACAAACGAGGAGCATCTGCACGATATTGGAAAATTTATGTTTGCTTTTTCTATATTCTGGACATATCTGTGGTTCTCCCAGTTTATGCTGATCTGGTATGCCAACATCCCGGAAGAAACAACTTATTTCAAACCAAGAGCACAAGGAGTTTATAGTGGAATTTTTTGGTTGATGTTTGTTATCAACTTCCTTGCTCCTTTGTTGTTATTAATGAGAAGAAGTGCAAAGAGAAATTATTCAACGATTACGTTTATGGCGTTGCTGATCATTTTTGGTCACTGGCTTGATTTTTACCAAATGGTATTTCCAGGCCCAATGACGGATCATAAAACAGGGGAAACACATGTTCCAATGATATTGTATGATTTTGGTGTGGCATTAGGATTTGTAGGTTTGATTTTGTTTGTAACCGGCAGGGCATTAAGCAAAGCGCCGCTTCTGGCAAAGAATCACCCGTTTTTGAAAGAGAGTTTAATACATCATACATAATAAAAGAAAAGGAATGTATAGTACATCATATTGCCTTAGGGTCTTATGATGAAAGCGAGATAAAATTTTTTAGAAGAGGCGCAAATTTTTGTGTCTTTACGGAAACATTTAGATAAATAGTTTATGCAAACATTTTTCATCGTTGCAATTTTAATATTGGGGTTTCTGATCACCTTTCAGATAGCAAAGGCCAGTGAATATGTAGCCGTTTTGCGCGGAGAGGAAAAGACCCGTAAGCAAACCAATAAATTGAATGCCTTTATGTTATTGGCATTTCTGACCATTGGTTTGATTGGCGTTTATTATTGCAATGAAAAACTAAAAGGTAAAATACTTGGGGAGTCTGCATCTGATCATGGAGTATTGATTGACAGGATGCTTTATATTACTATTGGACTTACAGGTATTGTTTTTTTAGTTACACAAGTTTGTTTATTCTGGTTTTCTTATAAGTACCAGGAATCCGAAACAAGAAAAGCTTACTATTACCCGCATAATAATAAACTGGAATTGATCTGGACAGTAATCCCCGCTATCGCATTAACTGTATTGGTTGGTTTTGGTTTATTTTACTGGTACAAAATTACCGGTGATGCGCCTAAAGATTCAATGATAGTAGAAGTAACCGGCAAACAATTTGGCTGGGAATTTCGCTATCCGGGAAAAGATGGTGTTTTAGGGAAGAAATATTTTAAAAATGTAAGCCCTGAAAAAAATAATCCAGCTGGTCAGATATGGGAAGATAAATATAACCAGGATGATGTTTTTGCAGAACAGGAAATGCATCTGGTGGTCAATAAGCCGGTGAAATTAGTGATTGGTTCAAAAGATGTGATACATGACGTTGGACTGGCACATTTCAGAATGAAGATGGATGCAGTTCCCGGCACCCCTACAACTATGTGGTTTACCCCAAAATTTACGACCAAACAAATGATTGAGAAAACCGGTAAACCTGAGTTTGTTTATGAATTATCCTGCGACCAGATGTGTGGAAAGGGTCACTATAGTATGCGGGGAGTTATAATCGTAGAAACACAGGAAGAATTTGATGCATGGTTTGCTGGTAAAAAACCACAATACCTGGTGGCCAATCCTGATAAAGATCCGGGCGCACCTAAAACGGATAGCGTAAAGACAGTAGCAGTTGTTACGAACATAAAATAAAGTGGTGCCTGACAAAGGCATCTCATAATTATAGAATTTGAAACTCTTCGCTATTTTGCGGAGATCAGGAAAAATAAAAGAATATG
>JANMLJ010000618.1:0-6162 GCA_031372465.1 Chitinophagaceae bacterium | reverse complement strand
CTATAATTTTTCCCGTCCCATATTGCCTGCCCCCCCAATGCCCTGGTTTGATACACCAACCGTCCATCTAACTCGGTGATTTTCACAATAGCATTGTTTACTAACCCTCTTATTCCAATTGTTCCGGCAAAATCCGGTGGTACAGGATTAGGAAACACCAATACATTTTCGTTTGCTTCCTTATCTTCTGTAGCTGTACTGCGGAATGAACAAATTCCCTTTTGGGTAGCGAAATATACTTCGCCGGTTTTACCATCAATCGCAATCTTTTTTACCTCATTACTTAAAAGTGGGCTATTATCTTCTGTAAATCGGTAAATAACTTTTTCTCCACTGGCATTAATGAGAAAAACACCATTCTTTGTGGCTACCCATTTTCGGTCTGCTCCATCTACTGCGATGCTGCGCACTTCCTGTCCTTTAAACAAATAACCAGAAAAATTTCCATTTGGCACAATGGGTAATATGGCATCACATCCCTGCGATGAAAATACATCCTGGGTACATTGTAGCACTCCAATACCATCTGTAGTGCCTACCCAAATGAAACCGCTTTTACCTTTTGCTATGCATATTACTTCATTTGACGGTAGATTTCCGTTACCTGCACCAATGCCAAACCTTTTCCACCTGTCATCATTAATGTTATCAATGGAAGTTCCATGATGATAACAAATCAATCCGTTTCCCAACGGTGCCACTATCCATTTATAATTATTATCATCAATCAGTATTTGCGACAACGCATTTTGAAATAAAGGAAAAGGAACGATAAAATTTTTCCAGCTACCATCACTTTTTCTAACGCGCAACTGTTGAGAAGCCCCGAAATTGGAGATCCATAAATTATTCTCCATATCAAAGGCCAAACCAGTCACCCGGTAACTGCCGGGATCACCAACGGTAACGCCTAAGTTATTTTGTTTGAAAATCTCAAACAAAGGCCCCTGTTTTATATGTAACAATCCGCCACCATAAGAACCTGCCCAGATGGTTTCGTCCCGCTTATCAATGGCGATGGTAATAAAATCCAGCATTGAATCAATTGGAATATACCTGTACCGGTTGAAATTATTCCAGTTGCGCTCTTTAAATGTATAAATTCCATCGCCATTATATTGGTAATTCCATGCATCATTTACTGCACCGGATGTAGCAAAAAATGTATTACCATAAACTACCATCTCTCCGCTTGCAATCGCTTGCGGCGAATTAAGAATATACTGTTGATACGCAGACGATGCACCAAAACGGGATAAACTTGCAAATTGGTCAGCCACCCATGGCTGATTATTGAATAAGATGGATTTTCGGGGAAATGAAATAGCGCCTGAATTGGCCAAGATTCTGAAAACAGATCCATCTGCATTCAAAACTACAATCCGGCCAATACCATTCAACTGCCTTTCACATAACTGTATTTTATTTTCTGTTGTGTTACTGCTCACAAATGGCCAGGTATCACTATAAAATAAAGACCAGTTTGACCCTGTTTGTACAAACAGTGAGTCATTTTTCTGAACGACTACTCTATTCTGAACTGTCATAACATTTTTACAGGCGCCTGCAGATAAGCCTTTGCTACTGCTTATGGTTTGCCAGTTGGCATAGTTAGAAAGGTTGGCAACTGTCATCAAAGCTTTTTTCAACCCTTCTTCTGTTGCAGCATAAAAGTAAATGCCATCACTGGTAAAACCATTTACTTTTACTTTGTTTCCACCGTTACCTATAAACCAGGAATCTTTAACCTCATAGCGCTCCCCGTCAATTAAAATAACACCCATGCCGGTGGATAAATAATAATTTTTTGCTAACGGGTAAATATTGTAAATATTTTTATCGCCAATAATAGTGGAGCGTTTTATTTCCGGTACGTTGAAAATATCATTCCGGTAGATAATATCAATATTGCTGTTCGTGTAAGCAATAAATAATTTTTTGTTTATATCATCATATTTTATCGCACTAATACCGGTTTCATTCAGTCCTGTCACCCGGCTAAAACGTTCAACAATATTATCTGAATTATTGATGGAGAATAAACTGTAAGGAGTGGCACAATAAACTTTACCATCACCAGCCGTAACATCAATGGCGCTATTATAGGGCAAATGCTCCCGCCACTGACCAATAGGTGGCTCCTGGGCCTTTCCCATCATCCAATAGCAACAAGTTGCAATAAAAAAAAGATTCCTCACCACTCAAAAGTATCACAAACAGAAATCCCGCTATTGAGCTTTTTTGCTTTTCTTTGCTTAGCCCGCCATAGTTATGTTGTAAACATGACGAAGGCGGGCCCTTTTTACTATAACTATCTCTTTATGTGGCAAAACCTGGGAAGGTTTATTTTAAAGTATCGCCTGCCGTTATTGCTTCTGCTGGCGGCAATTACAGGCTTTATGGCTTACCAGGCCAGCAAAGTGCAGTTGAGTTATGATTTTTCCAGAGCCATCCCTATCAACAACCCCAAATACAAAGCTTACCAGGAATTTCGAAAAAAATTTGGTGAAGACGGCAACCTGCTGGTACTTGGTATTCAAACCGACAATTTGTTCCAGGAAAAATTGTTCAATTCGTATGCTAGCCTGCAACGAAACCTGAAAAAAATAAAAGGGGTAGATGATGTTATCGGCATTCCCGGTTCAGTAAGTTTAGTAAAGGTTCCGGAAACAGAAAGATTGAAAACGGATACCATTTTCCCGGAAAGAATATTGACACAGACTGAAATTGATAGTGCTTCTGCCATCTTTCTGAACCTTCCTTTTTATCAATACCTTTTATATAATCCTTCTTCAAAGGCCTGGCTGATGGGCGTCCGCATCAATAAGGACCTGATGGCCTCCAAAGACAGGATAGGGATTGTGAATATCATCAACCAATTGGCGGATGACTTTGGTAAAGCAAACAACCTGACTGTTTATCATAGCGGATTACCACATATCCGCACAATGCTATCGCTACGGATCGTAAAGGAAATGAAAATGTTCATTTTCGCTTCAATCCTTCTTTCTGCCCTTATCCTTTTATTTTTCTTTCGATCATTCAGTGCTATGTGGATATCCCTGACAGTTGTTATGCTTGGTGTTATCTGGAGCTTTGCCACAATTGAAATGATGGGATACAAAATATCTATCCTGAATGCCTTAATACCACCTTTAATTGTGGTGATTGGCATACCTAACTGTATTTATTTTCTCAATAAGTATCATACCGCTTACAATGATACTACGACAAGCGCAGGAGGTGATAAGAAAAAATCATTGGTGATGATGGTGGACAGGATGGGAATTGTAACGCTTTTCTGCAACCTGACTGCCGCCATTGGTTTTGCTGTTTTTGCATTAACACAAAGCCAGATATTGAAAGAATTTGGTATTGTAGCAGGCATTAATATTATTTTACTTTTTTTTATATCATTGATTTTTATACCGGCTATTCTCAGCTATTTACCGGCACCCAAAACACGACATACAAAATACTTACTAAGTCCAGGGTTGCATAGCATGCTTGATAGATTAGAGCGATGGTCTCTCAATCACCGAAAATTCATTTACGCCATTACCATTGGTATTGTAGCGTTTTCAATTATTGGAGCAACGAGATTAAAAGCACTTGGATTTATCGTGGATGATCTTCCCAAAGAAGATAAAATTTATACGGACCTCCGTTTTTTCGAAAGCAATTTCAAAGGCGTCATGCCGCTGGAAATAGTGGTGGATACCAAAAAAAAATATGGGGTGAGCCGGAATCTTAATAATCTTGAACGTATTGATTCACTGTCACAATTTTTGGCAGCTATGCCCGACATTGCAAGACCATTAAGTATAGTAGATGGAATAAAATTTGCCCGTCAGGCTTTCTTTGATGGTGATAGTAATAGTTATGCAATGCCTTCGAGTTACGACTTACCGGCTTTATCACAATACCTGAATTTTAAAAATGATTCAGGCAGTACTAAAAATTCATTTACAAAAATAGTCAGCACTTTTATGGACAGTGCCAAACAACGGGCACGTATAAGTGTAAGTATGGCAGATGTAGGCAGTAAACGCCTAACAACAATTATTGACAAAATAACAATAAGGACCGATCAGCTTTTTCCAAAAGATAAATTTGAAGTGCAACTAACGGGCACCAGTGTTACTTTTCTGGAAGGAAGCCGTTATATTCTTAATGGTTTAAAAGATAGTATACTATGGGCCTTTTTATTTATTGCACTTTGTATGCTATATCTTTTCCGGTCAGCCCGTATCCTGCTTTGCTCCCTGATACCCAACATCATCCCTTTGTTAATTACTGCAGGCATTATGGGATGGTCGGGTGTACCCTTAAAGCCATCCACTGTATTAGTCTTCAGTGTGGCATTAGGAATTGCCATTGATATAACCATCCGTTTTTTAGTTAATTACAAACAAGAGCTGCCACTTAATAGTTATGATAAGAAACAAACGGTAATAGAAACTATACATAGCACCGGCATTAGTATCATTTACACTTCGATGGTGCTTATAGCGGGTTTTGTTATTTTCTGCTTCAGTAGTTTTGATGGCACCAAGGCCCTCGGGTGGCTAACTTCTATAACACTTATTACAGCTACTTTTACCAACCTGGTATTACTCCCGGCTATTCTTATCTCTTTTATAAAGATCAGGAAATAGAAAAATTTTACTTGCCAAAGCAGCAATAATTATTGAGAATATGTCTCTTCCGGGGCTCATATAGATGTTTAAACTTTAATTGTCACTAAACTGTAAAAAAAGCGGGTTTTTTGATAATATTAACTTATTCGCGCTCTATTAACTAAATTCGCGTCCCCTTAAATTGCGTTGATTTTTTATTTATTTTTTAAAATTTATTGCACATGAGAAAATTGTTTTTACTCCTTATGGGAGTTGTGTTCATTGCTACACAGGCATTAGCACAACGAACCCTTACCGGAAAGGTAACTGATGATAAAGGTGCCCCGGTTAGCAATGCGTCGATAACTGTGAAGGGAACTAAAGTGGGAGCCGTAACAAAAGCTGATGGTTCTTATTCCCTTACAATTCCTGCTACAGCAAAAACCCTGGTGTTTTCATCTGTAAGTTTTGAAACACAGGAATTGCCTATTGGTAGTGAATCAATTGTAAATGCTTCATTAAAAATTTCTTCCAATTCGATGGAAGGTGTAACCGTAACTGTAGGTTATACTACCAGAAGAAAAAGAGATGAAGCAGGCGCAATCACTACAATTAAAGGTGCTGATATTAATGATTTGGCCGTTGCTTCCCCTGACAAAGCTTTACAAGGAGCGGCGGCAGGAGTTACCGTTCAGGCCAATAATGGTATTCCCGGAGGAGCTATACGGGTAAATATCAGGGGCTTAAGCTCCTTTGGTTCGGGTACAGCCCCACTTTGGGTAATAGATGGAGTGCCTTTTCCAACAGGTAGCATATCATCATTTACACAAACCAACCCATTGGCTTTTATAAACCAAAGTGATATTGAAACTATCGATATTTTGAAGGATGCTGCATCTACAGCAATTTATGGTTCTTCAGGAGCTAACGGTGTAATATTAGTTACCACAAAAAAGGGTAGAAATGCAAAAACCAAACTTGGTTTTAATTATTATACTGGTTTTAACAGGCCTCTTAAATTAATGGATGTTACCAATACGCAGCAGTTTCTTGCCTATAAGATGGAGGCTATCAATAATCAAAACAAATTATCAAATATAAATCTTACTCCACAAGGCCTGAAGGCTTCTTCTTTAATAAGTATGGAAGCAAACCTATTAACAGGACTTACAACTGCCCAAATAAATGCAATGAGTTTAGCACAGTTGGATTCTTTAGGCAATGCCCTACCCTATACAAACTGGCAAAATGAGGTGTTTCAAACCGGAAGAATCAACAATTATGAATTAACACTGAATGGCGGTAATGACAAAACACAGTTTTATTCTTCTGCCTCCTATCAACAAAATAAATCTATAATTGACAAGGTTGACTTTAAAAGAGGTAATATTAAAATAGATGTTACCAACAACATCAACAATAAATTAAAAATAAATTTCAATGCATTTTTAAGCACCATATATCAGAATGCTCCATTTGCAACAGATGGTTCTTTCCTGGGAAATCCTTCTTTTGCTGCAGCATTGATACTGCCGCATAACCC
>JANMLJ010000617.1:0-3315 GCA_031372465.1 Chitinophagaceae bacterium | reverse complement strand
GAAAGCTTCATGTAAATCCAAGAGATGAGTTTGTTTATTATTATGACAGAAACAATTTAAAAGCTATTCGAAAAGGTAATTGGAAGCTGGTGTTTCCCTGCCTTTCACAAACCTATAATAAACCCGCTACAATTGGGAATGATGGTTTTCCCGGAAAATTTGGAACCGATTCTGTAAAACTTGCGCTGTTTAATTTATCCATTGATCCGGGTGAGGATAGGGATGTGAAAGATCAAAACCCTGAAGTGGTAAAACAATTAGCAGCTATTGCCGATAAATACAGGAAAGAAATGGGAGATGGATTGACGAATCAGACGGGTAGTGAAGTGAGGCCGGCAGCAAAATTACAATAGCATGAATTGCCATACCAGCAGTAATGGACGGGATGAGTATGCAGAGCATTTTCAAACATAAAAAATGGAGAACTGTTCTTGACCTTGAACATGCCCAGATATATGAACCCGATAATGCGTAGGTGGCATTGACAGATAAAAGGTATAAGTATATTTATTTTTACACTGACAGGGAAAGAGCAATTATTTGATCTTGCTAAGGATCCCCATGAACTGAACGACCTGGTAATTTCTGGTAAACCGCCTGAAAAATTATTATTAACATGGAGAAATAAAATGGTTAAACATTTAAACGAAAGGGGAGAAGATTGGGTAAAGGATAACCACCTGTTAATACAGAAAAAGCCAATTTCTACTGGTGTTAACAGGCTTCCGTTAAAATAAAAGTAAACAATAAAAAAATACGCCGGGGATAAATTTATTCAACTACGGTCATGTTTTCAGCGCCAGTAAATTCCTGTAATCCTTTGGAGATTTCCCAATCATTTTCTTAAATAGTCTTGAGAAATAAAATGAATCATCATAGCCCAACTTGTTGGCGACCTCATTTATTCTAAGGTCTGTCTGGCTCAATAACTGACAGGCATAGTGAATTTTTAATTTAATAAAATACTCGATTGGTGAAACACCGGTAGTCTTTTTAAAAATGGTGGTAAAATGGGAGCTGGAGTAATTCAGTTGTGTGGAAAGATCTTCTACAGTTAAAAGTCTTTCAATGTTCGATTTCATATAAGCGATAGATTCGCCAATAGGATTTTCTTTTCTAACATAAGAATTTTCATTTGGCTGACACAGAAAAAAAGTAAGAAAACGATATAGGCAAAGATTGGCAAATGCTAAATTGTTTTCTGTAAATCCAGATTCGAGGGCATAATATATATCGGCCCATTGATCAACAATTTTTTTGTCATAGTTAATACTGGTTGGCTTACTAAAGTCATCAATTTTCATCCATTTGTTTAAAGTCTTTACCATATTCCCGCTGAAATGTATCCAATAAATACTCCATGGATTGCGGAGATCTGCGTGGTATATATGAAATTTTCCGGGTGGTAAAATAAAAAACTGGTTTGATTGTAAAATATAATTTTCCTTTTCTGTCTGGTAATGCCCTTTACCATCTACACAGTATATTAGAATATTATCTGCACAACCATAAGGACGTTCCCGGTAATGAAATTTTGCTTTTGGAAAAAATCCTATGTGAGTGATAAATAAATTATTTAGAAAATCCTGTTTTCTTAATTGTTTTATAACCACCTCCCTCGGAATATTGATTTGTAGTTCACCTGAAAATCCATCTTTTATTTTTAGTAAATGCATTTCACTGGTATGACAGGTTTGTGATAAAATAATTGAATCGGGCAATAATTTGCTTCTGAAAGTTAGCGCATTTATTTCAAATATACATTTTTTGAATCATTGGATTGTCCATATTTTTCATTTAATAATCTATTTTAAAAAGAGTGGTTGTATCTATTTTTAAAACCAACGTTAACGGGGATAGACCGGTTATTTTGGTGTGTTTGTTAGTCTGCTAAATATTTCCATTCTTTTAGGAAATAAGGAGGATATTTCTTAAACTGTTATCATTAATAGCTTAGATAAAGACAGTATGAAAAACATAGTAACAGTTGCATTGTTTTTTTGGAGTACATTTATTTTAACCAAGTCATATTTGTTTGCAAAAAAAAGCGGAAAAGTTATTGTACAATCTGATGGCAAACAAATTAGCATTAATGCCGAAGCAGGTAAAGAGTATCCATTGTTTTCAAATTGATATTTTGAATATCCGGTTGAAAATCTGTTTCGAATAATTAGTCCTTATTACCTGACTCTCCGTGAAAACACGGGGAATAATATGTTTGCGCATAGAAATCAGACTGTCATGAAATAAAAATATTTCAGGAATCCTTTTTTATTAAGCCATCCCATTGAACAATAAATATGACAATTTTGAAAAAAATAGTAATTAGCTTTTTATTGGTTACCTTATTAATTGATGTTGATGCCCAGTTGCGTTTACCGCAAATTTTTGGCGATAGTATGGTACTGCAAAGAGGCAGGCCGATTGCTGTTTGGGGTTGGGGCCAGAGAGGAGAGAAGATTGCTATTCAGTTTCATAATCAATCCGTATCAGCAGTTGTCGGTGCTGATGGAAGCTGGCGGGTAAATCTGGCTAAAGAGAAAGCTGGCGGTCCTTATCGGTTGGTGGTGAAAGGTAGTTCTCAGATCGAATTCAAAGATGTTTTAGTGGGCGATGTGTGGATATGTTCCGGTCAGTCGAATATGGAATTACCTCTATCTACTACAAATAATAGCAAATCAGAAATAGAGGCTGCAGATTATCCATTGATCAGGCATCATAAAATTCCTAATACTGTTGCATTTCATCCAGAGGCAGATACCAGGGCTGGTAACAGTTGGCATAGTGCCAATCCTGCACAAGTAGGTAGTTTTACCGCAGTTGGTTATTATTTCGCACGGAATTTACAACTGGAGTTAAAGATTCCAATCGGTTTAATCAATACAAGTTGGGGTGGAACCCAGGTCGAAACCTGGACTAGTGGCGATGCCTTCGGTAACAGCGATGAATTCAAGGATCTGTATAAAGATGTCAAGCGTGTAAATCTAGATTCTGTTATTTTAGTCAATGATAAACTGATGCAGGAAAGGATACAGAAAATTCAGGGTTCGTTACCCGTTGCATCAGCGGTTATCGCCTGGAAAGAGCCCGGTTTCAATGATTCGCAATGGCCGGAAATGAAATTACCGGGTTTTTGGGACTCTCAAGGTTTAGCCGATCTTGATGGGATTGTCTGGCTTCGTAAAACCATCACACTTTCGGCAGAACAGGCAGCTGCTGGTGCAGATATTTCACTTGCTATGATTGATGATAATGATGAAACCTATATAAATGGTTCGAAAGTAGGTGCTACTCAGGGTGACAAACAGAAAAGAT
>JANMLJ010000607.1:0-15035 GCA_031372465.1 Chitinophagaceae bacterium | reverse complement strand
GTGCTGAAAGAAATATTATCAGGTAATGTTCCTGCATTCCTGAAAAAATTTGTGGCAATTGATGTTAGTGTACCCGGTCCAACAATTGGAAAAACAATTAAAGCCACTTATTTTGTATCTCCTGATTACTTAAGTGTTGGTACTGATAAAGATTGGGCAAGAATTAATATTACACCCCAGGCAGCACAACGAATTGCAGATAGTTTTCATTGTTTTTTGCCTACCAGGAAAATAGTGGATGATATTTATAAAGCAGCAGTTATAAAACTGGAGCCGGTACCGATGTTTGCATTTCGCGATAGTACGCCTACCATGTGGCAGCATCATTTGATAATCGAAGGGCAACGAAAGGGAAGAAAAGGTTTAATTGCCGGCATTCAAAAAGATGTTGTTATCAGTGGAAAGATTTCAAGAGATACTAAGGCAGACCGTGTGGCTATTTATGGCTGGCATAAATTGGATGGAAAACCAATTCAACCTCTTTATACGGGGCATATCAATTGGTGGGTAGATTACAGCCAGGCGATACGATTGGTTTATCGCAAAATAAAAGTAAACGGTAAATGGATGGACTATTTGGAAGTGCTGAAAGATCCTTATTTACAAAAAATTTTATGTGACGAAGAGTTTTGTGATTTTTACCGGTATAATTATTAAGACAGCACATTTTTTATTACGTTTGCAGCTTGCCCGTTATAGTTTTTCAAAGCGGGACATAATTAATTATTTATGGGTAAAAAGGCAGTAAAAGAATTTAGCGAAACAGTTAAATACCTGAAAAAACAATATGCACCAGTACCCACTATTGGTATAGTGCTTGGTAGTGGCCTTGGTAATTTTGTGGAGGAGATCATAGTGGAAAAGGAAGTGGCGTATGAAGATATTCCCAACTTTCCCGTATCAACAGTAGAAGGGCATAAGGGGAAACTGATTTTTGGAAAGCTGAGTGGTAAAACCGTAGTAGCAATGGCTGGCCGGTTTCATTTTTATGAAGGTTATAAAGCACAGGAAATTGTATTTCCTATCCGGGTGATGAAATTGTTGGGAGTTGAAACTTTATTATTATCAAACGCAGCCGGTGGTGTTAATCCAACGTATAAAGTGGGCGATTTGATGATCATAAAAGACCATATCAGTTTATTTACCCCAAATCCTTTAATTGGAAAAAACAGGGCAGAGTTCGGACCCCGGTTTCCGGATATGAGCGAACCGTATAAAAAACACTTAATTGAAAAAGCGAAGGTTATAGCAACTAAAAATAATTTTGACGTTAAAGAAGGTGTGTACATGGCAGTTACAGGTCCTACTTTCGAAACAAGAGCCGAATATCAGTTGATCCATATTTTGGGTATTGATGTAGTTGGAATGAGTACTGTTCAGGAAACAATCGTAGCTAACCATGCTGGTATGCACGTATTTGCCATAAGTGTGGTTACTGATGTAGGACTTCGCGAAGAAAATGATATCATTACACATGAAGAAGTACTGGAAGCCGCCAAACAGGCGGAACCCAAGCTTGCCATCATCTTTAAAGAATTGGTAGCCACCATTTAACAAAATGAAAACCGCTTTTGTATTTTTGCTTCACTAATTTGCCCTTTCATCCAATCTGATACACTGTTCAACAAGTCTACATACCTGTTAATTGTTTCCCTATTGATTTTTTCTATGGCTGCTTTTTCACAGGTGGAAGGTATTCGACGACTTGGAGACAGGGCGAAACAAATCGGCGGCAGTTTTAGCAACAGTGGATCCGGCGGAGCCGATAGCCTTCGTCACAGAGATAAAAACGAAGATTCCATTACGATCAGTTTCCGTTACCTTGATTCTACCCGTAACTATAAGTTGGATTCTTCTATTACAGATTTTACCCGGCGTTTTCCAATTTCCGCTACCAATATTTATTTAGGAAACACCGGTACTGCTTCACGTTCCTTGTTGTTTTCCCTTAATTTTTTAGCTGGCTTTGATCCGGGGCTTCATGCTTTTGATATTTATAAGTATAAATTGGATAAAGTAAGATTCTTTAATACAACAAGACCTTATTCGGAAATCAATTATCAATTGGGCAGCAGGGTAGAACAGATTATACAACTGATACATACACAAAACCTGAAGCCAAACTGGAATATTTCTTTTCAATACCGGCTGATAAACTCTCCGGGTTTCTTCAAAAGTCAAAAAACAAATCATAATAATTACCTGATCAGTTCCTGGTTTCAATCGGTGAATAAACGATATAATAATTATTTTGTACTGGTAAGTAATAAGCTTAATGCAGGTGAGAATGGAGGTATAGTGGATAGCCCGGATTACCTGAATAATAGTGATTATAAGGACCGGTTTACTATTCCTACAAAATTGGGGGGCGATGATCCATTTTCATCCAATTTTTTTAGTACCAAAATTAATACGGGTAATAAGTACAATGAATCAACCACCTTATTACGTCAGCAATACGATTTGGGACGGAAAGATTCAATTGTTACTGATTCTACTGTAGTGCCTCTTTTTTATCCCCGTCTTCGGTTTGAACATACTTTTCAATTGGATAAATCCAGTTATGCCTTTCAGGATTTTGCGGGTGACTCACTTTATTATAAAAAATATTATGATACCAGCCTTCGGCGCCCCATTGATACTTTTATTGTAAAAGATAGCTGGAAGATAATTGCGAATGATTTTTCCATCTATCAATTTCCTGATGCCAATAACCTGCAACAGTTTATTAAACTGGGTATACTATTGCAAAATATATCCGGTGAATTTTCTTCCGGAAGAAAGAGCTTTGTAAATACGGTAGGTCATGCAGAATACAGGAATAAGACACGCAACAAGCAATGGGATATTGAAGCGAATGGAAAATTATATTTCACTGGTTTAAATAAAGGAGATTACCAGGCGCATATTAGTCTGGAACGGCTCCTGGGCAACAAGATTGGAACCTTGCAACTTGGTTTTGAGAATACAAGCCGTACGCCTTCTTTTATTTTTGACAGCCGAAGCAGTTTTTATTTTCTTAAAAAAATTAATAGTTTCAAGAAGGAAAATAACACACATCTTTTTGCTTCTTACTTTTTGCCTTCCTTCCGGTTCAGGCTTACCGGTCATTATTACCTGGCTACTAATTACACCTATTTCAGAAAATACTATCAGGCGCAACAGGAAAGTACTTTGTTCAATGTGCTTCAGATAGCCGTAGAGAAATCCTTTAAAATTGGTAAGAAGTGGAACTGGCATACAGAAATTTATTTTCAACAGGCAGTGGGAAATGCTCCGATTCATGTTCCGGTTATTTTTACCCGCAATAGATTTGCATATGAAGGAAATCTTGGGTTTAAAAATTTAACGATTGCACTGGGAGCGGAACTAAGGTATGCCACGGCTTATATGGCTGATGGTTACTCTCCCGTGCAGGCACAATTTTATTACCAGGACAGTATTACCATCAGCAATCCATTACCTGATATTACTGCTTATATGCATTTCCGGATTAGGTCATTTAAGGCTTTTGTGCGGGTGGAAAACCTGAATACGGCCAGAAAATTGGAAGGGTTTGGATTTACAAATAATAACCTGGTAGCACCGGGTTATGCTATGCCGGGTCTTCAGTTCAGATTGGGGGTGTATTGGAGCTTTGTTAATTGATTCTCAAAAATTTACCACTGATGGAAATCAGCTATTTTAATTATTAATTGTTATTAACTTTGCAATATTGATGGTAAAGCTTTTAACTTCTATATCATTTCTGCTTTATTTCGCTGTTACCAGCGGGGTTGTTATCAATTCTCATTACTGTATGAAGAGGCTTGCCTCTGTACGCCTTTTTGAAACACATGCAAAGGTTTGCGGACGATGTGGAATGGAAACACACGAATCCAATGGCTGTTGCCGGGATGAAGTAAAAGTGGTGAAATTGGTACTGGATCAGGATATACAGGAGGTGGCTTCGTATCATATTCCTGCATTGGAAATTATTGCAGTAAATCCCTCAGAATTTATTGTAGCTTCTTTTGAGAATAATTATCTCCAACGTCATTTTCACAATCACTCACCCCCTTTATTATCCGCACAGGATATCTATCTTCAGAATAGCGTTTTCAGGATTTGAGATAAAACAAAATAGCTGGTCAATCCCTATTGCGATTGAGATGTCCAATTATTTTTTGTATTTTACATGGAATTGCCGGTTTTATACCCGGAAGTATAAATCAGAATTTTTAATTTTTAAATAAATAATCATGAAAACAATAAGAATTTTTTCGTTGACCTCTTTATTGATGGCTTTTACAATAATGGTATCAGCCCAGGCAAAAACAGAGACTTTTAAAGTATCAGGTAACTGTGGTATGTGTAAATCGAATATTGAAAAAGCTGCTAAAGATGCAGGTGCTAAATCTGCCACCTGGAATGCAGATACAAAAGACCTGATCGTTTCCTATAAAAGCAGTACGACAAATACGGCAAAGATCCAGGAGAAAATTGCAGCAGTAGGTTATGATAATGTGGGTGCGACCGCTTCAACAGAATCATATAATAAATTACATGGATGCTGTAAATATGATAGAACTATGGCAACAACAGATGCTGCTAAAGCTGATTGCTGTAAAAAAGACGGAGAGAAAATGGACTGCAGTAAAATGATGGGTGAAAAAATGGATTGTTGTAAAGACGGTAAGTGCACCAAAGAAGGTCATAATGGTAAAGATTGCTGCAAAAAATCAGAATAATAACGGCATATAATTAGTATGAAAAAACTGTTATTGATTTTGATAATCGCCAGTATGGCGGCTACTTCAGAGGCACAGTTTACAAAAGCAACTTTACAAGCTACCGGATTAACCTGTGCTATGTGCAGTAATGCAATTAATAAGGCATTACAGAAAGTTTCTTTTGTAGAGAATGTTAAGGCTGATATTAAGAATTCTTCTTTTGATTTAGTGTTTAAGAATAGCACACCGATTGAAGTTGATGCTTTAAAAGATGCAGTGGAAGATGCAGGGTTTGCTGTAGGAAGTTTGAAACTGACCGGTAATTTCAGCGATACTAAAATCGGGAAAGACCAGCACGTTAAAGTAGGGAATGAAATTTTTCATTTTCTAAATGGTGCAAACCAGGTATTACAGGGTGAGCAAACGATAACCGTGGTGGATAAGAACTTTGTAACAGAGAAACAATTCAGGAAATACAGTACCGCTTCTAAAATAAGTTGCTTTCAAACAGGTAAAGCCGCCAATTGTAGCGTCAGGGATGGTATTCCAGACACCGAAAGAATTTACCACGTTACTATCTGAATAAATACAGGCTTCTTCTGAACATTTGAGAAGAAGCCTGTATTTTCTTACACTATCTTTTACATTCAAGATACAGTGGAAATAAAAATAGATTCATGAAAAACCTTCGTATTGTTTTGATTTTTCTTCTTTGCATTCTTTTTGTTAACAAGATGAATGCTCAGCCAAGTCAGGGTCAACTGGCAACAGAAATTACTTTACCATCTGTAGCAGGTGATTCGCTACGTCTGTCTTCGCTGAAAGGTAAAGTGGTATTACTTGATTTTTGGGCTTCCTGGTGTGGGCCTTGCCGTAGCTCAAACAGAGAATTGGTAAAGCTATATCCTAAATATAAAAATAAGGGTTTTGAAATACTGGGCGTATCACTTGACGATGAACAGGCAAAATGGAAAACTGCTATCACCAAAGATAAAATTACCTGGTTGCAGGTAAATGACCCGGGAGGCTGGGAAGCGAAAACGGCAATGACGTGGAATATCTCCGCCATACCGACTTCTTTTTTAATTGATAAAGAAGGAAAGCTTGTTGCAATGGATCTGAGAGGAAAAGAACTGGAGAAAGCACTAAAGTATTTAATTGATAAATAAGAAAGAATGCGATGCGGAATTGTTTTATCATCTTATTTTTTTTATTTTATGTAAACAAGATATCCGGACAGGAGCTATATGTTTTTACAGAGCCGGCTTCCAATTTGCCCGCACATGCAATTAGTTTGAAACTTTCTGATCATTTTGTTACCGGTGATAATATCTACAAGCGGTTCTCCAATCGTATTATGCCACAAGTGATGTTTGGCATCAGCCAAAAATTCATGTTTCATATTGGTGGAACTTTTGCAAATATGCATACGCCGGATTTTAAGTATGAGTCGGTTAATTTTTACGCCAAATACCGGTTTCTGTCGAATGATGAAATACATAAACATTTCAGGATGGCAGCTTATGTTGATGCTGCTGCTACCAAAGCTCCTTTTCATTATGATGAAATAACACTGATGGGTGATAAGAGTGGGGTAGAAGCAGGTATTATTGCCACACAACTCTGGAATAAGTTTGCTTTATCGGGAACAATCAGTCATACACAGGTAATCGATCAATCAAGGAATAATAAAGTGATTTATATACCTGAACGTATGTACCAGGCCATGAATTATTCTTTGTCCGGCGGCATTTTATTATTTCCTAAAGAGTATACTGATTATAAGCAAACGAATGTAAATCTCTATGCCGAATTGCTGGCACAGCAAACACTGGATACTAAAAAGCAATTTATTGATTTTGCCCCGGCTATACAGTTTATTTTTAATAGCAATGCCAAATTGAATATTGGTTATCGATTCCAGGTTAGCGGTACGATGCTTCGTATGGCCACTGATAGCTGGCTGTTAAGTTTTGAAAGAACTTTTTTGAATGCATTGAAGAAAAAAAGTTGATCATTAATCAATACATAAACTTATTGAAAAAATGTACTGAAAATACTTTACCTTTAGGATACCTAAAATTGTAATGAAAAAATTCCTTCTCACAATATTGGCTTTTGTATACATCACTACTTCTTCGGGAGCTATGTTTCATATGCACTATTGCATGGGCCAGCTAGCCGATTGGGGACTTGGACATAATCAATCCAAGACATGCAGCAAATGTGGTATGGCGAAAAGCGATGAAAAGGATAATGGGTGCTGCAAGGATGAAAACAAATTCTTAAAAAATGATTCAGACCAAAAAGCTGCTGAAGCCGGTTTTCAATTGATACAATTATTTGGAGAATCATTGCCAATTACTTTTATTGAAATTTCGGCTAGAGATTTTTCTATTGTAACAGTAGAAAATCTTATCAGCCATGCTCCCCCCCGAAGTGGTGGCGTTGCGGTGTACATCCGCAATTGTATTTTCCTGATTTAAGACCTCCTGTTTTATTGTGCCGGGCAATTAGATTGCCGGGCTGTTGCCATTTCGGTATGCATGCCTGTAATTATTTTCTTTAATTAAAAATATGATACTATGAATTCGTTTAAAATTCTGATAATAGCCGTATTAACCAATCTTTCTATTACTGTATTTGCACAAGACACACCCATGCAAATAATAAAAATGGAAGTTATGAATACTTACTCCTGTCCTATGAAATGTGAGGGTGATAAAACATACGATAAACCCGGTAAATGCCCTATTTGTGGCATGGCTCTGAGAGAAAAAGTGAATCAGGAGGTTGTTTATTCCTGCCCCATGAAATGTGAGGGCGATAAAACCTACGATAAACCCGGTAAATGCCCAACCTGTGGCATGGCCCTGAAAGAAAAAGCGAAACAAGAGACTGTTTATTCCTGCCCCATGAAATGTGAAGGCAGTAAAACCTATGATAAGCCCGGTAAATGCCCTACATGCGGAATGAATTTAACCAGTTCTCCAAAAGAAAAGAAAGATAACCACTCAAACCATCAGCGTTAACCTCCATAAAAATCAAACTATAATGAAAAAGATCTTTTTTGGCATAGTAATATATAGTGTATTCACATTTACAGCCTGCAACAGCAGCGACAATAAAGATGAACCTGTAAAACATGATATGAACAACATGAAAAAAGACACAATACAACAGACCACTGCAACCGATGATAAAGGGGTGAAAGATGTAACTGTTACTTACAGCAAGGTAGCTGTACAAGCTGCTGCTTCTATAAAAGAAATCGTTGACCATTACCTGCAAATAAAAAATGCACTGTTTACTGATAATGCAAATGAAGCAGCTACTGGTGCAAAGGCAATGGAAAATGCAATCAGCAGATTTGATAAATCATTTTTAACGGCTGAACAAAAAACAGCCTATGATAAAAATGAAGAAGAAATGAAAGAACATGCAGAACACATTGCAACGAATAGTGACAAAATAGAGCATCAGCGTTCCCACTTTGTGATGATGAGTGAAGTGGTGTATGAGTTGGTAAAGAATTTTGGTGCAGGCCGTCCGTTATATAATGATTATTGCCCGATGGCAAGAAATAACCAGGGTGCTATGTGGATTAGCGAAATAAAAGAAATAAAGAATCCTTACTTCGGAGCAGCAATGCCTACATGCGGAACAGTGGAAGAAGTAATTAAATAATCAAGCGGCAATAAGCAAAATCTGCAAATTGTCTATTGTCAATTACATTCCCGATGGCTCTCG
The DNA here is from genome assembly GCA_031372465.1 of Chitinophagaceae bacterium. GTDB lineage: Bacteria > Bacteroidota > Bacteroidia > Chitinophagales > Chitinophagaceae > JJ008. Next base: position 6,573 of record JANMLJ010000607.1, on the reverse strand, counting down.
GGAGCAAATTGAAACTTATGGTCCAAAAATTAATTGAACTGGCTTTGCGCAACAGGTTTATGGTACTGCTGTTTTCAGGTTGCCTGTTTGCGTGGGGTATTTATTCCATCAAACAAAACCCTATTGATGCCATCCCTGATCTGAGTGAGAACCAGGTGATTGTTTTTACAGAATGGATGGGTCGCAGTCCGCAGGTGATAGAAGACCAGGTGACATACCCATTGGTAAGTAACCTGCAAGGCATTCCAAAAATTAAAAACATCCGGGGCACGTCTATGTTCGGTATGAGTTTCGTGTATGTGATTTTTGAAGATAATGTTGACATCTATTGGGCAAGAACAAGAGTGTTGGAAAGATTGAATTATGCACAGCGTTTGTTACCGAAGGAAATAACTCCTACGCTTGGTCCTGATGGTACAGGAGTTGGTCATATCTTCTGGTATCATCTGGACGCTCCTAAAATGGACCTGGGAGAACAAAGGGCCTTACAGGATTGGTATATCAAGTTTGCATTGCAAACAGTACCCGGTGTTGCGGAAGTAGCGTCCTTTGGTGGTTTTGAAAAACAATACCAGTTGATTGTTGACCCCGTGAAGTTGCAGTATTATAATATTTCCCTGATGGAGGTGATGAACAAAGTAAAAGCCAATAACAATGATGTGGGCGGAAGAAAATTTGAAATGGCTGATATGTCTTATATCATTCGTGGGCTTGGGTATATCAAGAGTAAGGAAGATGTGGAGAATATTGCCCTGAGTAATTATAATGGTATCCCTGTTAGGGTAAAAGATATCGGTACTGTACAAATGGGTGGTGATTTACGCCTCGGCATTTTTGATATGGATGGAAAGGGAGAAGTGGTAGGTGGCATTGTAGTAATGCGATATGGTGAAAATGCCGATAAAGTGATAAAAGCAGTGAAAACGAAAATGAAAGAAGTAGAAAAGGGTTTGCCTGAGGGAGTAGCTTTTAAAACTTCATATGACCGAAGCACATTAATTGAGGAAGCTGTTCAATCAGTAAAAGGAACCTTGATTGAGGAAATGATTACTGTTTCTATTGTAGTGTTGCTTTTTCTTTTTCACTGGAGAAGCGCCGCGATAATACTGATTCAATTACCTATTTCAGTAGCAGCAGGTTTTATTTTTCTTGAAATGTTTGGTATATCATCAAACATCATGTCATTAACAGGCATTGCACTGGCAATTGGCGTAGTGGTGGATGATGGAATAGTAATGGTGGAAAATGCCTACCGGCATCTTAGTGAAGCGCAGATAAAAAAATCTCAAACTCCTGACAAATCATAATTATGGCAAATTGGTTTAAAAGAAGTAAAGACCCGTTAACAAAGGAAGAAAGAATGGCGATTATTGAAAAATCATCCAGGCAGGTGGGGCCGGGAGTTTTTTATTCAACCATCATTGTTGTTACTTCCTTTCTTCCGGTATTTCTTTTAACAGGTATGGAAGGAAAACTCTTCAGCCCGTTGGCATGGACAAAAACTTTTATCCTGCTGATTGATGCCTTCTTAGCTATTACTTTAACCCCCGTTTTGATTTCTTTTTTCCTGAAAGGGAGAAAGTTGAAACCGGAAAGCGCCAATCCAATAACAAGGACATTAGAAAGAATTTACACGCCAATTCTGAAATTGTGTTTGAAATGGAGAAAAACAACTATTGTTATCAACCTTATAGCATTAGCAGTTGGCATACTGATGATGACCCGCCTGGGTTCTGAATTTATGCCACCGTTGGATGAAGGTTCTTTATTGTTCATGCCGGTTACATTACCCGATGTATCCAACTCCGAAGCAAAACGTTTATTACAGGTACAGGATAAAATAATCCGCACCGTTCCCGAGGTTTCGCATGTTTTGGGTAAGGCAGGCCGGGCAAATACCGCAACTGATAATTCACCTATCAGTATGATCGAAACAATTATTCTGCTGAAACCAAAAGCTGAATGGAGAAAAGGGATGACAAAGAATACGATTATTAATGAACTCAATTCTAAATTACAGATACCGGGTATAACCAATGGATGGACGCAGCCCATCATCAACCGTATCAATATGCTATCAACCGGTATCCGTACAGATGTGGGGTTGAAAGTATACGGGCAGAATCTTGATACTATTTACGCTTTTGCCCAAACCATCAAGAAACAATTAGAAGGAATTGAAGGTGTAAAAGATCTGTATGTAGAACCCATCACCGGCGGCAAATACATTGATATTATTATTAAACGGGATGAGATCGGACGATATGGGTTGAGTGTGGATGATGTAAACACTGTTATTGAAAGTGCATTAGGTGGAATGAAACTAACAACTACCATTGAAGGACGTCAGCGGTTTTCAGTAAATGCACGGTATGGACAGGACTTCCGTAATAATCTTCAATCCCTGAAACGGCTGCAGGTGCAGACCATGAACTATGGCCCCATACCATTAGAAGCAGTGGCTGATATAAAATTAAGTGATGGGCCGCCTATGATCAATTCTGAAAATGCAATGCTGAGAGGAACCGTATTATTTAATGTTAGAGAAAGGGATCTGGGCAGCACGGTAAAAGAAGCACAAAAGAAGTTGAACGAAATGATAACAAAACTACCCAAAGGATATTTCCTTGAGTGGAGCGGTCAGTGGGAAAACCAGATCAGGGCCAACAGAACATTGAAGACGATCATGCCGGTTGTTCTCCTCATCATATTCCTGGTGCTTTATCTCACTTATCATTCAATGAAAGAGGCCATGGTGACGATGATAACCGTCCCTTTTGCATTGATTGGCGGAGTGTTCATGGTATATTTCTATGGTATAAACTTGTCGGTGGCAGTGGCAGTAGGTTTTATTGCCTTGTTCGGTCTGGCAATAGAAACAGCCATGCTGATGACGATATACCTGAATGAAGCTATGCAGAATATGGTAGCTAAACATGGTAATTCCAAAGCAACCATTACACCTGCCATTATCAGGGAATTTGTAATTCAGGGTGCAGCCAAAAGACTTCGTCCAAAACTGATGACTGTATCAGTCGGATTGTTTGGATTGATCCCGATTTTATGGTCTACCGGTGTTGGGAGCGACATTATGCGTCCAATCACCATCCCACTGATTGGCGGAACCATCACGTCCACTATTTATGTATTACTGATTACACCGGTAATTTTTGAAATGATAAAAGAAAGAGAATTAAAACGTAAAGGCAAAATCGAATTGATAGATGCAAAAGAGTAAAAGGTATGAATATAATACTCACATCAACTATTAACTGTCCAAATTGTGGTCATCAAAAGGAGGAACAAATGCCGGAAGATGCCTGTCAGTATTTTTATGAATGCAAAAAATGTAAAACATTATTAAAGCCAGAGCAAGGCGATTGCTGTGTGTTTTGTTCTTATGGTTCAGTGCCTTGTCCACCCGTTCAAAAAGATAAAAAATGTTGCTCTTAAATTCTATTGAATGAAAAAATTTGTATGCATACTGGCAATTTTACTTCCCCTGAAATTTATTTCAGCACAAAGTCTGAAGCTGGATAATATCATTGACAGTATCAAAGCCTTACACCCTGTGGTGAAGATGTACGACAACGAAATCCGTTCCATGGATGAAGCAGCCAAAGGCGCAAGAAGCTGGATGCCTCCACAGGTTGGCATCGGTCAGTTTATGACACCGTATGATGTGCGGCTCTGGCATAGGGAAGGTGATATACCGGGAATGGGTTCGGTTATGGTATCAGGTGAACAAATGTTCCCGAACAGGAAAAAGCTGGATGCAGATGAAAACTATATGAAAGCGATGTCATCAGTGGAGAAAGAAAGAAAAAATGCCACACTAAACGAATTAATTAATGATGCTAAACAGTTTTATTACGAATGGATAATCCTGGAAAAGAAACTGGTGATAGTGAGTGAGAATGAAAAAATTCTGGATTTCATGATTAAAAATGCTGAGATACGATACAAGAACGGATTAGAAAAAATCAGTGCCTATTACAAAGCCAAAGCTGCCTTGGGTGATGTAAAGAATATGCAGCTTATGTTTGATAACGATATAAAAGAAAAACGTATCCGCATCAATTCACTCATGGGCAGAAATGCTATGATTTATTTTGACATTGATACAACTTATACTTTAAGTGATTATTCAGGGCTTGTTTTTGACAGCACATTATTTTATACTAACCGTAGTGACCTGAAATCATTAGACAAAGAAATCAATCTCATCCTTCTGAAGCAGGAGACAGAAAGGGCAGCGCTAAAACCACAATTCGGTATACGCTATGACAATATGTTTGGTTTTGGTGGTCAGCCTATGCTATACACTATCATGGGCATGGTACGGATTCCAATGTCAAAGTGGTCATCGAAAATGAACAAAGCAAATATTGAAAGCCTGAAATGGAAAACCTATGCCATCCAATCACAAAAGGAAATGATGGTGAATGAATTCAGCGGCATGGCTTATGGTATGCGGAATGAATTAGAACTAAAGAAAAAGCAATTGAAACTATATGAAGTAAATATCATTCCTGCATTGCGGAACAATTATAAGTCAATGCAATTGGGATATGAGCAGAACACGGAAGAACTCTTTATGTTATATGATGCATGGGAAACATTAAACATGAAGCAACTTGAATATATTGAATTACTAAATCAGGCTTTGCGTTTGCAGGTAACTATCGAACGTATTATTGAAAATAAATAAACCCCAACTATATGAAAAGGAGAAATTTCATAAAGATATCCGGACTTAGTACCGGAACAGTATTAACAGGTGGTACTGCTGCAGGTTTTCTTGCCAGTTGCAGCGGTTGTAACAAAGAGCATCACATAGGTTTGATGACAGAAGCTGTACCGGTAACGGAAGGAGATTTTTCAAGATTACTGTCTTATCCGGCTCAGGCAGGTGCTAACCATACATTGACGGCACAGGCTACTGTAGCAAACATTAAAGGAACAAATATTCCTTTATTAGGTTATCAGCCCAATAGCCTGTTGGGTCCTTCTTTCAGAATTAACAGAGGTGATGTAATGAACGTTTTATTACAGAACAATTTATCAGAACATACTAACATCCACTGGCATGGTTTAAAGATTCCTGCTTTAATGGATGGGCATCCCGACCAGTTAGCCAGTGCAGGTGGTACTTTCCGTTACCAGTTTACAATAAATCAACGAGCTGGTTTAAGCTGGTATCATCCGCATCCGCATGAAATGACAGGTAAACAGGTGTTCCAGGGTCTTGCCGGTATGTTTATTATTAATGATACGGAAGAGGCGGCGTTAAGCCTACCATCCGGCCAGTATGAATTGCCATTGGTAATACAGGATAAACGTATCTCATCAAATGGCATTACTTATAATCCATCAATGGAGGAAGTGATGGCCGGCTACATGGGTGAATCAATAATAGTAAACGGTATTTATTCACCTTATACCGAAGTTGCTACCCGCTATTACCGTCTTCGTATTCTCAACGGTTCCAATGCAAGGGTTTACAATCTTGCATTAAGTAACAATGCTGACCTGATAATTATCGGTAACGATGGTGGCTTATTAAAAAATCCTGTTAAAGTAAAAGAAATCCTGGTTGCCCCAGGAGAAAGATTGGATGTACTTGTAAACTTTAGCAGTTCCACAATCGGAACTGAAATTTATTTAGTAAGCAAAGAATTTGGCAACGGTGGTAATGCACAGGGCAAGCAGGGTTTTAAAATCATGAAATTTAAAGTAGCAGTATCTTCTGCCATTACATTTACTGTTCCTGCAAACCTTTCTGCCATTACTCCTATAGCAGCAGCATCAGCAGTAAGGACAAGAGTATTTGAAATCTCCAATGCCATGGAGCATCACGGAGTGCCAATGAATAATGGAATGCAAATGCGTCACCGCATAAATGGAAAATTATTCGACAGTAGCCGGATTGATGAAACGGTAGCAGCCAATACAAATGAAATATGGGTATTTGATAACAGCAATGGCGATGAGCCGCATCCTATGCACCTGCATGGTGTGTTCTTTCAGGTATTGCAACGCAGTGGCGGAAGGGGCAACCTGATTGCATCTGAAAATGGATGGAAGGACACCGTATTAGTTATGCCGGGTGAAACAGTTAAAGTGCTGGTTCCTTTTGAAAATAATACGGGAAAGTTTGTGTTCCATTGTCACAACCTGGAACATGAAGATGATGGCATGATGTTACAGTATCAATTGAGTTAAGTAAAAAATAGTATGAAACGAATTTATTTGATAACAGCCTTGATTGTGATGATTGTTACTGCTTGTAACAATAATAAAGATCCTCATGCAGTACACAAAACAGGAGTAGCAAAGGATATGTACACCTGTCCCATGCATCCTCAAATTATCCGGGACAAGCCGGGCAAATGTCCGATCTGCGGAATGGAATTAGTGAAAAAAGAAACCGGCGGGAAAAAAACTGACGATATTGACATGGATGCATTGCTGAAACCAACCAATGAATTTGTTATTTCTTCAATCCCTGTTACAACTATGCAGAAAAGGGAAGAACAGATAGAGATAGACGCATTGGGCAATATTGTATAT
>JANMLJ010000604.1:0-1705 GCA_031372465.1 Chitinophagaceae bacterium | reverse complement strand
TCATCAAACTCCTTCTTCTTTGTTTACTTTGTCAAAATTTTTCTTTTGAATACACCGTTTCTATCCCGGAACAACTACCTGTTCTTATTTTCCCTGTTGGGGTTGGTGTATATCATTGGGTTGTTTGTACCATTGATGGATGCTGATTCGGCCCATCACGCTAATATTGCCCTGCACATGTACCTGACAGGTGATTATGTTTCTTTGGTTGATCATGCCGGAGATTACCTGGACAAGCCTCATCTGCACTTCTGGCTATGTGCTTTTAGCTATAAAATATTTGGTGTTACAGGTTTCGCTTACAAACTCCCTTCTTTTCTTTTTAGTATTCTTGGTGTCTATTCCACTTATCGTATTGGAAAGGCCTTGTATGATAATGAGATTGGCAGACTGGCCGCCCTGATCGTTGCTTCCTCTTTTGCCTTTGTACTTTCCAACAATGATGTAAGAATGGATGCGATACTAACCAGCTCCATTGCATTTGCTATCTGGCAACTGGTTGAGTTTATTCAACATAAAAAAATAATAAATATTGCTGGTGCTGCATTGGGATTGGCATTGGGGTTTTGCAGCAAGGGGCATATTGCCGTATTTGTTCCGGCTGTTGCCGCTTTGTTTTATATCCTGTATCGCAAAGAGTGGAAACTATTTCTTAATGGGAAATGGTTGTTACTACTTGTTTTATTTGGATTGCTTATTTCTCCCGTCTTGTATTGTTATTATATACAGTATAACCTGCATCCTGAAAAAATGGTGAGGGGAAAAGATCATATCAATGGAGTAAAATTCATTTTGTTCAACCAAAGTATTGAGAGGTTCACCGGGCAAATGGGTAATGACGGGAAACATGATTATTTTTTCTTTTTCCATTCCTTTCTATGGGCTTTTGCTCCCTGGAGTATCATTGCTTATTTAGCTATCGCCGGAAGAATTAAAAATTTTTTATATCGCAGGGATGAATGGCTAACGTCCGGAGTTTTTATAACTATTCTCCTGGTAGTTTCATTTTCAGGATTTAAGTTGCCTCATTACCTCAACATTGTATTTCCAACAACCGCTGTATTGGTTGCTTCTTTTATACTAGAAAAGAAAGAAAACCTGAAATGGATAAAGATGTTTCATCGTATACAGTTTGTAATAGTTGTTATTCTCTTGTTGTTGATCGCCCTTATTAATACCTGGGCTTTCCCGGTAAAAAGCAGTTGGGTGATTGTTGGAGTTGTATTGTTGCTGGCTGTTGTTTTTTATTTTATAAAAAGCCCCGTCTACGGTCTTTTGCAAAAAGCCGTGACTATTTCAGTGGCAGCCATGGCGTTTTCTTTTTTTCTGCTTAACAGTAATTTTTATCCTCAGCTATTAAATTACCAGGGCGGAAATAAACTTGCCGAAGCTACCCGGGGAAAGATAAATCCGGATGCAGTGTATTTTTGGAAAAACACCTATAGCTCTTCTTTTAATTTTTACACGAAAACATTGCGCAATCCCTTTGCAGATTCAGTTTTACACCAGGGGAAAAAAATATGGCTGGTTTATGATATAAAAGATGAGGGAGAAATAATACAGGCCGGGTATAAAATAGGTCAGGGGTTTTCTTCGTTGGATTATGAGATCACTAAGCTGGATATTAAATTTGTGAATCCAGCTAAAAGAGAAAAGCAATGTACAAGAATGATGTTATCAGAAATAAGCAGGTAGCATTCGTAAG
>JANMLJ010000563.1:0-2005 GCA_031372465.1 Chitinophagaceae bacterium | reverse complement strand
TTCTTTTTCTTTTTACAAAAGGACATTCTGCCAGTGGCAGGTGTCCTTTTTTGTAAGTATCCAATGATTAGTTCACTGATTAATATCAAAGTGAAATATTAATTAGTCTTATGTATTCCCTGCCTACCGGACAGGCAGGTTTGCGCCGCCTTTTCTTTTTTTCTTTGCGTGAAATGTATTGGGCTGTTTAATAAATCATATTGGTATTACATCAACCTAACATAGTCCTTCTATTATCAGGCTTCTTTTACCACTTGTTTTATTTTCCCTAACCACACTTTCTTTCCCTGTATTCTTCTTACCAAAAACATAATACCCACAAAGATGAAGAAGAATGGCCCCAGGAATCCAAGCAAAGCAATGAACTTAGATCCATAAAATTTCTCCATTGGTCTTTTCAATCGCTCTGCCATCAGGTACATACTTGGTACCATTACCAATGTAAGGAAGAAAGAAAAAATCAAACCGAAAATAATTGTCCAGCTGAGCGGACCCCAGAATACCACACTGTCACCACCAAAGAAAATATTTGGACGCAGGTGCTGAAATAATCCCACAAAGTCAATATTAAATCCTATTGCCAATGGCAACAGACCTAATATAGTAGCCACTGCCGTTAACAAAACAGGAATAATCCTGATTTTTCCGGCTTGTATGGCTGCTTCTCTTGTTTTCATTCCTCTTCCACGAAGCTCATCCGTAAATTCGATAATCAGGATACCGTTTTTAATTACAATTCCTGCCAAACCAACTATACCTACCAGCAACATGATAGTGGCAATGGTCATACCGGTAATAGCATAACCCATCAATACACCAATAACAGAAAAAAATATTTCCGTGATCACAATAAACGGCTTGCTCATCGAGTTAAACTGCAACACAAGGATTAAAAAGATAAGACCTATTGCGATCATAAATGCTGTGCCTAAAAATGACTGCGTTTCTTTTTCCTGTTCACTTTGGCCGCTTAATTTAATAGTTACATCCGCCGGAATTTTTACCTTGCCTTTAAAATCATCAATCTTTAGTTGCAGCTCTTTATTAATAGGACCCACCAAAGTTGGATCGGTTACATTACTCTGTAATTGTATAGTACGTCGTACGTTTTTTCTTTTAACACCACCGGTGGTATTCGTATAATCAATACTGGCCACAGCACTCAATGGAATAGATTTTACCCGCATAGTATTCATATCCATAAAAGTGATACGCATATTAATGAGATCGGTAATACTTTTACGTTGCAGGTCGTTATAGCGCAACTGAATTTTATACTCATCTTCACCATCTTTTATCTTACTCACTTCTTTACCAAATACAGCGGTACGTAATTCCATGCCTACCTGCCCTGTACTAAGGCCTTCAAACATGGCCTTTTGCCTATCCACATTAATGGTGATTTCAGGATTATTTAAGTCGATATCGGCCTGCAGGTTCTCAATACCTTTTATCCGGTTAGTGTCCAGGTAATTGAACAATTGTGTGGCAACTGAAGCAATGTTTTCAAAATTATCTCCCACCACTTCTATATTCACCGGGGGATCAGTTGGCGGGCCACCATCTTCCTGTGCCACTTCTACATTAGCACCGGGTATTCCCTGTACAGCTTCCCGTATCGCTTCCTTATAAGGCATTGTTCTTTTACCATGTCGTTTTTCAAACTCTACAAAGGAAACCTGGATACGACCAAGATTCGACTGTACGCTCCTGTTATTATCTCTTGGGTTGTTGGCACTTACTGCTACATTGGAAATTATACTTTCCACAATGCCGCCAGGCATTCCGGGTTTTTCTTTTTCTAAAACTTTCTCTACTCTTTTTTCCAGTACACTGGTAATGCTGTCAGTATATTTTACGTTAGTACCTACCGGAAGTTTTACATATACAAAAAATATTTTCGGATCTCAACTTGTAATTAAATTTGATTTATTTACAAGAAAAATCTATATTCAAACTTATAAATCAAATATACCAAATAATTCGATAAATGCATATATAGGCC
>JANMLJ010000536.1:0-3041 GCA_031372465.1 Chitinophagaceae bacterium | reverse complement strand
ACCTGCTTTTATACCCGCTTTCTGCGCTGGTTTTCCGTCCGTTACCCCATCGGCTCTTACTCCGGTGCCGTCAAATGTATAATCCGGCATAATTCCCATGGAAACGCTGAATCTTGTATTGGTGGATGATTGCGTTTCCCTTGTTTTTAAGAAAGCTAATTTGCCTTTATCATTTAATGATTCAATGAGTTGATAAATATGCTGAATGATTATTTGTTCCCCCGTATAATTGATTTTATCAGCATCATCCGATGGCTTATGATAATCAGTATGCAAGCCGGTAAAATAAAATAATACAGGAATGTCTTTCCGGTAAAAAGAAGTGTGGTCACTGGGACCTGTTCCGCTGCTGTCAAACTTAATTGTTAAAGAAGGAACCTTAGTCTTAACAGCATCAGAAGAAGCAAAATATTCCTTATTAATTACACTTGACCATGCTGGTGAAGTGCCATATCCACCGATTGTTACAACTTTAGAACTATCATTCAACCTTCCCACCATATCCATATTGATCATATAGTTCACTGTCTTTAAATCAATTGTTGGATTCTCTGTAAAATATTTTGAACCAAATAATCCCAACTCTTCGCCGGAAAATGCAATGAAGAGGTAGTTATTATTCGTTGCTTTAGATGATTTCAATTTTCGGGCCAACTCTATTAATGCTGAAGTACCGCTGGCATTATCATCTGCGCCGTTATGTATCATTGGCGTATCAAAATTTCTTATCATAGAATTACCATCTTCCCCATAACCCAGGTGATCATAGTGGGCGCCAAGTATTACTGTAGTGGCGGCTCCGTTATTTATATAGCCAATCACATTGTGACCAATTCGGGTCTTTTCACTGATTGATGTTCTCAGTTTTATTTTCAGTGTAGCCATTTTATCTGCAAAATATTTTTTAGCAGTTTCTTTTGAAACATATATTGCAGGGATAGCCAATTTTTCTGATTTATCTTTTGCGTCAAAGATCAGCTTATCGTCAATGGAAGATGTATTATAAAAAATCATAGCGACAGCACCTCTGTCCCTGATCCCTTTGTAATGAGTGCGGATATATTCAATCAAATCAAAATGCGGATTGCTCTTATTTTCTTCCAACACATCTTTTAAATCAAAGAACCAGGGCATCCCTACTTCCTGTAAAGCAACAGAAGGTAATGCTTCTATTTTTTGATCGGGGCTAAAAGGAAAAAGAAAAAAATCTTTTACTTTTTCAAGCGCATTGTCATTAATACTAAATTCAGTCAGGTCATCCATTTTCTTTCCATCATTTACCGGAAAAGTCTGCGGATACGATTCAGTTCCTTTAGGCATCAATCCTATTTCTTTAAATTGGCTAATGATATAGTTCATCGCCAGCTCTTCTCCAATAGTTCCGGTTCTTCTACCTTCTAATTTATCGTCTGCGAGATATTTAATATGGGTGCTGAGATTGACTGCTGTTTCTGTATCGGCTTTTGTGATGGTCTTTGGCGCAGCACAAGCAGAGAAAAATAATATTATGAATAGACTTTTTGAAAAATTTGCGTACATAGCTGATTTTTGTGGGGCAAAGGTATTAGAGTAGTTATTCCCGTGTTGTTATTTATTGTAAAATATTATATACAGGTTAAGGTTCCTTTCTTAACAGCTATTCCAATATTTTAAACTGCTGATTCGGGACTTCGTGATTCCCAGCCCGATTTTGGTACCGGGGAGAAGAATATTCAGTGAAATCTTTATCCTTTCAGCTAATAAGCAGGCTTTTATTATTTCTTCCCGATACAGTTGCCCAAAAATCGCAATTCGTAAGGCTGTTTGCCTTTACCAATCTACTTTTGCTGACTTGAAAGAAGGTGAAAAACAGTAAATTACATATTGCATTAGTGGGTAATCCAAACAGCGGGAAAACCTCACTTTTTAATTGCCTTACTGGTTTAAATCAGAAAGTTGGTAATTTTCCCGGCGTTACTGTTGATAAAAAAACAGGTTCAACTGATTTATCAGTAAGCCTTGCTGCAGAAGTCATTGATTTGCCTGGTAGCTATAGCCTCTATCCCAGGCGCCTTGATGAATGGGTAAGTTATAAAGTACTCCTGGCCCAGGATAAAGAAATAAAAGCAGACGTAGTGGTTGCTGTGGCTGATGCCAGTAACCTGAAACGAAATCTTCTGTTCTGTTCCCAGATTATCGATCTGAAAGTGCCGGTTGTAATTGCGCTTACTATGATGGATATGGCCAGGCGAAAAGGAATTAAAATTGATATTGCGGCACTCGAAAGAGAGTTGGGCGTACCTGTTGTTGCCGTAAATCCAAGAAAGAATAAAGGCATTCCACAACTTAAAAAAACGATTGAACAAATAGGGCAGAATTTGTATCAACCCCCTATCAGGGATTTCATTGATAATAAAGTGCTGGCTGAAAAGGCTATAGATGACGTTAAAGCGCTCTTTCCTCAATTAAGCGATTATACGGCTATTCATTATCTCATTAATCATGAATCGTTTGATTTGAAGGAGCCGATGCAGCAAACAATTGAAGATATTGAATCGAAAAATAATTTTAATCCAACAAAGACGCAGGCAGAAGAAATTTTACAACGCTATAGCCGTATCAGGCAGATTATGCAGCAAACTGTTTCTGAACCGGATCCTTTGCAGAAGTCATTGTTTACGGAGAAGCTGGATAATATTTTGCTGCACCGTCGTTGGGGTTATCTGATTTTATTGGTAGTATTATTTTTATTATTTCAGAGTGTGTTCTGGTTGGCACAGTTTCCAATGGATTGGATTGATGCCGGATTTGCCAAACTCAGCCATGTACTTGCTATCTCTTTACCCAATAACCGCTGGACAGATTTACTAATAAATGGAGTGATTGCAGGTTTAGGGGGTATTTTACTTTTTGTGCCACAGATTATGATTTTGTTTGGGCTGATAACATTACTGGAAGATAGCGGCTATATGGCCCGTATCAGTTTTTTATCTGACAGGCTAATGCGCAGCGTAGGACTTAATGGTAAAAGTGTGATGCCAATGATTAGTGGTTTTGCCTGT
>JANMLJ010000530.1:0-1601 GCA_031372465.1 Chitinophagaceae bacterium | reverse complement strand
TAATCTTAAATTAAGCAGTACTTACTACAATGAGATAGCCGGTACTCAAATGGTTTATTTATTTCAAACCTATAAAGGTTTACCTGTTTATAACCAGATGTTGGTTTTAGCATTTAAAAATGAGAAGGTTGTATCCAACACAGGTGTCCTTATAACTGAAATGGAAAAAGCCACCAATTACCAGTCTGCCACAGCAACAATAAAAGCTGCAGATGCCGTCAGGGCTGCTTTTGCTGAAGCCCGGCTTCCGGTGCCACCCTCATTATCTGTAATCAGTTCTTTTGAAAATGGTAACAGGCTTGATTTTGGTAAACCACCTTCTGTTACAGAAAACGTAACAGCTGAACTCATGTGGGTTCCTGTTGAAAAGGGAAAACAAAAAATGGTGAAACTTGCCTGGCAGGTTCAGGTAGTACCGGTAGGTTCTACTGATTGGTGGAATATACAAATAGATGCAACAAATGGTTCTTTTATTGATAAATTAAATTTCACTGTTTATGAATCAAAAGATGGCACAAATAATAACTCAAACTCCATACTACTTACAAAAAACAATCGCCAGATTAAAGAAATAAAAATTAAAGATTATTCAGAACTAAATTTATTTACGCCACCACCGCCACCTACTGTTACCAGTGCAAATTACCTGGTGGTTCCCTACCCGTTAGAAAGTCAGAATTATGGACTTACTACAATTGTGTCAAACCCCTGGCTTTTATCCGGAGCTGGAAATAATGCAACTACAAATGGCTGGCATTTCGATGGAACGACCAATTATGATATTACAAGAGGAAACAATGTATTTGCGTATCTTGATGCGTCTAATGGTAATTCCCCAAATGCTACTACAAACTGGCCGGATACATCAACATCATCGATTCCCTCCTTAAGTTTCATACAATCACCTTTACCTACTCAACAACCAACAGTTCCACAAAATAAAAAGTTTGCATTAAATAATCTTTTTTATTGGAATAATTTAATGCATGATGTTTTCTATTTATATGGGTTCAATGAGGTATCAGGTAATTTCCAGACTGATAATATTGGCAGAGGTGGAAATGGTAATGATTATGTACAGGCAGAAGCCCAGGATGGCGGGGGCACTAACAATGCAAATTTTAGTACGCAGAACGATGGTATCAGGCCCAGAATGCAAATGTATTTATGGAACGAAGCTCCCAATAGTGGAAATGTAACTGTAAACCCTCCCAGCACTATAGCGGGAGTTTATCCGGCTTCTGAAAGTAATTTTAGCACAGCAAATAAACTGGCTAACCTTGGCCCGGTTACCGCACAGGTTGCCTATTTTGATGATGCTTCAGGTGGCACTCATGAAGCATGTACCGGTGCCCCGGCTAACAATATAAGCGGAAAAATTGCACTCATAAACAGGGGAACCTGCAGCTTTGTAATAAAAGCGTTGGCAGCACAAGCCGCCGGGGCTGTTGGAATCATTATGGTTAATAATATTCCAGGTGCACCAATAACTATGGGTGGAACAGATAATACAATAACAACACCTGCTGTGATGGTTTCTGATGTTGATGGAGCCATTATTGCTGCTCAATTAGGTGCAGGTGTAAATGCTACATTGAATG
>JANMLJ010000525.1:0-5575 GCA_031372465.1 Chitinophagaceae bacterium | reverse complement strand
GATATTTATGGCAATATGTCTTTTGAACAATTTCTTGAATCACTAAAGAAAAAATATAGCAACATTGAAATCAGTTATTTCCAAAGTAATGTGGAAGGGGAATTGATCAATGAATTGCAACGGGTAGGTTTTGATTATGATGGTATCATTTTTAACCCCGGGGGATATACGCATACATCAGTAGCCATTGGTGATGCCATTGCTGGCATTAAAACCCCCGTTGTAGAAGTACATATATCAAATGTTCAGGCAAGGGAAGATTTCAGAAAACTATCACATGTTAGTGCCAAAGCAGTTGGTAGTATTGTAGGTTTAGGCCTTAAAGGTTATGATCTTGCCATTGAATGGTTGATCTCCCGATAAATTTACTGATTCTTATCAATCTATTATCTAAGGATAATCATTTTCTCCGGTTCATTTAGCTATAATTTTGCGACATGAAATTACCAGTTGAATATAAAAAGGGGGAAGAGGCCTTGTCTGTCATTAAATCAGGCAACCGGGTTTTTGTGCAGGGCAGTGCCCAGACACCACTTTATTTATTAAGGGAATTAGGAAAATTGTCTGCTGGACTTCGTGATGTGGAACTTACATTTATTACTGTTCAGGGAGATATTGAATTGGATAAACCGCAATATGCCAATTCATTTCATATCAATTGTATGTTTGTTTCTGAGTCAGTAAGAAAAGCTGTCAATGAAGGGAGGGCAGATTTTATTCCTGTTTTTTTAAGTGATATTCCTGATTTGTTCCGCAACGAAATGCATATTGATGTGGCATTGGTGCAAGTATCACCGCCAGACAAACATGGATATTGCTCGCTCGGTGTATCAGTTGATATAGCCCGTAGTGCCGTCAACACGGCTACGCATATTATAGCGCAGGTTAATCCACGGGTGCCCCGCACGCATGGCGATAGCCTGGTGCATACTACCCGTTTTACATCTATGGTTTACCAGGAAGAAGAATTGCCACAGGTAGATTATGGAGCAAAAGTGGGTCCCGAAGAATTAAAGATTGGAAAAATTGTTGCCGGATTAATTGAAGATGGCAGCACCCTCCAAATGGGCATCGGTACTATTCCCGATGCGGTATTAAAATCATTGCATCATCATAAAAACCTAGGGGTGCATACCGAGATGTGCAGTGATGGTATCATCGATTTATTTGAAGAAGATGTTATCAATAATTCCAAAAAAAGAATTCATCCTAATAAAACAGTAACCGGTTTTGCCGTGGGTACCCGGCGTTTGTATGATTATGTGGATGATAATCCGGCATTTGCCTTCCTGGATATAGATTATGTAAACGATCCGCATGTGATCCGGCGCAATCCAAAAGTAGTGGCTATTAACAGCGCTATTGAAATAGATATAACCGGCCAGGTATGTGCTGATTCTATCGGTTCCATACAATACAGTGGCATTGGCGGGCAAATGGATTTTATGCGGGGGGCTGCATTAAGCGAAGGAGGTAAACCTTTAATTGCTTTAACCAGTAGAACAGCAAAAGGAGTAAACCGAATCGTTCCATTTTTAAAACCGGGTGCAGGTGTAGTAACTACCCGTGGTCATATTCATTATGTAATAACAGAATATGGCGTGGCTTTTCTTTTTGGTAAGAACCTACGGCAGCGGGCAAAAGCATTGATTGAAATTGCACATCCTGATGATCGGGAGATGCTGGAGAAAGCCTGTTTCGACCGATTTCATATTTTTTGAAAGAATCTATCAATCGGCCGATTAAATTAATAGGATAAGTTTTATTTCGAATTATCGCTGTATTTTTTCAACCATGTCTTTTTGCAGGCAGGGACAGAGAACAGAAGGACGATTAGTTTACCTGGAGAGACTCTGCGAGACCTCATTTTCTCCTGTTCTCTGCGGTAAAAAATTAGCTTGGTGTGGAATAGCTTTTGTAAGAATTTGAACTTCCTCCAAACGGGTATAAGGATATTTGAAAAGGCTACTTTATCTTTATTGTCATACTGTCTATCGTCAGACAGGTAAAAACCAACAGTTATGAAAAAAATCCTGTTTTTTATCTCACTCTTTTTTTCAAGTCTATCTTTTGCACAAAAAGGAATGTCGCCGGTTCAAATTGCAGAGCGCAATAAACCGGGTACCGTTATGATACAGGCAACGTACACTGGTTTAGTGAGTGCTATTGCTCCTGAAATTGACCAGCCGGCATTAACGGCCATGGCAGAGCAGGTGAAAAAGCAATTGACGGATGAAGGAAAATTTACACTGGAACTTTTCTGGAATACCTACCTGCTGACATTTGCTGCCAATATTGAAAAATACATGCTGAAAGGAACAGAAAAAGTATCGAAAGAACTGAACACGACCATGATGGGTTCGGGTTTTATTGTTACTCCCGATGGCTATGTAATAACAAATGCCCATGTGGTAGATGAGAATGACGGAGATACCAAACAGGGTTTTGCAGAACAGGCTTTCATGGAAATATTGCAGGATGATGTAAAGACGATTGAAGATGCGATGAATCGCGACATGACAGACGAAGAAGCGCAGGCTATCAAAGAAGCCTATTCCTGGTATTACTCGCAAACCATGGAAGTGGGAAGAATTAAAAAGGAATTTAGTGTAGTCCTAGGCGTTACTGGTGCTAAAGGCAAGATCGTGCCCTTGGTTATTCCGGCAAAAATAATTACACAGGGCAATCCCATTCCCGGAAAAGATGTAGCCATACTGAAACTACAGGAGAAACATATTTACCCCACCATCCGAATTGGTGATGATAAAGATATGCGGGTAGGGGATCCGGTGTATGTATTGGGGTATCCAGCTGTGGCCACCTTTAATCCCTTACTTTCTACGGAAACAGTTTCGGAAGCTACGCTGACAAAAGGTTTGGTAAGTGCAAAAAAGAATATGAAAGATGGCTGGGAAGTATTGCAGATAGATGCCGCTATTACGCATGGCAACAGTGGTGGTCCTGTAATGAATGAGCAGGGAGAGGTAATAGGCCTGGCAACTTTTGTAAGTGTAGATGAGCAGCGTAAACAGGAAGTGCAGGGTATGAATTTTATAATGCCTTCAACTATCGTGAATGAGTTTATAGATAAAATGAAGATCAAGCCGGAGATGAGTGATATATCGCTGGCTTATGAAGATGCCATGCATTCTTTTGATAAAGATCATTATAAAAAAGCACTGGAAAAATTTAAGCGGGTGAAAGAGATGAACCCTTCTTTTCCATTTATTGACAGCTATCTCAGCCAAACCCAAAAAAATATTGACAAAGGATTGGATAAAGAGCCGAAGGATATGAAAATGTATTATTTTATTGGTGGGGGAGTGGTGGTGCTTTTGCTTCTTTTGTTTTTCGTAATCAGGAAGAAGAAAAATACCTGAAAGTCCTTTTAAAAAATAAACCCTGTTTCTTAAATGGAACAGGGTTTATTGTAAAATTTCAGAAGGGAATTATTTTGGTCCAATAATAATAATTGAGCCGATTGAGGTGATATTTTAAGCTGCTCGGTTGAATCTGCAACTTCGTAAAATCAGAAGAAAAGATAAAGATGGAGCATGCGGACAGTTATTGAATTAAAAGTTTAGTTTAAAATTATTTTTTTACTAACCTGAATGTTTTTGAAGCTGTATTAGTGGATGTACTTCTTGACTTAATAGTAATGGTAACTATCGTCACTTCATTAAAAGGCAAACCATTAATTGTAGCCATCACAGGTGAGGTAGTACTTTGCAACGATTGGGAAAATACAGCTGTGTTATCCGATTCTTTTTTGCAATTAATATCTATCGTAACACCCAAAGCTGGCATTCTGCTTTGTACCAATATGTTTAATGTGTAATTACTACCAAGCGACTGAGCAATTGTATTTCCAGGGTCAGGGTCAATTGCAATAATTAAGTTCTCTTCATTTACAACACCGCCACCCCCGCCTGAAGTACTTTTTTTACAACCAGTACTTACTGCAAAAAAAACCAGTAGTAATGAGATATATTTAATGATACGCATAATAATTATTGTTTAATAATGAGCTTATGAATGGTTTCATTTTTTTGCAGATCAGTGATGCTGACTAAATAAATGCCCCCGGCTAATTTTCCCATATTGACAGACCCATTTGTTGTATTGAGATAATAATCCAATGCAATTTTTCCGTTGATGTCCATTAATCGGATACCCAGCTTTCTGTTACTTTGATTAATAATGTACAGGGTATTATTAACCGGGTTAGGGAATAAAACAACATCATAGTTCCAGGCTGAAGGAGTAACAATACCGGTAGCAACAAAATTGAAAACGGCTGAAATACTGCTACAGTCATTCAGGGTTACCTGTACGGTATACAAGCCTGAAGCTTGTACGGTATATAGCTGGTTGGTAGCTCCGCTAATGGAAGCGCCATTCAAAAACCATTGATTGCCTGACACAGAAGAAGACTGTAATATATTTCCGTTGGGAGTTATGGTTGGTGCTGTTGGAATAGGATTAACTGTAACTGTAATAGCATTGGATGCAGCAGACTCACATCCGATTACAGTAATTTTTACAGTATAGCTTCCGCTTGTTGTTACATTCAACGTTAAGCCTGTTGAACCACTGATAACAACTCCATCTTTATACCATTGATTTCCGCTGGCGGCATTGGAAGTCAGTGTTACACTTCCTCCTGTACAAATGCTAGTCGCCGTATTTGTTGTTATGGTTGGTGTAGCAGGAATAGGAATAACTGTAACCACAAAGGAATTGGAAACTGCAGATTCACATGTATTCAATGTAACTTTTACTGTATAGGTGCCGCTTGCAGTTACATTCAGGATAGTGTTGGTTGAACCACCCATTGCAACACCATCTTTATACCACTGGTTGCCACTTGCAGCATTCGATGTTAAGATAACACTTCCGCCATTGCAGAAAGTTGTAGCACTACCTGCAGATATTGTGGGTGTAACCGGAATAGAATTTACCGTAACAATAATTGCATTGGATGAAGACGATACACAACTAGTCAAAGTAACTTTTACTGTATAGCTGCCACTTGTAGTTACAGTTAGTGTAGTGTTGGTGGAACCACCAATAGCAACTCCATCTTTAAACCATTGATTGCTATTGGCTGCATTTGATGTCAACGTTACACTTCCGCCAACGCAAAATGATGTAGCTGTACCAGCTGATATGATCGGTGCAGTTGGAACAGGATTAACTGTTACTGCAATAGCATTGGATGCCGGAGACTCACATCCAATCAATGTAACTTTTACTGTATAGCTGCCACTTGTTGTTACATTCAGTGTTATGCCTGTTGAACCGTTGATGGCAGTTCCATCTTTATACCATTGGTTACCGTTGGCTGCATTCGATGTTAATGTTACACTTCCTCCATTACAGAAGGTAGTAGCAGTACCTGCACTAATAGTTGGTGTAGCTGGAAAAGGATTTACAGTAACAATAATTGCATTGGAAACAGCCGACTCACATCCATTCACAGTAACTTTTGTTGTAAAACTACCACTTGTATTTGCTATATAGGTAATTGCTGTTGAACCACTAATAGCAACTCCATCTTTATACCATTGATTGC
>JANMLJ010000504.1:0-1872 GCA_031372465.1 Chitinophagaceae bacterium | reverse complement strand
CAATAAACTTGCCGATGAATATTTACGATTGGCTTATCATGGTCTTCGGGCAAAAGACAAAACTTTCAATGCAACAATGATAACGGATTATGATGAGACAATTGGCAACATCAATATTGTTCCGCAGGATATTGGAAGAGTGATACTCAATCTTATCAACAATGCATTCTACGCGGCCCCCCTGCCCCCCGTAGGGGGGTTCCCAGACCCTGATTATAAACACAGTCCTACTGTTTGGCTGAGCACAAAGAAAGTTGGCGATAAAGTTTTTATAAGTGTAAAAGATAATGGCCCGGGTATTTCTAAAAAAATAGTAGATAAAATATTTCAACCATTCTTTACTACTAAGCCAACAGGTCAAGGTACAGGTTTGGGGTTGAGTTTGAGTTATGATATTGTAAAAGCACATGGCGGTGAAATAAAAGTGGACACGAAAGAGAATGAAGGAAGTGAATTTGTTATTGAATTACCTTTTAAATCCCTTGGATAATGAAAAAATTGACAGGTCTATTCCTTATATGGTCTTTCTTTCAGACAGGCCTTGCACAGGGCCCCCATCAAACCATCATTGACAGCCTGAAGCAGGAGCTTTCTATAAGTAAGATTGATACCAGTAATGTTCTTTCGATGGTGGAACTGGTTGATCAATATAAGTACGCTAATGCTGACTCTGCCTTATTCTATGCCCAGAGAGCTTTGAT
Organism: Chitinophagaceae bacterium; assembly: GCA_031372465.1. Lineage (GTDB taxonomy): Bacteria > Bacteroidota > Bacteroidia > Chitinophagales > Chitinophagaceae > JJ008. The sequence goes on along the minus strand of JANMLJ010000504.1, from coordinate 1,171 downwards.
GCTGTCACGGAAAATAAAATTTCACGAAGGGGAATTCAGATCCCTTTTGATGATGGGGTTTGCGCTTTCCCTGGCTAACAATCACTCCAGGGCCCTGGAATTGGAGTTGAAGGCCTTACGGATCGCTGAGAAATACAATTTTACGATCGGCCGGGGGGAAGTGCTTAACAGGCTTGGGGTCATATACAGGGGAACAAATGATTTCCCCCGTGCATTGTTTTATCTTAAACAGTCAAAGCAGCTATTTGACTCATTGCATAATTATTACATGGCGGTAATGCCAGAAGTACATCTTGGAAGGACCTATTATTTAATGCATCAACCAGACTCTGCCTTGTATTATTGCCTGATGGCAGATAAAAATATCAAGCGCTATGGTGCGGAATTTATGAGTTGTGCCAATTTAATACCACTTGCCAGGCTCCAGGCAGATAAAGGAAATGTACAGCTTGCGCTCAATTATTATCAACAAAGTCTGTTAGCCGGCTATCCAACCGGGCAGTATTTTTTTACTTATAAAGCAAACCTTGAAATTGCGGAGATATATCAACAAGCAGGGCAGCATGATTCCTGTATCTATTATGCTCAAAGGGCACTTGATGATGCGCAAAAAAACGGCAGTGGCAATCCAATTGCTGAAGCCAGTATTTTTTTGTCTTCGCAATACGAAAAAAGCAACCTTGCACTTGCGCTTCAATACCAGAAAATGGCCCTGGCGGCCATACAAAAACAGAACAGCTTTGGAAATCTGAATGCCATCCAAAACCTTGCAGCATTTGATGAAGAGGAACGGCAATACGAATCAGCTATTACACAGGCTGCCTATCAAAATAGAGTAAGGCAATATGCATTACTGGCTGGTTTAGGTGTGTTCCTTTTGATTGCGTTTTTTCTCTACCGCAATAACAGGCAGAAACAAAAGGCAAATGCATTGTTGCGTCATCAAAAGGGAGAGATCAGTGCGCAAAAAGTAATAGTTGAAAAAACGCTTTCCGAACTTAAATCCACTCAGTCCCAACTCATCCACTCCGAAAAAATGGCAAGCCTTGGTGAACTCACCGCAGGCATTGCCCATGAAATTCAGAATCCGTTAAACTTCGTGAATAATTTTTCTGAGGTGAATACTGAACTGATTGATGAAGCCGGCGAAGAAATAGACAAGGGAAATATT